>CAIKBD010000480.1 GCA_903825565.1 uncultured Anaerolineales bacterium | reverse complement strand
ATGGTTTTACTGCGAGTGGGCGGTATAGGAGTCGAACCTATGACCTCAGCGATGTCAACGCTGCGCTCTAACCAAACTGAGCTAACCGCCCGTTGACAGTGCGAAATATACCACAAAAAAAATATCTTGGCAAATTACTGACGGGCGCGGGGTTGCGAAGCGGTTTGTCACGTAATTGGAATGAAAAAGTGCGTCGGTACTATTGATCCGGGTTTGGGCTTGACTTACTCTAGAGATAGCAATTGGTGAGGAGCGCGGACTATGGATGATCGAAACGTAGAATCGGAAATGCGCCGCCGGATTTTGGCGGCGTGTATTGGGTTACTCGCTGTGTACCTGGGTGTTTTACTCTTTTTTCACGCAGCGTATTTTTTCGCCGGGAATACCGCGCGCGGATTTTATATCCTGCCGACGCTGGCTAGTCTCGGCTTTTTGGGCGCGTTGAGCTGGCTCAACTGGGTGGGGCAAACACGCATCGCGGCGGGCGGGTTCTTGTTGCTGGCGGCGGAAGGCAGTTTGTTGTGGCTACCGTTTTCCGCACTCGATCAACTGACGGTGGTCTATGCGTTGGGGCTCCTGGTTGCCGGTTTTGTGTTACCGCCCACCGTCACCTTTGTATTTATGGTCGGTGTGATTGCCACGCATACCGGAGTGGGCTGGATGCAACACGCCTTAGCCAACTACAATTACCCGGCGCTGTTGGGCTTGGGAATGTTTGCTGTGGCGGTGTGGTGGAGCGCGTACACGTTGGAGCAAACCCGCGCCAAATTACGCGTGCACTTGGAAGATCAGCGCGCTATTTTCGAGCATTTACCGCTCGGGGTTTATCGCACCGATGCCCAAGGACGCATCCTGGATGTCAACCCGGCGCTCGTCCAAATGCTGGGGTATCCCAGTCGTGAGGCGTTGCGCGCGGTTGACCTCGCGACGTTGTATGTGGATCAACGGGCGCGACAGGACTGTTATCTGCGGATCGAGCGCGCCGGCGAATATAGTCTGGACGTTGCCTGGCGGCGGTACGACGGCTTGACGCTATGGGTGCATACCGACATCCGCGCCGCGCGCGACAAGCAGGGTCGCTTGATCGGGTACGACGGCGCCGCCGCAGATATTTCGGCGCGCAAACAATCGGAAGACGAAACGCGTCAGCGCAGTGACATGCTGGCGGCGTTGTACGAGACCACGCGCGATCAAGTGGCGCGGCAACCGGTGCCGACCTTGCTACCCATCCTGGTTCAGCGCGCGATGGCATTGGTGGGGGCTGTGAGTGGTAGTTTGTATCTTTCGGAAACGCATGGTCAGGATTGGGCTTGGCGCGTCTCGCGCGAAAATTTAGAGCCGGCACCCCAGACGCCCCTGGCGACGGATCGAACCGTGATTGCCAAAGTGTTGCAAACCCGCTTGCCCGCCATGTTGGATAATTATCCCTTGTTGTCGGTGCGCGATGCCGAAACCCAATTTTCAGCCGGCGCGGTTGCCGCTGTGCCGCTAAAAAATAGCGCGGGTGTGTTCGGTGTGCTCGTTGTCAATCACACGGATCCCCTGCGTAAATTTTCCGATGCCGACCTGCGCACGTTGGAACGCTTTGCGCAACACGCGACTGTTGCAATCGAGAACGCGCAATTTTTCGAACGGACGCAACAACGCGCCGAGGCATTCGCGCACTTGAATCGCGCGATTGAACGCTGCCAGACGCAACCCGACGAGACCTTTGTGCTGCGGGCAGCCTGCGGCGAACTGCAAGCCCTGGGACAATTTGCCTTTGCGCTACACCAAACGCCGACCGGCGAGTGGAAACACATCTACACGGCAATGAGCGCAATGCACCAAGCCGAATTTGGCGCGAACTTTGGTGAACGCGAACCGTTGCTTTCGCTCCCCGCCTCAATCCTCCAAGCGTTTCCCCTTACATCCCAGAGCCAAGTTGTTGCCGATTCAGAGTGGCTCGCACGGATCACAACGGCGTTGCAAAGTGAAACCAAACCGTTGGCGGATTGGTTCAGCGCGCACACGCAACGACACACAACCTGGGTATTGCCGCTCACGCGGGGAACGACCAATTTTGGTTTGCTCCTGTTGGTGTCCGCACGCGTCGAGCCAGAGTATGCCACCGCGTTATCCTTCTTCGCGCAAACCGTTTCACTCGCATTGGATCGTCTGCAGTTGGCAAACGAGAATCGGCATTTTACGGCGGAACTCGCCATGTTGCGACGAATGGCAAGTTTGTGGCGTACCGCACCCACGCTCGACCAAGTCGCGTCATCGCTTCTTGCTGAAACACTGAGCGTATTGGGCGCGGAAGATGGCGCACTTGTGCTTTGCCAAGCCACCACGAAAGAACCTGTAGCCGCCGCGGCACAGGGTTGGTTCAAAGCGCTCGGTGAGCCGGACCTCCGCAACGAAAAAACTGTCTACGGAAATGTGATTGCAACCGGCAAATTGCATCTTTCCAAAGACTGGGCGCATGACAAACTGGCGCTCGCGCCAACGCATGTGCCGGCGGACTGGGGCGGCGCGTGCATTCCGATTCCCGGCACGCGCGCCGTCAACGGCGTCATTTGTGTGGCGGTGCCGCACCCGCGCGAAATCTTGCCGGCAGAATTGCGGCTCGTGCACACCGTCGTCGAGCTCGCGGGTATGGCGTCGGCGTCTTTGCAGTTGGATTCGCAAACGGTTCAACATTCGCGGCAAATGCAACTGCTACGCGACACGAATCAAATTGTCAGCGCGTCCCTCGATTTGCAAGCCATCGCCAACGCGTTGCTCGAACGCATCACCACGCACCTCAACCTGGATGCCGCAGTGGCGTTGATTCTCAACCCCGAGACCCAAATGTTAGAAACCGTCAGCGCGCGCGGTTTTCGCACGCGCGCGCTGGACAATGCGCGCGTGCGCGTAGGGGATGGCTTGGCGGGGCGCGCCGCGCGGGAGCGGCGGCTTGTGCGGATCGACAACTTGGCAAAGGAAAGTTTGCGCTTTGTGCGAACGGTGCTCGTCGCAAGTGAAGGTTTCGTCAGTTACATCGGCGTGCCGATTTTGGCAAACGGGCAACTCAAGGGGGTCATCGAAATTTTCCATCGCGCGCCGTTGCGGTTTGATCCCGAATGGCAAGAATTTTTGGAAGGCGTCGTCGCTCGCTTTGCGACCGTGGTCGAAGACACGGGTTTTTTTCAAAATTTGCAAGACGAATATCAGCGCATGATGGAAGCTTGCGACGCGACTTGGCACGCGTGGGCGCACCTGCTCGAAGCTCGCGATCACGAGCCGGTGGGCCACTTGCAACGCGTGATAGATTTGACCATTCGTTTGGCGCAACAATTCCAATTGCCGGCAAATCAAATGCCGCACTTGGAACGGGGCGCGCTGTTGCACGATATTGGCAAACTCGGCATTGCCGACGCGATTCTGCTCTCGCCGAATCCACTGACGAATGAGGAATGGATGATCGTGCGCCGCCATCCCCAAATTGCGTATGATATGCTGGCGCCGATTGGGTACTTGCGCGATTCGCTGGATATTCCGTACTGTCAT
>CAIKBD010000479.1 GCA_903825565.1 uncultured Anaerolineales bacterium | reverse complement strand
ACTGCGCGACCCAGAACGGCGCACACGTGCTCGCCATATGGCGTGGCTCATTGTGGGTATTTTTCTCAGTCGCTCGGTGCAACTGAGCCAAATCGCCCGCAAGATTCCCTTTGGCGTCAAACTACCTAGCGCGGCACGTCGTTTGGAACGGTTCGTCGATAACTCGGCGATTCGGGTTCGCGAATGGTATGATCCAACGGCACGGGATTGGCTGAGTTACATGGCGCGCACGACGGGCACGATTCGTTTGATCGCGGACGGCACCAAAGTTGGCTTTGGACATCAATTATTGATGGTCGCCATCGCTTTTCAGCACCGCGCGATTCCGATCTGCTGGACTTGGGTCCCTAGTGCACGGGGACATCGTTCTGCTTTCAAACAGTTGGCCCTCTTGAGTCATGTGCGAGCGTTGCTCCCCGCCCATACCTCTGTGGTACTCGTCGGTGACAGTGAATTTGGGGCGGTTGAAGTGATGCGCCAATTAGAAACCTGGCACTGGCTCTATGTCTTGCGTCAAAAAGCGAGTCATCAAATTCAATGGCCCGACCAACCTTGGCAAAACTTCGGTGACGTCCTGACTGCCGCAGACCAAGGTCAATGGTTGGGACATAGCTTACTGACCAAACAACACGCGTTGCCCGTGAACTTGTTGGCGCATTGGGCGAGCGGTGAAAAAGAACCCTGGCTCTTGGCCACCAACCTGACCGACCAGACCGCCACACTGAAAGCAGACACCTATCGGATGTGGATCGAAGAAATGTTCGGTGATTTTAAAAAGCATGGTTTTGATTTGGAGTCTACGCACCTGCGGCACTATGCGCGCCTATCGCGTCTGACCTTGGCGGTGGCCTTGTTATACACCTGGTTGATTGATCTGGGTCGCAAAGTGATCAAAAACGGATTACGCCACTGGGTGGATCGCGCCGAACGACGTGACCTGAGCATTTTTCAAATTGGATTGCGGTTTCTCGACTGGCGACTGACCCATGGTTTATCTATCGCGTTTCAGTGTTCAATGGGTTTTCTGGAAGAACTGTCGGGTGGCTAGATTCGTTTTCAATCTTTAGGTGCGGATATCTCAACTCGGAAAAACTGAGTCGTTCGGCGTTAGTCTAAATTAAAATTGGTGACCTTGGTGGAAAAAAATTTGCTTGTTGTGCAACACTTTCACTCGTAAGGTACTAGCGTAACAACTGCTCGGCGATCTGTTTGTAAACGGCGGTCACGGGGTGGTCTGGGTAACGTGCTACAAAGACGCCAGCGCTGGCAAGCGTCATCAATTCGTCAGAATGGGGTAGCACGCCGACGACCTGGGCGTTGTAAGTTTTTTCAACGCGCGCTTTGACTTCCGTGAGCGAAAACACGCCGGGGACCTTGTTCACCACAATCATCAAGCGCGGCACATTCAACTTGCGCGCGACTTCGACCGTGACGCCCGTGCCCTGATAATCCTGCTGATCTGGTCGCATGATGATAAGCAAGTAATCCGAGATCGCAATCGAGAGGAGCGTTTCTTCGTTCAAGCCGGGATGCGTGTCAATGATCAACATGTCCAACTGCAACGTCTCGATTAAATCCCGAAAGCCATCGTTGAGCAAGACCACATCGTAACCTTCGCGCAGGACGCGCGCAATCTCGCCGGCTTTGATGCTGGAAGGCACGAGAAAAATTTTACCCTTGATGCCGGCACCCAGATTCGCCGTGACATCATGCGCGGTTTGATTGATGGTGCACTTGCCCCACAAGTAATCGTTGAGCGAGTGTACCATCTTGTCTTCTTCCAAGCCGAACAAAACGTGAATGCCGGGGGATTGAATGTCGGTGTCAATGACCCCCACACGGTTGCCTTCTAACGCAAGGAGCGTGGCGAGGTTTGCCGATGTATTCGATTTGCCGGTCCCTCCGCGAAACGAATGGATGGAAATAATTTTTGACATACGGTTGCCTCCTTGGGGCTAGTATCTACCTTTTACCTTGTCCAGTCAATGACGCGCTCGTTCCTAAAGTCATATTGAATTCGCACATGGTCGGTCACATTTTTGAGCACTTGGCGCAAATTTGCACCGTCCGCATCGGCGACGAAAAATTCCCACCTACCGCCCCGGTCGGACAGAAATAAAATCTGTTTGCTATCCGGCGACCAAGCCGGCGCGACATTGTTGACCAGCGCGAAATCGAGAAAATCGGCGCGGGTGACCGCGCGCACATTGCTCCCGTCCGCATCTATCACTTTGATTTCCCAGTGATCATGTTGGAGCAGTTGAAAGGCGATCTTGGTGCCATTGGGACTCAAGGTGGTAGCTTGGATCCGGGCGGGCTGTTTGAAGAGGAGGGCTTGTGTATTCGTGAGCGTGTCGGTACTCATAATGCCCGACCACTCATCCGCATACATCAATGTGCGATTATCGGGGCTCCACGTTGGCGCGGCGCAATAGAGCGAGCAGGGCGGTTCCGTAAGCACGTGCTTGGTAGTCTCGCCGACCGCACGATCTAGTTCAATGACCCCAATCTTCAAGGGCGCTTGGTTGGGAAACGGAAAACAATAGATCACAAAGAAACAGATAACCTTGATTTCCGACACACTCGGTTGGCGCGCAAACGCGAGGCGTTTGCCATCGGGACTCCATCGCGCGGAATGAATTTGGGGCCAGCCGAAAAGAAGTCGTTCTTGCGAACCATCCGCTTGTGCACTGAATAAACCCGCCGGCTCGTTCATCCGTGCAAAAGCAATCTGCTTGCCATCTGGCGACCAACTGGGGTCCATCCCATACGAGATATTTTTAAGGTTCGAGCCATCGCCGTTGACCGTATAAATTTTACCGCCGTGCATTTCCTGAAAAAGTAGCCGCCCTTGGATTGAACTCACAGGAATCGGGGTGGCATACGGGTTCGGAAAGCTCACCTCGGGCGTGCGGGTTGGCGTCGGGCGGAGCAGGACATTCGTTCCGCTAATCTT
>CAIKBD010000478.1 GCA_903825565.1 uncultured Anaerolineales bacterium | reverse complement strand
TTCGACGAAAGCCATTTCGCCATGTACACAATCACGGTGAACTTGGCGATCTCGGACGGTTGCACCGAACCTTCGGCGTACCACCGGCGCGCCCCGTTGATCGCCGGCATGAACAGCAAACCGACGAGCGCGATCAGCGTGACGCCCATCATGATCACCGACAGCCGCCCCCACACGCGATAGTTGATCAGCGTCAAGGCGATCATCCCGACGATCCCGCCGATAGCGAACAGCGCTTGCCGCACAAAATCGGCTTGCGGGTTATCCGCGCCGGCATTCACACGCGCCGGAAACGTCACACTAAAAACCATCATCAGCCCGATGACGAGCAAAATCAGGACGATGCCCAGCAACACGTAATCTATGTTAAACGGCTTGACCCAGGGTTGGCGTTGTTCTTGCGTCGTCATTCCAAACCTCGCACGATTTCTTTGAACTGCGCGCCGCGCTCAAATTCATTCGCAAACATGCCGAAACTCGCGCACGCCGGCGAGAGCAAAACAGTTTCGCCCGGGCGCGCGAGGGCGCGTGCGCGTTCAACCGCGCCCAACAAACGATCAAACCTTCCCACGATTAAATTTTTTCCACCCGCTCCGTAAATCGCCTGTTCCAACTTGTCCGTCGCGCTCCCTTCGAGCAAGACCACCGCGCGCACCTGCGCCACAATCGCGCGCGCGAGTTCGTCGAACGCCAGCGCCTTGGCCGCGCCGCCGGCGATGAGCACAATGCCGCTCGGCGCGAACGTCTCCAGCGCGATCACGGTTGCGGCGGGCGCCGTCGCCGTGGTGTCGTTGATGTACCGCACGCCGTTCAACTCGCGCACCAATTCCTGGCGATGCTCCACGCCGCAAAATTCGCGCAACGCGTCGGCGATGATTGCCGGCGCAACGCCGTGCAACGATGCGAGCGCCAGCGCGGTGAGCGCGTTCGCCACGTTGTGATCGCCGGGCACGCGCAACTCGCTCACGCGCAAAATTTGGTGCGCCGCGCCGTTCCACTTCCACACGAGCCAATCGCCCTCGCGGCACGCGCCCGCTTTCAGCGCACGCGCCGCGCTCGTCCACACGACCTTGCCAAAGGTGCGCGCCGCGAAATGCGTCAGCAGTTTGTTGTCAAAGTTCAAAACGAGAAAATCGCCGGGTTGTTGGTACCGAAAAATGATCGCCTTGGCGGCGGCATAATCGTCGAGATCGCGGTAGCGATTCAAATGATCCGGCGCCAAGTTGGTGATCGCCGCCAGGTGCGGGCTGATCGCGTGTGGCGGAAACGCTTCGAGTTGCCACGACGACAGTTCGAGCACGACCGGCGTTGCGGCGTCAATCTGATCGAGCAGGTCGAGCGCGCTCACGCGCAAGTTGCCGGCGACGACGGTCTTGGAATTCGCGCGTCTCAAAATTTCGCCGAGCATCAGCGTCGTCGTCGTTTTCCCTTTCGTGCCGGTGATGCCGATGACTTGCGCCATGCCGCGCGGCAAGCGTTCGACGAACAAACCCATTTCCATTTCGACCGGGATGTTGTGCTCGCGCGCGAACTGCAACCATTGCGATTCACGCGGCACGCCGGGATTCCGCACGATCAAATCGGCGGCGAGAAAATCCTGCGCGCGATGTTCACCCAGCACATATTCGATTGGCAAGCCGCGCAACGCGTCGAGCGACGCTTGCAATTCGTCGGCGCGTTTCAGATCGGTGACGGTAACGCGCGCGCCCTGCCGCACGAGCCATTTCGCCACGCCCAGCCCGCCGCCGTGCACGCCGAGACCGAGCACGAGAACGCGTTGGTTGGTCAAGTCCATAGTCGTCAGTCGTCAGTCAACAGTAAACAGTGGGACAGTGGGACAGTGGGACAGTAAGACAGTTATCCGCGTTTGATTTTGCCATTCACTTTGAGCCGGATGATTTCGTCGGATTCGAGACCGTCATTGTCTACGACGCGCACGGCAATCACATACTCGCCGGCTTTGAACTTGCGCGTCTGCACGCCGGTTTGGTCACGCAAAATTTCCGGCTTGAAGATGCCCTTGCTCTCGTCGTAATCCCAGTCCCACGCGTACATTTCGATGCCGGCTTGCGATTCGCCGACCGCCGTAAACTCAATGTCGCGTTGCCCTTTTTCGTCCGCGCCCAAATCTTTGAGCCGCACAGCGAGCGTCGGTTTTTTGGCGATGGGCACAATTTCGTCCACACGCATCAACTTGATGATGACGTTTTGCTGAATTTTCAACCGCGCAATTTCTTCCACTGCGCCTTTGCCGAAACTGAATGCGATCAGCACGCCGACCGGTTGCCCGGCGTCTTGGTTTTTGTGGAACAGGTTTTCATCAAAGCGTTCGCACGCCGAACGGAAATTATCAATCACATTGCGCCCGATGTTGTCCGAGCGTTTGACTTGAATCGGCGCACCCTCGCGCGTGCGTCCATCAATGCCCAAATCGCCGCGTTGCTTGAGATTGGACGCGCCGCCAACTTGTTGAACGATCCAAGACTCGAACGCGAACGCATCCTTGTAGCGCAAGGTGTCGTAATCGTACTTGTGCAGTTTGGTCACGAACGGCGCAGAGAACAAATCCCGCTGATTGTAAAGCCGCAGTTCGGTCACTTTGATCGCCTGCACCGATTGGTCAATCCCAACCCATCGCCGATTGAGTTTATCCGCGACGACCACCGTCGTGCCGCCGCCGACAAAGGGATCGAAAACCGTGTCGCCTTCGTCACTCGCCGTCTGAATGATACGCTCTAACAATTTCTCCGGCTTTTGCGTCGGATAGCCGATGCGTTCTTTTGCTTGCGAACCCAGCGGTTTTATATCATCCCACATATCTTGAAGCGGCACGCCCGGCATTTCATCCAAGTAGCGTTTGTAACGCGGAACCGCACCGGGTTTTGACTGGACAACGCGACCTTCTTTGATGAGCTGGTCTATTTTTTCCCGGCTATAACGCCAATAGCGCGTAACTCCCATAATCGCATACTGCGGATTACCTTTTGATGCGCCACCTGGTCCAGTGAGATCACCCAACGTATAACGGCGTCCGTCGGCGTCTACAAACTTGTAAAAGCCATCCGTATACTCTTCGTCGTACGGCGTGTAAACTTGATTGAATTTACAATCAGCACTTTTCGAGTAATAAAAAATGCGGTCAGTGATATTGCCAAAGGCACGTCGCCCTTGTTTCGCATCGCTGTGGGCAGTGCTCCGTTTCCAAATTATTTCGCTCCGGAAATTTTCTTCGCCAAAAATTTTATTGAGAATGAAAACTTTGATTTCCGCGTTTGCGTGCCAATCGCAATGCAAAAAAATCGAACCGGTCGGTTTCAGCAAGCGGTGCATTTCTTGCACGCGCTCTTTCAACCACGCGATGTAATGATCCACCCCGCCCGACCAGCGGTCTTGAAAACTGCGAATCTCGCCGGCGTCGCCCCAAATCACTTCGTAATTCCGGTTTGAAAAGAACGGCGGGTCGAGGTAAATCAAATCCACGCACTCGCCCGGCATCTGCCGCATAATTTCCAGGTTGTCGCCCAAGATTAGTTGATTTTCCACAGCCGTCTTCCGCTTTTCATCAACAGATATTTGATCTTACGCGCGTTGAGTAATTTCAAAAACTCTTTGAAGTCTGGTGGTAGCCGGATCATAGCCATACACAATTTGCCGCATCAACTCAACCGCTTCCAAACGCTCTTGCGGCGTTTTGGAAAGCCAGTATTCCTTGTCACCCGATTCATCGAACAACGACGTGACCACAAACGCGCGCTTGTCCAATTTCGGAAATCGGCTTTTCTTCACCCCACCATCCGCCTCATGCCGCGCGCCGCACCGCCGCGACGATCTCTTCCATCTGCATCCCGCGCGAACCTTTGACAAGCGCCCAATCGCCCGCGCGCATCAAGCCGCGCAGGATTTCAACCGCGCGCGAATTATTTTCCGCGAAAAAAATCTTGTCGGGCGCGAGGCCCGCCGCGCGCGCCGCCGCGCCAATCCACTTGCCGCGCGCGCCCACCGCGATCAAAATGTCCGCGACCTGCGCCGCGCGTTCGCCGACGATTTGATGCGCGCGCGCCTCTTCCGCTCCCAGTTCGCGCATATCGCCCAGCACCGCCAGCTTGCGCCCGGACATTTCCGCCAGCACGCTCAGCGCGGCAGTCACCGACGTCGGACTCGCGTTGTACGTGTCGTCCAAAATCATCGCGCCGTTTTCAGCCGGCACAACGCGCAAACGCAACTGGGCGGACCCGTCTTGCAACCCGCGCACGATTTCGTCCCAGGTCAAACCCTCGACCAAGCCGACCGTCGCCGCCGCGAGCGCGGTGAACACATTGTGCCGTCCGGTCAACGGCGTTCGCACGCGCACGCCTTGCTCGGCGTGATGCAACGTGAACGCAATGCCGTCCAAGCCGAAACTCTCCACCGCATCCGCCCACACCTCACAACTGGGCTGCAACCCATAGCGCCAGACCCGCGCGCGCGTTTGCGTTTGCATCGCCCGCACGCGCGCATCGTCGCCGTTCAAAATCGCCGCGCCGTCCGCCGGCAACGCCGCGACGAGTTCCGCCTTCGCACGCGCAATATTATCCAGCGAGCCGAGCCGTTCGAGGTGCACCGGCTCCACATTCGTCACGACGCCGATGCGCGGCAGAGCCAGATCGCACAGCGTTTGAATTTCACCGAGCGCGTACATCCCCATTTCGAGCACAGCGCGCGCGTGCGTGTCATTCAGCCGGAGCAAAGTGAGCGGCAAGCCGATTTCGTTGTTAAGGTTGCCTTCGCTTTTCAGCGTCGTAAATTTTTGGCGCAACACCGCGGCAATCAATTCTTTCGTCGAACTTTTGCCGATGCTCCCGGTCACGCCGAGCACCTGGGTCGAAAATTTACGCCGCCAAAATGTGGCGAGTTGTTGCAACGCGGCAAGCGGCGACGCCACGACGAACACCGCTGGGGTCAGGGACGGCGGGCTAGGTTGCAACCCGGCGACACTCTGACTGGTTGAATCAATCAAAAGTGCATTCGGACCTAGCCCGCGCGCCCCGCGCGTTTCGGTGAAAATTGCCGCCGCCCCGCGCGCGATGGCTTCGGGAATAAAGTCGTGCCCGTCATGCGTTTCGCCGGGCAAGGCGACGAACAGCGCGCCCGGTTCCACTTGCCGCGAATCAATCGTCACGCGCGCAATGGCGATGCGCTCGGCGTGCGCCGGGCGCATAAGCGTCAACGCTTGAAAAATATCGGCGAGGGTCAGCATCGTGTTCGTCAAGCAGTTACTATTTCATCACCCGGCTATTTTCCGCCGGCACACCCGTCATGCTTACCAGTTGTTTGGCGACAGCGGCGAACACCGGCGACGCGATCTGCGATCCCCACTCGGACGTTTGCGGCTTGTCAATTTTTACGAGGATCGTGTACTGCGGATCCTCTGCCGGCAAATAGCCGACGAACGAAGCAATCGTCCAGCGCGGATCGAGAATACCGGCGACCGGGATTTGCGCGGTGCCGGTTTTGCCGGCGATGTGATAACCTGGGACGACCGCTTTGTTCGTGGACTCGGCAAGGATCGCATCGGTCAAAATTCGAGTGACGAGTTGCGCCGTCTCCGGGCGAATCGCGGCGCGCACCAATTCCGGTTCCACTGGTTGCGTTTTGCCGTTCGGCGCATGTTTCGCGGCGACGATTTGCGGGCGCATCAGTTTGCCCTGATTCGCCACGGCGCTGATCGCCGTCACCATTTGCAACGGCGTCACGGCAATTCCCTGCCCGAATGAATTGGTGCCCAAGTCCACTTCGCGCCACTGCCCATCGCCAACCGCTTTGACATTGCCGACCGCTTCCGCCGCCAGTTCCACGCGCGTGCGCGCGCCAAACCCAAAACGGCGCACGCATTGATAGAACTTGTCCGCGCCCAAGCCCACGCTCATCTTGACGGCTTCGACGTTGAGCGACATGCGCATCACGTCGGTCAACGTCACGCGCCCCGGCGCGAGGTTGTCGTGATTGCGAATCGTGCGCCCGCCAATATTGATGAACCCGTTGTCGTCGTACACCATCGCCGCCGTGATCGTGCCGGCGTCGAGCGCGCAGGCGAGTGTGATCACCTTGAACACCGACCCCGGCTCGTACTGCGCGTTGACCGCCGGGTTGGCGTACTTGTCCTGATTCGTCAGATCGGAATAGGCGTTCAGATCGGCAATCGGTAACGACGCCATCGCCACCACCGCGCCGGTCTTGACGTGCATCACAATCACCGTGCCGCCGGTCCCGCGCGAGTCGCGCACCGCCGTTGCCAGTTCGGTTTCGACGATGCGTTGCAAGCCGCTATGAATCGTCAACGTGAGCCGGTCCCCATCCACCGCTGGTTTACCGGTCGGCAGATCGAACGGGATGGCGTCGTTACGATAAACGTTGGTCGTGCCGCGAATTTCGCCGTCTACACCCTTGAGATCCAAATCCTTGTACTGCTCGATGCCCCACGCCGCGGTGCGTTGCGCGTTCACGTAACCGATGAGATGCGCGGCGAACGCGTTCGCCGGATACCGGCGCGCCCAAGCGCCTTCCACACTCAAACCGCCGACGCCGTAATACTCTTTGAGCTGTTGCACTTGTTCGGCAACCGGCTGAGAAATTCCTTGCGCCAGCGTCACCGTCGTCGTGACGGGACCTTGCAGTTTGGCGAGGATTTGCTCCGCCGGTTGCTTCAACACGCGCGCCAATTCCGGCACCACACGCTCTCGGTTGCGAACATCGCGCGGCGTGGCGGTGACATTGTAGACGTAGACATCCGTCGCCAGCAACGCGCCATCGGTTGTCACAATATCGCCGCGGCGCGCGGGTACTTGCATCTTGTATTTGAGTTGCCCTTGCCCGCGCGTGGTCAACTCGTCCATCTGGATAATTTGCCAGAAGAACAATTTGGCGGCGAGGAAAAGCCCGAACGCAAAAATTAAAATGAGCGCGGCGCGCATTCGGACTGGCGCGCGCGAAAGAGTTTGGACTGCCATGACATCACCAGGGACTGGCTTCCACCATCTGCGCATCGTGCCAGCCCAGCCGCGCCAGCGCCGCTAGCCACCACGCATCCCAGGAATTGATCGGCGCAGGCGTACCATCAAGTGCAGGTTGCGACTTGACCGGCGCAACCGGATAATCCTTGACGACCAGGTAGATCACTTGGCTGACCGTTGCCGGGCGAAACCCCAGCCGCCGCGCGCGCTCGGCAACCTTGTCCGGCGTGGTCAGCATTGCGATTTCGTACTCGATTTGCGCGTTGGCGCGTTTCGTTTGCTCCAAGCGATCTTGCAATTCCAGCACCCGTTGCCCGGTCACCGTCGCTTGACTGCTTTGCCCTAAATAGATCATGCCGAGCAACGCCACTAGCCCAACCAACGCGGCTAACGCGCGGATGGTGCCCCAGTTCAAAACGGTTTCGGTTGCTGAAGAAGCAGGAATCGGATCAGCCATAATCAAATTTTTTCGGCGATTCGCAATTTGGCGCTGCGGCTCCGGGAATTGGCGGCGACCTCGGCTTCCGTCGGTTGAAGCGGGTGTTTCGTCAGCACGCGTAACGCGGCGCAGTCGCGCAAAAAATTCTTGACGCGTCGATCTTCGAGCGAATGAAACGCGATAACGGCGACCCGGCCGCCGGGCTTGAGCGTGGCGACGATTTGCGGCAACACCGCATCCAACACCGCCAGTTCCCGATTGACCGCAATTCGCAACGCTTGAAAGGTGCGCGTCGCCGGGTGGATGTGCCCGCGCCGCCCCAGCGCACGTTCGATCACGTGCGCCAACTGTTGCGCCGTCGTGATCGGGCGCGCCCACACCATTGCGCGCGCGATGCGGCGCGAGGCGCGCTCCTCGCCGTACTCGAAAATCAAATCGGCGAGTTCTTTCTCCGGCAGGGTGTTGACCAGATCAGCGGCCGTCGTTTCGCCCGCCGGATCAAAACGCATATCGAGCGCGCCCGCGCTGGCAAACGAAAAACCGCGCGCGGCGTCGCCCAACTGCATTGACGACAAACCAAGATCGAGTACAATACCATCCGCCGGGAAAAACCCGTGCGCCGCCGCCGCGGCTTGCAAATGTTCAAAGTTCGCGTGAACCAACTGCGCCCGCGCGCCATAAATCGCCACGCGTTCCGCCGCGCGCGCCAACGCCTGCGGATCGGCATCCAAACCCAGCAAGCGTCCTGTCGGCGCAGACGCCGCAAGAATCGCCGCCGCGTGGCCGCCCGCGCCCACTGTGCCGTCAATGTAAACGCCATCGGCGTGTGGCGTCAACCCAGCGAGCACGGCTTCCAACAAAACGGAAATGTGCGCGGACTCGGTCATCGTTAGGGTTGCGCCGGCTTGACGTTGCGGATCATCAAGCGCATCCGTTCCGCAATCGCGTTGGGATCGGACTGCACACGCGTCATCATCTCGGTATACTGGGCGGGGTCCCACACTTCGATGCGGTCAAACAAACCGACCACCGTGACTTCGTGATCGAGTTTAAATTCGCCGCGCAACGATTGCGGGATCAAGATTCGCCCTTGCTTGTCCAGCTCAACTTGATCGGCTTCGCCGAAAATAAACCGCGACCACCCGCGCGAGTCTGCGCTCTCAAATCCTTGCGCGACAACTGCCAACGCCATTTGTTCAAAGGTGGGCTGGGGGAAAATGAATAGACAGCCGTCCAAACCACGCGTGATCACGACGCCCGTCGCCAGTTCGGTGCGCCATTTCGCGGGCAAAGTCAACCGCCCTTTTTCATCTATCGCATGTTGATGCGAACCTAAGAACATGTGTTCCGGTCTCCCACCAATAGGGCAAGAACGCAAGTTCTATACAATCTATTACCCATTCTGCCCCACTTTACCCCACTTTGATGCCTCTATTTAACCACATCCGTTTCAGAGTGTCAAGGGGCTAACAGTACTTGCGCCAATCTTTAAGGTCGCTGGCAACGCACGGCGCAAGCCCCACCACTGCCCACCTGAGCGCCGAGAGGACAAACCGATGAATCTGCTTTCCCTGCTGTGGCACTTGCAACAAACCGATCTGGAATTGGAGGACAAGAGCCAACGCGCGCGCCAAGTGGACGCGACGTTGGCAAACGATCCCGCGCTCGCGGCAGCGCGCACGGCGCACGACGCCGCGCAACAGCAACTCGCCGCGGCGCGCGCGCAATTGCGCGACCGCGAGTTGGAAGCCCAAACGCTCGACGCCAAAATCAAGACATTGGAAGAGCGTTTGTACAGCGGACGCGTCACCAACCCGAAAGAACTCGACGGGATGGAAAAAGATTTGCAAATGCACCGACGCCAGCGCGACGCGCTGGACGACAAGTTGCTGACGCAGATGGATACAGTGGAGCGCGGGCAAAAAGATGCCGAGGCAAAAATGCGCGTCCGCGAGCAAGCCGAAGCCGCACGCGCGCATGAACTCGCGCAGTTGACGCGCGAACGCGATGCGCTTGCCGCGCGGCTTGCCGAATTGAACGCCACGCGCACGCAAACGCGCGGCACACTTGCGCCGGAGGCGTTGAGCACGTACGATCACTTGCGCCGAAAAATCGGGCGCGCGGTTGCGCCGATTAAACGCGAGTCGTGCGGGTTGTGCGGCGTTGCCACGCCGACCGGCTTGGCGCATCGCGCCCGCGAGGGCAACGAGCTTGTGCTGTGTCCGGGTTGCGGCAGAATTTTGGCGGGGTAACACACATTGGCAGATCGTCCCACCCTGGTCATCGTCACGGGCGCACCGTGTACCGGCAAAACCACACTCGCGCGCCGGCTCGCCACGGCGTTTCGGTTGCCGTTAATCGAAAAGGACGGCGTCAAGGAAACGCTCTTCGATACGCTCGGCGTGCGCGACCGGGCGTGGTCGCGCGAGTTGGGGCGCGCCACGCTCGCCCTGCTGTTTTACTTTGTCGAGACCCAGGTTGCGGCGGGACAGTCGTTAATCGTCGAAAGTAATTTTTACGTCGAGCCGGCGACGGCCCAATTCCGCGCCATTCGCGCGCGGCACGATTTTGCATCTACGCAAATTCTGTTACAATGCGAACCGCACGTTTTAGCGGAACGTTTTCGCCAGCGGTGGGCGACCGGCAACCGGCACCCCGGCCACGTGGACGATCAAGCAAGCGCCGCCGATCTCGCCGCGCTGTTCGCGCGCAACGCCGGCGCGCTCGCGCTCGACGATCCCGTCATCCAACTCGACACGACGGATTTCGCGCGTGTGGATTACGCCGCGCTGGATGTGCAGATCGCAACGGCAACCGGCTTGCGACGTTACCAAAACCTGGCATAAACGAATTGGACGCGGACGAACGCAGACAAACACAGACAAGAAATTATCCGCGTTCATCCGCAGTCAAGCAGAAATTTCCTTGTTCGGCTTCGGCTTGTCCGAGTTAGGGGAAAATAGCACGATGAAACTGATCGCGTTTCTTTTGCTGGTCACCGCGCCGATGCGAATTTATCAAGACACGAAACTGCCGCCGAACAGCGAGTATCATCAACCGGTGATCGTGATGGCGGACAATGTGACGTTGGATTGCAACAATTCGGCATTTGTCGGCGACGGCGTGGGCGTGGGCTTGCTGATCCGCAAACACCAAAGCGTGACGATCCGCAATTGCAAATTTCGCGGCTGGGATGTGGGCGCGTACATCGAGGGCGGCAATCGGTACGTTTTCGAAAACAACGATTTCAGCGGCAACTATGTGGACGACAATTACGATGTCGAACATCTAAAACCGATCCCGCACGGCGGCATGATCGTGAACGGCGTGCAAAACTCGCGGCTCACGAACAATCGCGCGAACGGCAACATCGCCGGCATCCAACTCCTCAATTCCACGCGCCTACGCGTCGAGCGCAACACGACCAGCCGTAATCGCGGCTGGGGCATTTATCTGTACGACACGACCGCAAGCCAAATCTACACCAACACGGTCGAGTCCAACAATCGCAGTTGCCCACAGTGGGGGCAAGACGCCGGGTGCGGCTCCGCCGGCATCGTGCTGACCCAACAATCGGATCGCAACCAGATCGGCTGGAACACGCTCACCGCCAACGGCGACGGCATTTATCAGGGCAACCGGCCGGATGCGGCGAGCAACGACAATGAAATGTTCAACAACGTGATCGCCAACAGCGTGGCAAACGGGATCGAAGCGACGTTTAGTTTTCGCAATTACATTCACCACAATACGTTTGCCAACGACAATTACGGCGCGTGGCTCGGGTACGCGCAAAATGTGCGGTTCGAGTACAACACGATTCGCGGCGCGCGCGCCAAAAGTGTGCAAGCCGACAATGCCCAGTTCTCCAAGTACGTGGGTAACACGATTGAAGGCGCGGACATTTTATTGCAGCCGGTCGAAGGCGGCACGTGCCAAAGCAACACCTTTGACGGCAACAAACTGGTCAACGCGCAGATTGTCACGGCAGGATGCAAATGAGTTCGCGCGCGCTCATCACTCTCGCCCTGCTCACCATGCTGGGAATGACATTCGGCACGTCGCCGCGCGCCTTTGCACAAACGGGTGTTGAGCCGACCAAGCGTCCCTACACTTTTCCGACGCCGGTATTCATCCCAACGTATGCGAACGACACGCCGCAACCGCCAACCCCGACGCGCGCCGCCACGCCCGCCGCAACCGCACCCGATGCGCCCGCCGGCGACGAGCGCACTTACACCGTTCAACCCGGCGACAGTTTGTGGATCATCGCGCAGAAAATGTACGGCAACGGCGCGAAATATCCGCTCATCGCCAACGCCAACAACATCACGCCGACGACGCGTTTGAAAAACGGAATGGTCTTGAAAATTCCCGCCGCGCCGGGCGTCGTATTCCCCACAGCCACCGCCGCGCCGGTCACGCCCACGCCTGTGCCGCCTTCGCCCTCGCCGAGCGCGCCCGCACCCAGCCCCACCCCGCTCGCCGTGACGCCTACCCGCACGCCCGCGCCCGGCATCACGCTCCCAGGATCGTTCACCGAGATCGCGTACACCGCAATCAACATTCTGAGCGCGTTGTTGTTTCTCGCTTCGATTTTTGTCGGCGCACTCGCGTATCTGGCA
>CAIKBD010000477.1 GCA_903825565.1 uncultured Anaerolineales bacterium | reverse complement strand
TCGGCGCGCTTTCGAAAAAGCGCGGCGTGAGGTACCCGTAACTCGCCACGACCGGCAACGCGACGAAGAACGCCAGCATCGCCGGCTGTTTCAAGCGCGCGTCAAATTCCAACGCGCAACCGGCGACAAGCGCGAGCGCAAACCCGGCGAATGCAAGCAGTTGCCAAGGCGCGGCGATCAACAATCCCAACACCTTCCAAACCGGTGCGACGATCTCAAACGTCAAAACCACCGCAACGCCGGCAACGCCGAGGAAGACGCTCAGCGCGCGGCGCACGTTCGCATCGTGCGTGCGCGCCGCAAGCGCGACCGCAATGATCGCGAGTCCGACCGGCACGACGCCGAGTTGCAAGGGGAACTGATCGAGGTAACTGCCCGTGCTCGCGCCGAAACCCCACTGCGCGGCAAACAGTTGAAACGGCAAAACGAAATGCGCGCTGAATCCAGCCGGCGCAATTGCCGCACCATTGCGAACCAGCGCCGGCAGGGCGAGCAACGCGCCAAGCACGAGTCCGCCACCGATGCCAATCAGCGCAACGCGGAAGGCGTGCCGACCCTGCAACGCGACAACGACGCCCAGCGCAACCGGCGCGAACCCAATCGCGATCCCAGGTTGGGTGAGAAACAAAGCGGCGAACGCCAAGACCGGCGCAAGTGAATAGCGAAATGCGAATTGCGAGTTGCGAATTGCGAAATGCCAAACGGCGAGCAACGCGACCGGCATCACCGCCCACGCGACGGACTCGGCGAACGCGCCGCGCACGTAGACCGTGGCGATGTGGTACGGGAGATAAACGTAGATGGTCGCCGCGAGCAACGCACTCGCCGCGCTGAAAAATTTTCGCGCGAGCGCGTACATCGCCCAGCCGCTCGCGAGCCACGCTACTGCGTAAACGAGTTTGATCGCGCTGAGGTAACTGAAACCGAACAGATGGAACAGTTCGGCGACCCAGTACGGCAATGCGCCTTCCCCGCGAAAGAGATCGAACGCGCGCCCCACCGTCGGCGTCCACGCGAAAAATTGCGCCGCGTGTTGATCGAGATCGATCAGGTTGTAGACAGCCAGCAAGCCGGTGTGGGATTGAAATGCGCCGGGGTATTCGAGCGGGGCAAGGACAAAAACCGCAAGCAGCGCCACAAGCAGTGGATAGAGAAATTTCACGGGCGGCATTATAGCATCAGTGAGAGGGAATGTAAAAAATCATGTTACAACGTCACCTGCCGCACATCCAGCACCATCGGTTGCGCGATCAATTCCGCGACCACCGGTTCGGCGGCGAGCGTGTCAATGTTGATGAACGACAATTGGCGTTGTCCCGGCGCTTCCCTGCCCATGTGCCAGTGCGCGATATTGATCCCGTGCTTGCCCAACAGCGTGCCGATCTGCCCCATCACGCCGGGCACATCGCGGCTGAGCATCACCAACGCGCAACCGGCGGGCAACGCGTCGATCCGGAAATTGTCGAGCAGGACGATGCGCGGCTGATCGCGCAAGAACAATGCGCCGCCGACCAAACGCGTTTCCTGGGACGAAACGACGCGGCACAAGAGCACGTTCGAGTATCCCTCGGCGACAGGGTGGCGCGTTTGCGAAACCGTGATGCCGCGCTCGTCCGCCAGGCGCGGCGCGTTCACATAGTTCACCGCTTCGCGCAAAATCGGGTACAGCAAGCCGCGCAACAGCGCGACCGTCAACGGCTTGACCCACTGTTCGATTGGCTCGCCGCGACATTCAACCTCAACGCGTTCGATGCGCCCGCGCACGAGTTGCATTTGGAGCGCGCCGATTTTTTCGGCGAGCGTCAGGTAGGGTTGAATCGCGCGATAGTCCAAGCCCTCGACAAAGGGCAGGTTCACGACGTTGCTGTAATTGACGCCGCGCAGGGCGTCGAGAACCTGGGTGACGATTTGCACGGCGACAGCATGTTGCGCCTCGACCGTGTTCGCGCCAATGTGCGGCGAGGCGATGACGTTGTGCAGTGCGAGCAATTGCCGTAGCAGATCGGTGCGCGGCGGCTCGGTCGAGTACGCGTCGAGCGCCGCGCCGGCGAGTTTGCCGGCGACCAAGCCGTCGTACAGCGCTTGCTCGTCCACGATGCCGCCGCGCGCGCAGTTCACCACGCGCGCGCCGGGTTTCATCCGCGCGATCTGCGCCGCGCCGATCATGCCGCGCGTCTCGTCGGTCAACGGCGTGTGCACCGTGATCACATCCGCCTGAGTCAACAGCTCGTCCAAGTCGCCCACCAGTTGCGCGTGCGCGCGCTCGGCAATCTCCTCGGCGATGTACGGATCGTAGGCAAGAACGCGCATCCCGAACGCGTGACAACGCCACGCCACACGCGAGCCGATGCGCCCCAACCCGATGACGCCTAGCGTCTTGCCGTGCAATTCCGCGCCTAAAAATTTACTGCGCGTCCATTCGCCACGTTTGATCGAAGCGTCCGCCCAGGGCAAATGCCGGCACAGCGCGAGCAGGAGCGCCATCGTCATTTCTGTCGCCGCAAGCGTGTTGGCTTCCGGCGTGTTGATCACCAGGATGCCACGTTGCGTCGCGGCGTCAATGTCCACATTGTCCAAGCCGACGCCGGCGCGCCCGGCGATCTTGAGCCGCGTCGCCGCTTGAAAAATTTCGGCGGTGAGCGGCGTGCCGGAACGGGTGATGATCGCGTCGTACGCGCCGATCCGTTCGAGCAATTGTTGTCGGTCGGGCAAGCGCACCACCTCGAACTGCACGTCGGTCGCTTGGTCGAGCAACGCCAAGCCCGCTGTGCCCAGGTCGTCGGTGATCAGAATGTGGTACATCGAACGCCTCCTTCGCCTAGTTTTGGAATTGCGCCTCCCCGTTGAAGCGTGCCGACGAACCGCAGTGGTCGCCGTGCAATCCGCGCGCGCGTCGCCGTCACGCCAGCAATTCGTCGAGCGCGGCAAGCAATGCGTCGAGATCGGCTATGCCGATTTCGCCCATGTGCGCGATGCGAAATGTGCTGGCTTGCAATTTGCCGTACCCGTCGGAAATTTGCATTCCGCGCGCGCGCAATTGCACATTGAGTTTTTTCACATCCACGCCGCGCGTGTTTTGAACGCACGTCACGGTGGGCGAGCGATACCCAGGTTCGGCGAACAGACCGAAATGTTGCGCCGCCCACGTTTGCGCGCGCGCCGCCATGTGCGCGTGCCGCGCGAACCGCGCGTCCAGGCCCTCGGCGAGAAGGTGATCCAAACTCGCGTCGAGCGCCCACAGCAACGAAATTGCCGGCGTCGCAGGCGTTTGGTTTTTCCGCAAATGTTTTTCCAGCTCGACAAAATCAAAATACACGCCGCGCTGCGTCACGCCGCGTGCCTTGTCCAGCGCGCGGTCGGACACGGCGGCGAACGCCAAACCCGGCGGCAACGCCAAACATTTTTGCGACGACGTGAACAGCACGTCCAACCCCCACCGCTCGAAATCGAGTTCGGCGCCGCCGAGCGAGGACACGGCGTCCACGAGAATCATCACCTCAGGGTAACGTTCGCGCACACGCGCGGCGATCTCGCGGAGCGGGCTAGCGACGCCGGTGCTCGTTTCGTTATGCACGATGGCAACCGCATCAAAATCGTCAGCGGTTAGGGCTTCGTCCACCATCTCCGGCAAAATCGCGCGTCCCCACTCGACTTCGAGCCGCGCCGCCGCTTTGCCGTTCGCCAGCGCCACTTCATACCAACGTTCGGCGAACGCGCCGTTGACGCAACACAGCACGCGGCGCGCGACGCAATTTCGCATCGCCGCTTCTTGCAACCCAGTGCCGGATGAGGTCGAAATGTACACGCGTTGCGATGTGGCAAACACCTGACGCAATTTCGGCTGGATGCGCGCAAACAGCGTCTGGAAATCTGCGCCGCGATGCCCGATCATCGGTTGCGCTTGCGCCGCGAGCACATCGGGTCGCACGTCGGTCGGACCTGGGATGAATAACCGCGCCATACATTTTTCCTTCGTCGCGCTTCCGCTCATAGCGTTGCATCGGGAGCGGGAACTGGGAACTGCGGATGAAATTTCACCAAACCGTTTTCGATGTCTTCAAGTCCGCGTCGCCAAACGCTTTCGTGCGCGCCGCCGACAAACTGTTGCGCTTGCGCGGCGGAAACGGCGAGCGGCACGATTGCCGCTAAACGCGGCGCGGCGATAAATACGTCGGCGTTTGCCGCGACTACCTCGCGCTGCACCACGCCGCCAAAGCCGACGAACCGTTTCACCGCGCCGCGCGCTTCAAGATCGGTGATGCCGTCGCCGACGAGCATTGCGTCGCGCGCCGCGCCGGCAAGTTGCGCGATCAGCGTGCGCTTGCCCTGCGATTCGGCGAGCGGCGTCGGCGCAAAAGCGAGGTAGCGTTCCGCCGGGTTGCCGCCGTAGCGATGTTGTTCGTACCGCCACCATTCGCCGGCAAGTTGATCGAACACGATGGGCACGGCGTGAACGTTTTGCGTCGGCAAACCCAGGTCGCGCGCCAACGCCTGCACGGCGAGGAGCAAGCCGCCGCTGACAATGTGTACGGCGCATCCAGCGGCGCGCAACGCGGCGATGACCGGGCGCGCATCCGGCACGAGGTGCTCGCGGTACGCCTGCGCGACGCCGCGCAAATCCGCGCGCGTCGGTTGGAGCAAGGCAAGCCGCGCGGCGAACACCTCTTCGATTTTGAGTTCGCCCTCCATCGCGCGCCGGGTGAGCGCGGCAATGTGCTCGAACTTGCCTTTAAGGCGCGCCAGCTCGTCAATGCCTTCGATGGTGACGAGTGTGCTGTCGCAATCAAAGCAAACTAGGCGAAAAGTTTTTGCGGGGTAAATAGAGTGTTCCGACATTCGACTGGTTAGCGTCGGAGAACGCCGAAAAGCATTGGGCGGGATTATAACATTGGAAAAAGTCAAAACGCAAATTGCCGGCGGCGGATCGCAAGCGCGGCAAACAGAGAGACGCCCCGATGAGCATCTCTCACGGAATTGGCAGACCTGCCAGCGCCATAATTTTCAACGCGTTCGTCGTGGCACTGGGACCGGGGTGCAGTTTGTAATCGAAAATCAATTTGCCGTCCGCCACCGCGTCGCGGAAATGCCAATTGTGGATCGCCGGCTGGTGTTCCGCCAAACTCGCCAGTTCCAGATCGTGCGTCGCAATCAGCCCGACGCCGTTTGCGCCGAGCAACGCCTGTAGATATGCGCGGCTACCCAGCAGGCGTTCGCGGTTGTTGGTGCCGCGAAAGATTTCATCAACCAGATAGAACAGCGGTTGCGCGTGGGGCGTCTGCAACTCGGCGAGCAAATGGCGCAGGCATTGCACCTCGGCGTAAAAGTACGAAAAGCCATCGGTGATTGAATCGGTGATGTGAATGCACGTGTGCATGCGAAACGGCACGGCGACGAAACGCGTCGCCGCGACCGGCGCGCCGGCGTATGCTAAACCCAGGTTGATGCCAAGCGTTTTCAGAAACGTGCTTTTGCCAGCCATATTCGAACCGGTGATCAATGCCAATTCGCCGGGCGCAGTGAACGCAAAATCGTTACACACACGCCGCGCGTGCGGAATCAACGGATGCCCCAGATCTCGAACGGACAAAATCGGCTGGGCTTGCGCGGTAATGGTCGGAAAGGTGTAATCGGGATTCACGTAAGCAAAGTTTGCCAACGCCGTGTACGCGTCCAGCGTGTAGCAAATTTGCGCCCAGCGCGGAAACCAAGCGACGGCTTGGCGGCGACAGCGATCAATCAACAGCGCGAACAGAAAATCCCAGGGCAAGAGGAGGTTGAGCGCGGGACCCACGAGCGGGTTCGAGCGCAAGCCAACGCCCCACGTCACGCGGCGAATGGCGCGCGTGTGCTGGGTGGGTGAATGACGCGGATCGCGGAACGGCGCGCACAAGTCCGCCAGGTGCGGATACGTGTCGTAGGCGGTGTGTTCGAGCAAGTCAAAGATCGCGCCAAAGCGCACCAGCTCGGCGTCCAGCCGATTCGCCGCCTGAAAAAGTTGGGCAAGCCAGGATTGATTGAAAAGCCAAAACGCGAAATACAATCCCAGCGAGGCGAGCCACCAAGCCGGCAAGCCGCCCCACAGGTTGGCGATCAGCAAAACCCAGTTGAGCGCAACGAGACCGGTTGCGCCGAGCGCGGCGCGGGTCAAACGTTCGGCGGGGAGCGCGAGCGCGAGCCAATCGAGCAGGGGTTCGCCTTCCAAACGTTCGCGCAACACCAAACGAAACGCGCGCGTGAATCGCTCGCGAAACCATACGAACGCGAGCAATTCGCGCGTGATGTTTTGCCGCGTGTGCACCGCATCTAATTCGGGATGGGTTTGCGTCAGCCACGCGATCAACAACTGGCTGGCTTGCCGCGAGAGCGTCGTATCCATGAGTTGATGCAACGAGCGCGGACCCGTAATGTCGAGATCGAATGCCAAGGGGTTGGCGCGACTGCGCGCGGAGGCAAAGTTGGTGAGCCGATCCCAGTCGAGGTTCAGCCGCGCCAACTGATCTTGCCTGAACGCGCGCCAAAGCGTAAAGGTGTCAATCCAACATTCCAAGCGGCGATGATACCAGGCAACTGCCGCGAAAAGCGCCAGCGCGCCGAACGCCGCGCCTACGCCTGCCCCAATGCCGAACTGATTCGCGGCGAAAACGGCAACGACGATCCCAACGCCAAAGATCGCAACCCGCACCCAGGAAACCCGTTCGCTTTGAACTTGGAGCGGCGCGCACCGTCGTTCGAGCCGCGCGACTTGGCGCTCGATGGCGCGTTTGCGCGCGGCGCGCACAGCAAATAACTCGCCCTGCCCCACGCTCAAATCCATCGGTAGGTCAGGAGAAAATTGACATGGCGATTGACCGGCAACCCCATCCCGCTCACTGTGTCCGACGGTTGGTTGACCGTGTTCGTAAAGTAGGGACCGTCTTGGAGTTCGGGATGCAAAATCGCCCACAGCGGAATGTTCGCCTCACCGTTCGCGTCCGTCGTCGTGTAACCGGGATCGTCCGCCGGGTTGCGCCCGTTCCAGTCGAGCACGAATTGAATGTTTGCCGCTGGCGTGCCATTTGCATTTTGCGTCGTGTAGTAAATATTGTGGTTGCCGTTCGATTCGGTTTCATCTTGATAGATCGCCGAGACGAGCCGCCACGCGTGTGGCGCAGTCGCGCGTGTCAGTTTGACGCCGAGCGGATCGAGCCGCGCATCCCACACGAGCGGCGGCAGAGACTCGACTTGAACCGTCAGTGAAATATCGCGCGTCGAACCATCGTTAAAGACGATGTGCAACGCGTAGGTGGTCGTCTGCGTGAGCGTCACCGCGCGCGTGCCCTGGGTCTCCACCGGCGCGCCGTCGAGCATGACCGCGCGCGCGCCCAGCGCCACCCATTGCAACGTCGTCGGCGCGCCGGCAACAACGGGGTTCGGCGACGCAGTAAAGTAAACGGTCGGCGTGGGATCATCCCAACTAAATTTGCGAACGAACGGCGGTAGCGCGGCGACAGCGTTGATCGTCTCGGTCTTGTCGCCGAGCGGGCCACCCCACCAATCGTCGCCGCCCCAGCCCCCTTCGATCCACGGCGTGATGCTGAACAAATAGTCCGGCAACGGCTCGCCGTTCGACAGGATGCCGGTGCGAAACCAATCAAACATTTCGGCGTGGTAGCGCGCGTGCAACGGCGATTCGACTTTGGGGTAGCGCAAATCTTCTTGCGCGCCGTACTGCCAGCCGCCCTCGCCGCCGATGATCGGCAACACAAAACCGATCCGCTCTTGCATTTTTTTCGCCCAGTAGAGCGGCACGAGCACCGCCACATCATCCTGAAAGATCGTGAGGTTGATGTCGTACGGATAACTCGGCGGATGATTCGCGCCGTAATTGTGAACGCAGAAAAACGCGCGTTCCCAAATATCCTGCCGTCCATTCGCCGCAACCTGGCTCACCACCGCATCGAACTCTTCGGGTCCCAGCACTTGCAAGCCCGGATAACCGCCCGCGTCGTACACCGCCGCCGCCGCCAGCGCCCATTTGTACGCAAAGATGCCGCCCCAGTTCGCTTCGCCGGGCCAGGTTTTCCACTCGCGCACATCGCCCGGCTCGTTGTAGATTTGCAAGTACAGCGGCACGTTGACCGATTTGAGCGCGCTCACCCAAATTGCCGGATCGAACGGCTCGTCCACTTTTTTGCCGAGCCGCACCACCGGCATAATGCCCGCCGCCCACACCGGTTGCGCCGTGTTCTTCGCCTGCAACTCGTCCTGCGCATAGATCAACGTCCACTTGGCGTTGATGCTTTGCAAATGCGTAACCGCGCGCGCAACGGTAGACGCCCGCAGATCAATGTTAAAGTGCAAGCCGCGACCGTTATCATTCGTCGGACGCGGATAGGTTTTCAATTTCGCCGCATTCGCCGGCGTGATGACAACCGTCGGCGGACGCGTCGGTCCGGGAACTACCGTCACGGTCGTCGTGAGATCGCGCACCTCACCGTCGAAGAACGTGACGCGCAACGCGTACGTCGTCGTTTGTTGCGGCGAAACCGCGCGCGTGTCCGTCGCGGCAACCGTCGCGCCGTCCAGCGTCACCTGGGTCGCGCCCTGCGTTTCCCAGCGCAACGTCGCCGCGCCGTTCGTCTGAATCACGTCGGGTGTCACGCTCAAGGTTGCCGACTTGACCGCCTGCACCGCCACCGTCGCCGTGAGATCGCGCACACTGCCATCCGCAAAAACGACACGCAACGCGTACGTGGTCGTCGCCGCCGGCGTCACCGCGCGCGTGCCAATCGCCGTAACGGTCTCGCCGTCAAGCGTCACCTGGGTCGCGCCCTGCGTCTGCCATGCCAGCGTCGCGGCTACGCCCGGCGGAATCGTCGCGGGCGTCGCCGTAAAAGTCGCCGTCATCACCGGCGTCACGCTGATCGTCCGCGTCAACTCTTGCATAGTGCCATCGAGAAAAACCAGCGTGAGCGTGTAGGTCGTGGTAGCGACCGGCGCGACGAATTGCGAACCTTGCGCGGCAACGGTTTGTCCATCGAGTAAAACGACGCCCGCGCTCGTGACGTTCCATTCCAATTTGGACGATTGCCCCGTTTGGATGCGCTCCGGCGTCGCGGTAAACGTGACGGTCGGCGGCGGAAAAACGTTGACGAGTTGCGCGCCTTGCCGATCTTCCAGCCAGGCGACGCGTTCGCGCACCAAGCCCGCCCAGTAATGAATTTCGCGCGCAGTCTGTAATTTGATCGCGCCGGTGATCGTCGCCGTTTCACCCGGCGCGAGCGTTTTGCTCAAGCCCCAGCGAAACGGGTGATCGATCCCGGTGCGCCCGTCGAAATCAATCCCAACGCGCGTCGCGCCCGCGACTTCGGGAAAGCCGCGCGTGTAAAAAGTTTCGCCTTCGGTGTACGTCAAACCCGGTTCGGGTCCCTGGGTTATCACCGGCTCCGACGAATTGTTCTTGACGGTGATGCTGACGTTGAGCAAGCCGCCAGCCGGCAATGCCGTGGGCGTCAACGTCGCCGCAAGAATTTGCAGTGCGCCGCCGGGTGTCACGGTGATCACTTGCTTGCCTTGCTGATCTTGCACCCACGCGATCCGTTCGCGCACCAAGCCCGCCCAATAATTGATCGCGCGCGCAGTCTTGAGCCGGATCGCGCCGGTGATCGTCGTGCTTTGGCCCGGTGCGAGCGGCGCGCCCAAGCCCCAGCGGTACGGGTGATCGATCCCGGTGCGTCCGTCGAAATCTATCCCGACGCGGAACGCGCCGCGCGTTTCGGCAAAGCCGCGCGTCATAAATGTGTCGCCCTCTTCGTAGACAAAACCCGGCGCGGGGTCTTGCGTCGGCAAGGTATCGCTCGTATGGTTCTCGACCGTGATGCGGACCTGCAGTTGCGCGCCCGCGACAAACGTCGTCGGCGTCAAGGTGACGCTAGTGATTTGCACCACGTTTGCAACCGGCAACACGGAGATCGCTTGCTTGCCCTTGGCGTCTTCGATCCAGGCGATCTGTTCGCGCACCAAGCCCGCCCAATATTCGATCGCACGCGCGGTCTTGAGCCGGATCGCGCCGGTGATCGTGACACTTTGGCCCGGTGCGAGTGGTGCGCCCAAGCCCCAGCGGTACGGGTGATCGATCCCGGTGCGTCCATCAAAATCAATCCCGACCCGGAACGCGCCGCGCGTATCCGCAAAGCCGCGCGTGTAAAATGTGTCGCCCTCTTCGTAGACGAAACCCGGCGCAGGGTCTTGCGTCGGCAAGGTTTGGTTCGTGCTGTTGAGCACAGTGATGCTGACGGCAAGCAATTGGCCGGCGCGCACGCTCGTCGGCGTCAGCGTGACGCCGGTGATTTGCGGATTCAGGTTGGCG
Source organism: uncultured Anaerolineales bacterium (assembly GCA_903825565.1). Classification (GTDB taxonomy): domain Bacteria; phylum Chloroflexota; class Anaerolineae; order UBA4142; family UBA4142; genus CAIKBD01. The sequence goes on along the minus strand of CAIKBD010000477.1, from coordinate 9,654 downwards.
GTCACGGTCACGGTCGTCGCCAATTCCTTCGTCGTCGCATCGGCGAATACGATGCGGAGTTTATACGTCGCCGTTTGTGCGGGCGTCACGACGCGTGTGCCGCGCAAATCCACCGACTGCCCGTCGAGGTACACCGCTTGTGCCGCGCTCACCTCCCAGCGCAGGGTGGTCGATTTGCCGGCGACAATCGTCAGCGGATCGGCAGTGAAGGAAAATGTGGGCGATGGCGGATCATAATTCGGCGTGGGCCAAGGTTTGGGCGGGATGAGACCACCGCCGGCGTTTGCCACAAGATCGGCGAACGTGTTGATCAGCGGCGCAAGTTCGAACGAGGGCCACGCGCCATCGCCCCATTGGTACACCGTCGCGCCCAACACGTAGGGGTCTTGCTGAATCAGCGCATCGTACGCGCGCAAAAGATTCAGGTACTCGTCGTTCGTCAGTTTGCCGCGGTAGCCGCTCGTGCGTGGATCGCCACCGTCGTCGTAGCCGGCTTCGGTGATCAGTACTGGCTTGCGCGACGCGGCAGGCAACGCGCGTTCAAAATTACGGTAACGCGTCCAGTCATTTTGTTGCCCTGCCGCGCTGTAATATTCGTGAAACGCGTGCACATCGCACGCGGCGGCGGCGGCGGCAAGATGCGGGATGATCAGCGCCAGTTTGTCCGGCGTGGGGTTGCCGGTAGACCATGAAAAGCCGGCGACGAGTTCACCCTGCGCGCGCATCAGTTGCGCGAAACGCACGTACCACGCGTTCAGCGCTTGGGCGTCGTCCACCGTGTTGACGATTGGTTCGTTGATGCCTTCCCACACGATTCCGCGCCCGCGCAGTTTGTTGAACGTATCACCCAGTTCCGCAAAGAACGCATCCGCCGGCGCGTGATAATCGAGATTGGTGTACTGGCGATAGACCAGGATCGTATTCGGGCACAGCCGGCGAATTTCATCCACGTTCATTTCCGACGATTGGTTGTACACTTTGACGACGCTGGGTTGCATCCGCGCCAAAATATCGAAGGTGTTCGTGGGATAACTGCTGAGGTGAACGGAAAGTTTCGAAGGCATGGTTTGATCTCCAGAAAATTTTTGCGCGGGTTTACGCGCGCACCGTGTCCGCAAATTCGCGCTGAACGCGCGCCATCAAGTCCGGGTCGCTCAGCAAATCCACCGCCGTCATCGCCATGCCCTTTGCCGCTTGCAACAACCCGGCATGGGCGGCGGGCGCAATCGCCGCGTCCCGAAATTCCGGCGTGTGCCCCGCAAAGTCGCCGATGTAAATGTACGGATGAATCGCCGGCACAGCGTGACTGACGTTGCCCATATCCGTCGAACCCATCGGCTCGCCCCAGCGCGGCTCGTTGACGAGGATGCCAAGCATTTCCCAGTTCGCCGCGAACGCGTGCGCCAGCGTGAGATTCGGGATCATTTCGGCGTATCCCATTTTCAACGTCGTCTTGAGCGTTGCGCCGGTAGCAGTCGCGCCGGCTTCCGCGCATTGCGTCACGCGTTCGAGCACGTGGCGCGCATACATTTGTTTCGCCGCGCGCACGCTGAATTGCGCGGCGGCATATTCGGGAATGATGTTGGCGGCGGAACCGCCGTGCGTGATGATGCCGTGCACGCGTGCGTCCGGCTTCAAATGCAACCGCAACGCGTTGACGTTGTTGAACGTGAGAATGACCGCTTCGAGCGCATTGATCCCTTCTTCGGGCGCGGCGGCGGCGTGTGACGCTTTGCCGGTAAATTCAAACACCAAGCGCATCGAGGCAAGCGAGCCGCGCGCAACCATCGTGCGCGCGGAGGGATGCACGATCATCGCGGCGTCCACGTCGGCGAACACCCCGCGCTCGACTAACAAGACTTTGCCGCCGCCACCCTCTTCCGCCGGCGTGCCGATCACGACGACGCGTCCCGGCAGTTGATCGAGCACGGCGGCGAGTGCGAGCGCCGCACCGACTGCCGCCGTGCCCATAATGTTGTGCCCGCACGCGTGTCCCAATTCCGGCAACGCGTCGTACTCGGCGAGGAAGGCAATCGTGGGACCATCGCCGCTACCGCGCCGTTCCGCGCGAAATGCTGTGTCCAAGCCGGCGATGCCACGCGCCACCTGAAAGCCGCCGGCTTGGAGCGCATCGCACAACAGCGCGGCGGCTTGGAATTCCTGAAACGCCACTTCGGGGTTGGCGTGAATCGTCGTGCTGATCCGAATCAACTCATCGCGTCGCGCATCTACCGCTTGAATGGCGCGCTGTTTCAAAATGCCAATATCTGTCACATCATCCTCAGAAAGATGGGAGGTTGGAGAATAGGGAATAGGGAGTAGGGAGTAGGGAGTAGAGAGTAGGGATTAGAGAGATTAGAGATTAGGCGTTCGATCTCCAGCCTCCAATCTCCAATCTCCAGTCTCCAATCTCTATTCTCTATTCTCTACTCCCTACTCCCTACTCTCTACTCCCCCCTCTATTCTTGTCCATAAAGTCAGTTAGAAACTCGACGGTCTTGGCGAGCGCCTCTTCGACAATCGCCTTGCCGCGTTCTTCCGTTGCCTGGGTCGCATCGCCGAGCGCGCCGTTATCGGTGATCTCGTCGAACGTGTACGGCACGACGATGCCGCTGTTGCCCTTGCCCAGCAGTTTGTACGGATAGCCCTTGGTTGCGCCGCGCACGATGCGTTTGCGTTTGACGACGTGCGGCGCGAGGTACAGCGCTTGCGACGTTTCACCTTCGCACGCGTGCCCCGTCATTTCGGAGCGCGCGTACCACTTGCGCGTTTCGCTCGCCAGGAGCGTGAACGCCGACCACGCAATGTCCACGTCGAGTTCGCGGCGCAAGCGCACCGCCATCACATCGAGCGACGACTTGTTGCCGCCGTGTCCGTTGATGATGAAAAATTGTTTGACGCCGTGCTCGCGCAAACTCCACACCACGTCGTACACCATCGCTTGGAAGGTCTCGTGCCGCAAGGTGATCGAGCCGGGAAACTTCATGTGATGGAACGACACGCCGAAGGCAATCGGCGGGGCAAGAATGACACGCGGGTACAATTTTTCGGCGAGCATTTTACTGAACGCAACCGCACGCGCGGTGTCCACCTCGAACGTCATGTGGGGACCGTGCTGTTCGAACGAACCGGTGGGAATGATCGCGAGTTCGGCTTTGTCGAGCGCGTCACGCGCGTCTTCCCACGTCATTTCCGAGAGAATAAAAGCGTTAGGCATGAAAACTCCTTATGCGGCGTCATGGTGACGCGTTTTTTTCATTGCGGCGGTTGCTTGATATAGTCTGGGGTCTTCGAACAACCGCCTTTGTTGAGGCGCGCCAAATTGGTCAATGACATTTTCAGGGATCGGCAATTTTTCCAGCGAACGCGGCTCAACCTTAACCGCGCCATCGCCGTAGGATTTGCCAATCAACGCCAAGTTTGCGACCGTGTCTGGATGGCGCAGAATTTTCCAAAGCCGCTCTACGTAGGCGTGCTCTGTACTTTTAGGATAGACACATAAAAAGCAAGTGAGCGGAATGATCCCCGCCGTATTCCGAATGAACCGTGAATTGCGTCGTCCCAGATAAGCGAACAAGAAGGGCGGCGCGACGCGCGATTCGGTTTTATACCAAGGGTTGCGCTGCGAAATCAGGGGGCGCTGCGACAAACCGCGAATCTCGCCGCTCCGCAAATAGTCTTTCAATTTTTCGGGGTACCTTTCCAAACGGTCTCCGTCGAGCGCCAGCAAAAAAGTGGGGCGCGCTTTTGCCTGCAGGTCGCGCAACGTGTCTTGCGTGATTTCTTCAGATGGCACGTCACGCGTCCTGCCAATCGCGCGCACAAAATATTTGGAGGGAATCCCCGTGTGTTTGATTTGTTCTTCGGTCAGGAAAAAGAAATCGTTTGCGCCCGTCGCAACGCCGCGAACGATCTGCACGAAATCACCCAAGACATAGCGGCTCGTCTTCGCAGTTCGCGGCGCGCGCGACAAACCGGTCACGATGCCTTCCGCCAGATCGCGCTGAATAACGGTTAAACCCGTTTCGGGGCGCGCCGTGAATCGGGAACGCACCCAGCGTTTGAGCGCTTGGGTTTGCGGCTCAAGACACCGTGCCCAAAAAAATTTAGGCATAGGCGCCGCTTGGCGGATCAAAAAAATAATCGGATTGGTATCGACGTTCTGAAATGGCGACGCTTCGGGCGCAAAAGTGACGACTGCCTCGAGACAGAAATTGGCGGCGATCCAATGCCACAAATCGGGTGCAAACTTGCCTTCGCAAGTGTCGGCGGGCATGATAAAAGCCAAGCGCCCACCCTCATGCAACAGGGTCAAAGCGCGCAGCAAGAAATAAATGTGCAAGCCGGCACGCCCGTCCAATGCTTTGCCAAGCGTGCGCTCGCTGAAGCGCTTGAGATCTTGCTTCACCGAAGCGGATAGGCGATGGTGGCGAATGTACGGTGGGTTGGCGACAATTGCCGGCAACTTGGTTTGCGGTGGATCGAAAACAAAGTCGCTGATTTTTACGCCCGCCAAATCGCTGACATCCAAACCGGTCTGGATGGCTTGCTCCAAAACACTCGGATCGATATCCATCCCGGCAAGTGTGATCGCGAATCCCCTCTCGCGCGCAATGGTTTTCGCCGCGCGCAGAAATGCGCCCGCGCCAACGGCGGGATCAAACAGCGCGCCGCCATCGTCCGCAAGTGCGTAATCAACCATCGCCTCGGCGATCCAGTCCGGCGTCCAAAATTGCCCGCGTTGGCGCAGACGCTCTCGGGCTTCACCCGCCGCAGGAATTCTGTAGACATTAATCTTTGGCATCGGCCAGTCCTCGCAAGATCGCTTGAGCGTGATCCGTCAACGTCATCTTGCCGCCATCAAAGTGGACATACGGCAAGATATGTCCATTCTTGTCCGTGATCTGTTTCGCGGTTAGACGCGGCTCCTCCAACGCCTCCCCCAGCGGGTAGCCGTAATGGTAGTACACCTTGTAAAGCAGTTTTTTCGTGGTCGCCCCATTCGGTGCTTGAAACGTTTGCTCGGTCGGGAGAATGTATCCTTCTTTGATCAGCGTCTGCATCCGCTCAAAAGCGATCCCGAATGCCATATCAAAAAAGACGTGCCAAATGTGAATGGGGAGAGCATTGGCGTCTTGCCATATTTGCAATGGTTTGCGGTCTTCTTCTTTCACAATGATCGTCGGCAAGACCGCACTCTTTCCAAGTCCGGCTTTGCCCTGCAATCGTTTTTGTGGTTTTAGCTCTGCGCCAAAATCTGGCATGAGCTTGCCTTTCCATAAACTGTTTTCACATTCGACCGCCATGATCGCTTTGGCTAAGAGCAAGCGCATGTCTCGGTCACTCTCTTTGATGAACGGTAACTCACCCAGACCACCCAGTTTCGCAATCGTTTGTGAAACAACAAGATGGTCGGGCTTGCGAAAGATCAACAGATCGGGGCGTTTGAGTTTGCCCAACCCCGCCGCCTCAAGCCGCTCAAAGTAAAGTTCAAACGCGCGCACATCGTCGTCTGGAGCCGTTCCGCTCGGACCGTACGGAATAGCGAAAAATTCCGTAGTTTCGTTGACTGCCTGAATGATTCGCTCTTCGCTCCACACGCCTTGCGACCACCGCATGAGAAAATCACTCCCGCGCAACCGGCGAGGGTTCAGCCAAAAAGTCGCCCATTCGACTGGCGTGTATCCACGTAGTTCAAATTCAATGTTTGCGTCGCAAACATTCAAGGCGCGTTCAAAGGGATGCATGGTCTCTTTTCCCAATCCGGTTTCTTGACGGAACAATTCTCAAACTCGACGCTAGCCAAACTTCCACTTGCCTTGCGCGCGCAACGCCTCGTCCAATTCCTGGCTGATCAGGATCGCCTTGATCTCGGCGGGCGTGCGGCGGCGCGGTAACGTCTCACATTGCGCGAGGCGCAGCAACGCGCGCGCGCCCACCATCGCGCACTCGTGCATGTCGCGCCGGTTCACCTTGTCGAGCGTGTCCATCGCCGTGTGCCCAAACCCGCGCCCCAGCGCCGGGTCGTCGGTCTTGGCGGTCATCAACACCGCCGGCACGCCTTCCATAAAGAACGGAAAATTGTCGGACGCGGTGACGACTTTTTCGCTCAACTTGAGCGCGTACCCGGTTTCTTTAGCAATACCTTTGAACACCGCTTCCAGTTCTTCGATGCCGCAGTACGTAAAGCCCTTGGGCCCGCCGCCAACTGCGCTGTCCAAATTGATCATCAACGCGATCTGGTTCATCTCGCCGAGATGGTGCCCGACGTATTCGGTTGAACCCAGCACGCCGAGTTCCTCGCACGCAAACGCGATGAAACGCAAAGAGCGACGCAGTTGTCCGCGCAACGGGGCGAACAAGCGCGCCAGTTCGAGCACCATACATGTGCCGGTCGCATCGTCGTTCGCGCCTTGCGAAATATCGTGCCCGTCGTAATGCGCGCCAATGACGATCAGTTCGTCCGTTTCGCCCGGCACATCGCCGACGACGTGATGCGCGACAGTCGGTTTCGCGTCGTTCTGCACGTCAAGCGCGGCAATCGTTTCGCCCTTTTCGATCAAGCGTTTGATTGCAAAGCCGGCTTCGTACGAAACGGCAACCGCCGGAATTTCGCCGAGTTTGCCGGGGCGCAGTGAGCCGGTTTCCGGCAAGCCGCCGGGCAAATGCCGCATATAGATAAAACCGATTGCGCCGGCTTGCACCGCCCAGCCGTACTTTTCGCGGCGATGCGGCGCGCGCCCGGTTTCGGGATTCGCGCTCGAGCACAAGACGATTTTGCCTTTGATCGCATCTTGCTTGCGCGCGTATTCCTTTTCCGTGCCCATACCTACGTCCACCACCGGCGCGCACACGCCGCCCGCCGGCGTCGCCGGCGAATAGACGAGCGAGATCGCGTCAAACGCGCGCTCGCGCGGCGCGACGATTTTGAGCGCGCATGATCCGCGCCACCAACCCAGGTAGTCGAACGGATCGAGGCGCACGTCGCTCAAACCATACGCGCGGAATTTTTCCGCGATGAAATCGCGCGCGAGCAGTTCGCTTGGCGAGCCGGCAAAGCGACTGCCGAAATCGCACAGCGCTTCGAGGTTGGGATACATTTCCGGCGAAGTCCACGCTTCGGCGATGAGTTGTTTGTCGAGAGTAGTGAGGTTCATTGGGTTCTCCGTTATGAGTAGGACGTAAGGCGCAAAACGTGTTGCGTGTTGCGTAGTGCGTATTACGTATTGCGTATTACGTATTGCGTATTGCGTTTCACGCGCCGCCGCAAAACCGGCTCACCACCTCCCACAACACACGCACGCCGAAATCAAGATTGGCGACGCTGACGCGTTCGTTGTGGTTGTGCGCCAAGCCGGTCATCGCGGGTCCTTCATACCGCATCGGCACAAAGCCGAGCACCTTGGTGCCAAGTTGCGTCATACTCTTCGCGTCCGTCCCGCCGGTGATGAGGCCGGGGACGAGGTGTGCGCCCGGTTCGTGCGTTTCGATGACGGCACGAATCGTCTCGAACAAGGGCGAGTTGGGATCGGATTCGAGCGCGGGGTGCATCGGCGAAAATTCGATTTCGATGTCCTTGCCGACGACGGCACGCACTTGGCGTTCGAGCAATTCGGGCGTCGTGCCGGGCAACACGCGGCAATCCACCTGACACTCGGCTTCGGCGGGAATGACATTGATCTTGGAGCCGGCTTTGAGAATGGTCGGCACCGCCGTGTTGTGAAGCGCAGCGGAGAGGCGGCGCTTTTGCGGTGCGGGCAAGGGCAACGCCGCGAACGCTTCGGCGTGCGTCGCCGGGTCGAGCAAGCCGAGCAAATTTTTGCCGGTCGCGGCGTCCACGTGACGCGCCATCGCTTCGATGTGCGCGCGCGCGGATTGACACACTTGTAACGGCAACGGCGTTTCGATCAACTGGGTCAGCGCGCGCGCAAGATACAAGATCGAATGATCTTGGTGCGGTTGCGACGCGTGGCCCGGCTCGCCGCGCGCGCGGAGCGTAAAGCGCGCTGAACCTTTTTCGGCGGTTGAGCAAACGTAAAACACCTTGTCTTGCAGCACGATGCTCGTGGGCCCGCCCTCGTTGAGCGCGTACTCGGCGCGCACGAGATCGGGATGGTGGCGCGCCATCCAAGCCGCGCCCATGCTTCCGCCGGTTTCCTCGTCGGCGTTCGCCATAAAAATCAAATCGCGTTTGAGCGGCAAGTGATTGCGCTTGGCGAGCAGAAACACGATCAACTCCATCGCCACCATTTGCTTCATATCCGTCGCGCCGCGCCCCCACACGACGCCGTCCACCAGATCGCCGGAAAACGGCGGCTGCGCCCACTTGTCCGCTTCGGCGGGCACCACGTCCACGTGCCCCATCAACAACAGCGGCGGCAACGTGCCATCGCCCGGGAGCCGCGCGACGACATTGCCGCGCCCGGGCGCGGATTCGAGCACGACCGGCTCGATCCCTTCGCGTTTCAAGATCGCGGCGATGTGTTCGACGCACGGCGTTTCGTTGCCGGGCGGATTCGTCGTGTCAAAGCGAATGAGGTCTTGCAAAGTTCGAGTGACTTGATTTCGGATACTGTCCCAGTCCATTGCCTTCACCTGTGAAAAAATTTGAAATGATTCTACCACTAAAGCAAGAGAGAGACAAATACTCAAAGAAATTAGTTGTGACCCAACGGAAACCGGGTGCTAACCTTACGGGAATGTCTTGCGCGCGGCACACGAAATTTTCCGGTTGAGCCGGTACAATTAAACAGATAGACAAGCGTTGGCTGGTCTATCTGTTTACTGACTGGCGCGCGTGCCGCGATTCATTCGACATGGCGCGGGTCGAGCGCGTCACGCAAACCATCGCCGAGGTAATTGATCGCGACGACGGTGAGAAAAATGAACAAGCCGGGAAAGATCGCAATCCAGGGCGCGATCACCATTTGCGATTGCGCGTTCTTGAGCATGTTGCCCCAGGTTGGCATCGGCGGTTGAATACCAAAGCCGAGAAAACTGAGCGTAGATTCGGTCAGGATCGCATTGCCCACGCGCAGCGTCGCGGCGACGATGATCGGGCTGGCGGCGTTCGGCAAAATGTGTCGCCAAATAATGCGCCCATTTTTCGCGCCGGACATGCGTGCCGCATCTACAAACTCTTTCGCTTTGAGCGCGAGGAATTGCCCGCGTACCAACCGTGCCACGCCCATCCACGACAACGCGCCGATGATCGTGATGATCGGCAATGGTCCGCCGGAAATTTCCGGCAGGTTGACCGAACGCAACAGTTGGGCGACGATCAACAAAATGAACAGGTGCGGAATGGACAGCATAAAGTCGTTAAAGCGCATCAACCCCGTGTCAATCCAACCGCCGTAATAACCGGCAAGCGCGCCGACAAGCGTGCCAATGCCGATGGCGAGCACCATCGCCGCGACGCCGATCACGAGCGAAATGCGTCCGCCGACCCAGATCCGCATCATCAGATCGCGGCCCAGTTCATCCGTGCCGAATAGATGCGCGAGCGACGGCGGTTGCCGGCGTTGTTCGATGGGCGCGTTGTACATATCGTAGCCGACGACCAGCGGCACACACACGCACCCCACGACAATCGCGGCGAGAACCAGTGCGCTCGCCATCGCCAATTTGTGTTTGCGAAAACGCCGCCACGTC
>CAIKBD010000476.1 GCA_903825565.1 uncultured Anaerolineales bacterium | reverse complement strand
TGGTCAAGGAAACGTCTATGTTTACGCTCTCGGTCTCGATTTTGGTCGTCCTGATTTCGCTTGTGGGCTTGATTCTTAGCCGCAGGCGTAATTGGGTTTGGGCAAAAGTCGAGCGACGCACTCGACGCTAATCGAAAGAACGAACTTCGAGAAAACCGCCTGAACCAACCAGGCGGTTTTTCTGTGCGCGGCGCATCTGCCGCGTGCCAAAATTTTGAGCCACGACGCTCTTCAAGGTTGAAGTCGGCGCACGGTGCCGGCTTTTTCTTTTTCAGAGGAATGATCCATGCGCGGCAAGCGCACCAACGGTCAAATGAAAATTGCTGGGACGCGGCCGAGCGCGGACGAGCGCGGACAATTTGTTTTGATCCGCGTTCATCCGCGTTAATCCGCGTCCTATTTCCAGAGGAAGGTATGCCACCCAGCCAACGCTCCGACGCGATCAAAAAAGGTTTTGCGCGCGCGCCGCACCGTAGTTTGCTCCGCGCCGCCGGCGTGCGCGAGGAGGATTTCGCCAAGCCGTTCATTGCGATTGTCAATTCGTACATTGACATCATCCCCGGGCACGTGCACCTCCAAAAATTCGGCGCGCTGATCAAACATGCCGTCCGCGCCGCCGGCGGCGTGCCCTTTGAGTTTAACACGATTGGCGTGGACGATGGCATTGCGATGGGGCACAGCGGGATGAAGTTCTCGCTCCCGTCGCGCGAATTGATCGCCGACTCGGTTGAGACGATGGTCTCCGCGCATCGCTTCGATGGAATGATCTGTATTCCCAACTGCGACAAGATCGTTCCCGGAATGTTGATGGCGGCACTGCGACTCGACGTGCCGGCGATTTTTATTTCCGGCGGCGCGATGGCGGCGGGCAAAACGCCGCAGGGCAAGGTCGTCGATCTCATCAGCGTGTTTGAAGGCGTGGGCGCGTACCAAGCCGGCAAAATTGACGACGCGCAGTTGAAGGAACTGGAAGAGTACGCGTGCCCATCGTGCGGCTCGTGCTCCGGCTTGTTCACCGCCAACTCGATGAACTGCTTGATGGAAGTTTTGGGGATCGCGTTGCCGTACAACGGCACCGCGCTCGCCGAATCGCCCGAACGCGAGGCGTTGGCGCAAACTGCCGCGACGCAAATTTTGAAACTGATCGCGCAAGACCTCACGCCGCGCCAAATCGTCACCGCCGACGCGATTGACGACGCGTTCGCGCTGGACATGGCGATGGGCGGCTCGACGAACACGGTGTTGCACACGCTCGCGCTGGCGAACGAAGCCGACGTGAATTATTCGCTCGACCGGATCAATGCCGTTGCCGCGCGCGTGCCGCACCTCTCCAAAGTTTCGCCCGCCGGCAAATGGCACATTGAAGATGTGCATCGCGCGGGCGGTGTGCCCGCCATCCTCGCGGAGATTGCCGCGCACAGCGACGTGTTGCACTTGGATCGCCCCACCGTCACCGGCAAAACGTTGCGCGAAAATATTGCCGGCGCGCAGGTGACGGATCGCGAAGTGATTCGCCCGTTCGCCCAGCCCCATTCCAAAACCGGCGGCTTGGCGATTCTGTTCGGCAACCTCGCGCCGGACGGCGCAGTGATCAAAACCGGCGGCGTCGCCGAAACGATGAAAAAGTTTCGCGGAGCCGCGCGCATTTACGAATCGGAAGAAGATTCGATGCGCGGCATTCTCGCCGGCGAGGTTCAGCCCGGCGAGGTCGTCGTCGTGCGCTACGAGGGCCCGCGCGGCGGACCGGGGATGCAAGAGATGCTGTCGCCGACTTCGGCGATTATGGGGATGGGTTTGGGCGAGCAAGTTGCGCTGATCACCGACGGGCGATTTTCGGGTGGCACACGCGGCGCGTGCATCGGGCACGTTTCGCCGGAAGCGGCGGCGGGTGGTCCCATCGCCGCGCTGAAAAACGGCGACCTGATTTCGATTGATCTGAACGAACGGCGGCTTGACGTGGAATTGAGCGACGCGGAAATGCGCGCGCGCCTTGCCACCGTGACGCCACCCGCGCGCAACTTGACGAGCAAGTGGTTGCGCCGCTATGCCAGTTTTGTAACGAGCGCGAGTACCGGCGCCGTGTTACGTGATCCGTAAAAAATAAAAAATAAAACGTAACTCTGCTTTACGTTTTACTCTTTACGTTTTAGGAATAGGAGTTTTCAATGGCAGTCAAGACCGGCGCGCAAATCATTTGGGAAAGTTTGGTCAAGGAAGGTGTGGAGGTTGTGTTCGGTTATCCCGGCGGCACGATCTTGCCGACGTATGACGCGATGCTCGATTATCCATCCATTCATCACGTCCTCGCACGGCACGAGCAGGGCGCGACGCACGCCGCCGATGGGTACGCGCGCGCGTCCGGCAAAGTGGGTGTGGCGATTGCGACGAGCGGACCCGGCGCAACAAACATGGTGACTGGGATCGCGACGGCGCAACTCGATTCGTCGCCCATCGTTTGCATCACGGGGCAGGTTGGCACGACGGTGATTGGCAGTGACGCGTTCCAAGAAGTGGACATTACCGGCGTGACCTTGCCGATCACGAAACACAATTACATGGTCACCCGCGTTCAAGATTTGGCGGGCACGATCCGCGAAGCGTTTCACGTTGCGCGCGAGGGTCGCCCGGGTCCTGTGCTGGTGGATGTGCCCAAAGATGTGCAAAATAGCAAGTGCGAATTTGTTTACCCCGACACTCCGATTTTGTATCCGCGCCGGCGCGCGCCCGCGCAAACGCCGAGCGAGCAACTGGCGCGTGCGGCGGAAATGATCAGCAAAGCGGAACGCCCGGTCATTCTCGCCGGCCACGGTGTGTTGATTAGCGGCGCGATGCAAAAGTTGATCGAGTTTGCGGACAAGACCCAGATTCCGGTCGCGTTGACGTTGCTGGGCTTGGGCGTCTTTCCGCGCCAGCATCCGTTGTGCCTCGGCATGATGGGGATGCACGGCGAAGCGTACGCGAATCGCGCGGTGCAAAGCGCCGACTTACTCATCGCGGTGGGGATGCGGTTCGATGATCGCGTGACCGGCAATCTCAAAACGTATGCCAAGCACGCGAAGAAAATTCACATTGAGATCGATCCGTCCGAGATCGCCAAAAATGTGCGGGTGGATTTGCCGATCCTGGGCGACGCGTACGGCGTACTCGACCAACTTTTGCCGCTCGTCACGTCCGCGCCGCGCGAAGCGTGGCACGCGCAGATTCACGAATGGCAGATGGAAACCGGCGCGCGCGATGTGCTCCGCAAAGAAGAAGGGGATGGGTTGATCCCGGCGCAAGTGATTCACAGTTTGTGGCAAGTCACGGAAGGCAATGCAATTGTCGTCAGCGATGTCGGTCAAAATCAAATGTGGGAAGCGCAATATTATCGGCACGATATTCCGCGCGGCTTGATCACCTCCGGCGGGTTGGGCACGATGGGGTTTGCGTTGCCGGCGGCGATTGGCGCGAAATTCGCGCGCCGCGACGCCGAAGTGTGGGTCGTTGCCGGCGATGGCGGCTTTCAAATGACGCAGGCGGAATTGGCGACGCTACAACAAGAGCGGCTTAAACTCAACATTGCGATCATCAACAACGGGTTCCTGGGGATGGTGCGGCAGTGGCAAGAATTTTTCTACGGTCGCCGCTACGCCGCGACGCCGATCCTCAGCCCCGACTTTGTGAAACTTGCCGATGCGCACGGCATCGCCGCGCGCCGCGTGACGCGGCGTGAGGATGTGGTGCCGGCGATAGAAGCCGCGCGCCAAAGCGCGGAGACGATGCTGATTGATTTCCGCGTGGAGCAAGAAGACGCGGTCTATCCGATGGTGCCCGCCGGCGCGGATTTGCACGACATGATTCGCCGCCCGGTCGAGCCGGCCAAATAGGATACAGTTGCCGGGTTGTTTTTTCCAAATCCACAAACTCGGCGACGAAGGAACGAAGATGAAACATACATTGGTAGCACTAGTTGAAGACAAGCCCGGCGTGCTGAATCGCGTTGCCTCACTCTTTCGCCGCCGCGCGTTCAACATCGAAAGTTTGACGGTGGGACGCACGCACGAGCCGGCCGTTTCACGCATGACGATTTTGGTGGACACGGAACAAACTGCGCCGAATTTGGTTGAAGCCAACTTGATGAAACTGATCAACGTGGTGGACGTGCAAGACGTGACGGCTTTGCCAACCGTGATGCGCGACCTTGCGCTGATCAAAGTCAAGGCGAACACGAGCCAACTCGCCGAGATCAACCAGCTCGCCGAAATTTTTCGCGGCAAGATCGTGGACGTGGCGAGCGATTCCGTCATCATCGAAATTACCGGCGACGAAGACAAGATCAGCGGGTTGCTCGATCTCTTGCGCCCGCGCGGCATTCTCGAAATGGTTCGCACGGGCCAAGTGGCAATGGTGCGCGGTAGCACGCATCAGGACGGCAATGGTCACAACTAGCAGTGAGCGGTGGACAGTGGTCGGTGAGCAATCCCAACAACCTAACCGCCCGACAACCTAACCACCTAACCACTTAACAACCCAACAAACAAACTTTCGGAGAAGAAATGGCAAAGATCAATTTCGGCGGAGTAGTTGAAGATGTGGTGACGCGCGACGAGTTCTCGCTCGACAAGGCGCGCCAGGTTTTGAAAAATGAGGTTGTCGCAATTCTGGGTTACGGCGTGCAAGGTCCGGCGCAGGCGCTCAACTTGCGCGATAACGGCATCAACGTCATCGTCGGGCAACGCGCCGGCACGCCAACGTACGACAAGGCGATCAAGGATGGCTGGGTGCCCGGCAAAACCTTGTTCTCGCTCGAAGAGGCGACCGAACGCGGCACGGTGCACCAGTACCTCGTGTCCGATGCCGGGCAAATGATGATGTGGTCGGCAATCCAGCCGCGTTTGAAAAAAGGCGACGCACTCTATTTCTCGCACGGCTTTGGCATCGTCTACAAAGAACAAACCGGCATCATCCCGCCGGACTTTGTGGACGTGATTCTCGTCGCGCCGAAAGGTTCGGGCACGAGCGTGCGCGCGAATTTTTTGAACGGGAGCGGCATCAACGCGAGCTATGCGATTTTCCAGGATGCGACCGGGCGCGCGACCGAACGCACGCTTGCGCTCGGCATCGCGATTGGCGCGGGCTATTTGTTCCCGACGACTTTTCAGAACGAAGTGTACAGCGATCTCACCGGCGAGCGCGGCATTTTGATGGGCGCGCTCGCGGGCGTGATGGAGGCGCAATACAACGAACTCCGCAAGCACGGTCACTCGCCGAGCGAGGCGTTCAATGAAACGGTCGAAGAGTTGACGCAGAGTTTGATTCGGCTCGTCGCGCAGAACGGCATGGACTGGATGTACGCGAATTGCAGTACGACCGCGCAACGCGGCGCGCTCGATTGGCGACACGAGTTCCGCCAAGCGACGGAGCCAGTGTTTGAAAAATTGTACCAGAGTGTTGTGTCCGGCGAACAGACGCGCATCGTGCTTGCCGCGAACAGCCGCCCCGATTACAAGGAAAAACTCGCGGTGGAACTGGGCGCGATTCACGACTCGGAAATGTGGCAAGCCGGCGCGGCAGTGCGTTCGCTACGCCCGGAAAATTGGAAAAAGGTCTAATGTAAGGGCGAAGCATGTCGCTGAACTGCGCGACATGCTTCGCCCCTACGGGTATTGCGCGAACCATGTCCCAACCATTCATCACCCTAAACAACATTGCCGTCCGCGTGTACGACCAAATCATGTTCGCCGGGCTATCGTGGGAAATGTTGAGCGACCAGCACTGGGCGGTCATCGGACCGAATGGTGCGGGCAAGTCTACGCTGATGAAGGCGTTGTGCGGCGCGTTGCCGATTGTGCAAGGCGAAATCGTTTATCATTTTGGTTCGAGCGATCAAATCGCCTACGTGCTCTTTGAAAATCAGCGTGCGGTTTTGCGCGACGATGCGTTCTATCAGGCGCGCTGGAATATCGGCGTGAGCGAGGACGAACCTTCGGTTGCCGAGTGGCTCTCCGAGTCCGGCATTCGGCGCATCAATCCGTTTCAGGTGATCGAGCACGAACCCGATCCGACATTCGCGGCGCGCCAAGCCGACCTCATCGAGCGTTTGGAATTGCAATCCCTGCTCGCCAAAAACATCATCCAACTTTCCAACGGCGAGCGGCGCAAAGTTTCGATTGCACGGGCGTTGCTCAAGCAACCTCGGCTCGTGATTCTCGACAATCCGTTCGGCGGCTTGGACGAACGCTACCGGGAACGCTTTAGCCGGAACCTTGAAAATTTAATGCAAGGCGATTTGCGGGTGATCATCGTCGGCACACAACGCGATGAAATTCCGGTGGGCATCACGAATGTTTTAGAACTGTCACACCTGCCCTTGCGGGCGGTGCAAGGGTTGCGAGCGAAGCGAGAAATCCCCCAATCCGATTGGAGATTTCTCGTCGCCAAAAACGCTCCTCGAAATGACAGCACACAAGTCAAACTCGCCGACTTGCCCACTTTAACGCATCACGCCGACGTGTCGCGCCAGATTTTGGTGCAGATGCAAAACGTGCACGTCGCGTACAACGGCGCGGCGATTTTGCGCGCAGTGAATTGGACGGTGCGCGAGAATGAGCGATGGGCACTGCTCGGCGCGAACGGCGCGGGCAAAACAACTTTGCTCAGTTTGATTCTCGCGGACAATCCGCAAGCATACGCGAACGACATTACTCTGTTCGGCAAACGGCGCGGGTCGGGCGAAAGCATCTGGGAGATCAAACAACGCATCGGCTGGATGTCGCCCGAATTGCAACTGTATTATCCGCGCGACGCAACATGTTTCGATGTTGTGTGCTCCGGTTGGTTCGATTCGGTCGGGTTGTATCATCAATGCGCGACGGAGCAACGCGCGCGCGCGCAACAGTGGTTGCGCCGCGTCGGTCTCGCGGAACACGCGGCGACCGCGTTCGCGCAACTGGCGGAGGGTGAACAACGTTTGGCGTTGTTGGCGCGCGCGCTCGTAAAAAATCCAACGTTGCTCGTGCTGGATGAGCCGTGTCAGGGTCTCGACGAAAAAAATCGTGACCGCATTTTGCAAACGATTGACGCCATGCGTCGCCCCGACGCGAGTTTGATTTACGTGACGCATCGCGCCGATGAACTGCCGCAAAGTATCACGCACATTTTGCGTTTGGAGCAGGGACACATAATCGGCTAGATTGAAAGGTCGGGCAAATTTGGAAATTTGCTCCGCGAGGGAATTTTTATGGATCAGAATTACGTTCGTATTTTCGACACGACCCTGCGCGACGGCGAGCAATCGCCCGGCGCAAGTTTGACGAGTCCGGAAAAATTAGAAATCGCGCGGCAACTCGCGCGGCTCGGCGTGGACATTATCGAAGCCGGTTTTCCGGCGGCATCGCCGGATGATCTCGAAGCGGTGCGCCGCATCGCCGAGCAGGTCGGCAATGGTCCCGCTGGCGCGCGCGTGCCCATCATTGCCGGTCTCGCGCGCGCGAACAAGAACGACATTGACAAGTGTTGGGAAGCGATCCAAGGCGCGGCGCGTCCGCGCATCCACACTTTTTTGGCGACGAGCGACATTCACCTGCAATACAAACTCAAGATGACCCGCGACCAAGTGCTAGAGCGCGTGCGCGAGATGGTGACGTATGCGCGCTCGTTCTGCGCGGACATTGAGTTTTCGCCGGAGGATGCCGGGCGTTCCGATCCGGAATTTCTGATTCAGGTGCTCGGCGTCGCCATTGCCAGCGGCGCGACGACGCTGAACATTCCCGACACGGTCGGCTACACGACGCCGGATGAATTCGGCAAGTTGATCGCGACACTGATTCAAAAGACGCCGGGCAGTGAGCGGGCGATCTTTTCGGCGCACTGCCACGACGATTTGGGGATGGCGACGGCGAACACACTCGCCGCGGTGCGCGCCGGCGCGCGCCAAGCCGAAGTGACGATCAACGGCATCGGCGAGCGCGCGGGCAACACCTCGCTCGAAGAAGTGGTGATGGCGCTGTACACGCGCCCCGCCGTGTTCGGCTTACGCACCGGCATTGACACGACGCAACTTGCACGCACGTCGAAAATGGTTTCGAACTATACCAGCATTCCAGTTCAACCGAACAAGGCGATTGTCGGCGCGAACGCGTTCGCGCATGAAGCCGGCATTCATCAGGACGGGATGTTGAAAAACCAACTGACGTACGAAATCATGCGCCCCGAAACGGTCGGCGTGTCGGCGTCGCAACTCGTGCTGGGCAAACATTCTGGGCGGCACGCGTTCAAAACGCATCTCGACGCGTTGGGCTTTGCGCTGAACGAGCACGATCTCGATCAGGCGTTCGCGCGGTTCAAAGAACTGGCGGACAAGAAAAAGTACGTGACCGACGCCGATCTCGAAGCGTTGATCGCCGACGAGTTTTATCAGCCGCTCGAAGTTTTCCGATTGGAAGACATCCAAGTGGTGTGCGGGCGACACGGGATGCCGACGGCAACCGTATGCCTGCTGGGACCGGATAGCGCGGAACATTTTCACGCGGCAATTGGCACGGGACCGGTGGACGCGACCTACAAAGCGATTGACGCGATTGTAAATGCGCCCTGCACCTTGCTCGAATTTTCGATTCACGCCGTTACCGAAGGGATTGACGCGCTCGGCGAAGTGACGGTGCGCTTGCAATCGAACGAACCCGAACCGCGCACGTTCGGCGGGCACGGGGCGGACACGGACATTATCGTGGCGAGCGCCAAGGCGTATCTCGCCGCGCTCAACAAATTGGTTGTCGCCGATAAACAAACGCCGCGCGTGCACGCGCAATTTTCCGTCGCGGCAAGTTGAACGGAGTTTTAGCGCGCGGGCAATCGTCCGCGCAGAACCAGAAGGAGATTTTGCAATGACTACACCGAATCCCATGACCCCCGAAGAACCGGACGTGGAACATCGCGCGCTCGATCCGCTCGTGGAGATGCGCGATCACACCAACTTGTGGGACATTTCCGCGTTGTGGCACAGCATGTTGCATTTGCCCACCACGGTTAGCGCGGTTCCCGCGCCTGCGCCAACGGAAGCGGAATGATGCCAAATTCACCCCGCACTCTGTTCGCCAAAATTTGGGACGCGCATGTGGTGACCCAGGAAGAAAATAGCCCGGCGGTGCTCTACGTGGACTTGCACCTCGTCCACGAAGTCACGTCGCCGCAAGCGTTCGACGAATTGCGCGCACGCGGACTCCCGGTGCGTCGCCCCGATAAAACCGTGGCGACGATTGATCACAGCATTCCGACGATCCCCGATCTCTCGGCGATGGATGAATCTGCCGCGCGGCAGGTCGCGCAAATGGAGACGAACGCGCGCGAATTTGGCGTGCGCTTGTACGGCGTCAATAGTTCCCAGCGCGGCATCGTGCATGTTCTCGGGCCCGAACTGGGTGTGACGCAACCTGGGATGACGATTGTCTGCGGCGATAGCCACACGGCGACGCACGGCGCGTTCGGCGCGCTTGCGTTCGGCATTGGCACAAGCGAAGTGGGGCACACGCTGGCGACGCAATGCTTACTGCAACGCCGCCCGAAAACGTGCGAGGTGCGCGTGGACGGCGTGTTGCCGCGCGGCGTGACCGGCAAAGACATCATCCTCGCGCTGATCGCGCAGATCGGAATCGGCGGCGGTACGGAGCACGTGTTCGAGTACACCGGCGCGGCGATTCGCGCGCTTTCGATGGATGCGCGCATGACCGTGTGCAACATGACGATTGAAGCCGGCGCGCGCGCGGGGATGATTGCGCCGGACAATACGACGTTCGATTATCTTGCCGGGCGCGAGTTTGCGCCGCAAGGCGGGGCGTGGGACGCCGCGCTCGCCCGGTGGCGGCAACTGCCGAGCGATCCCGGCGCGCAGTACGACAAGACGATCACGCTCGATGCCAGCGCGCTCGAACCGATGATCACGTTCGGCACGAACCCAGGTATGGGCGTGCCGATCTCCGGGCGCGTGCCCGATCCGGCGCAGATCGCGGACGCGAGCCAAAAGCAAGCGTTGGCAAAGGCGCTGGCGTACATGGATTTGAAACCGGGGCAAGCGATGCTGGGACAGCCGATCAACGTCGTGTTCATCGGCAGTTGCACCAACTCGCGCATTTCCGATTTGCGGCTCGCCGCGTCGGTTTTGCAAGGGCGCAAGGTTGCGCCGCATGTGCGCGCGCTCGTCGTGCCCGGCTCGCAGGCGATCAAACGGCAGGCGGAGCAGGAAGGGCTGGACGAAATTTTCCGCGCGGCGGGCTGCGAGTGGCGCGAGTCCGGTTGCAGTATGTGTATTGCGATGAACGGCGATCAGTTGCAGGCGGGACAGTACTCGGTCAGCACGAGCAATCGCAATTTTGAAGGGCGACAGGGCAAGGGCGGGCGCACGTTGCTCGCATCGCCGCTCACGGCGGCGGCGGCGGCGGTTGCCGGCGCGGTGGCAGACCCAAGGAATTTATGAATTATGATTTAGGATTTATGATTTGAACGAACGGGCTAGGAGTAAATCATAAATCATAAATCGAAAAGCAGAAATCAGAAAAGATGAATCCACTAACTCAACTCACTGCGCGCGTCGTCGCGCTTGCGCACGAAAATATTGACACGGACCAGATCATCCCGGCGCGTTATCTCAAAGCGATTGACAAAGCCGGCATGGGCGCGAACCTGTTCGCCGATTGGCGGTACGATGCGAACGGCAAGCCCAAACCGGATTTTGTGCTGAACCAGCCGCTGGCACAGGGCGCGCAAATTCTGCTCGCCGGTGACAACTTTGCGTGCGGCAGTTCCCGCGAGCACGCCGTGTGGGCGTTGACCGGGTTTGGTTTTCGCGCTGTGATCAGCACGTCGTTCGCGGATATTTTTCGCAACAATGCGTTGAAGAATGGTTTGTTGCCCATCGTCGTCGATCCGGCGACGCATCAGGAACTGTTTGATCTCGTCGAAGAAATTCCCAACGTCGAATTGACGCTGGATGTGGCGGCGCAGACGCTCGCGTTGCCGGGCGGCCGCACGGTCGGTTTTCCGATTGACGCGTTTTCCAAAACCTGCTTGCTCGAAGGCGTGGACGAGATGGGCTATCTACTTGCCCGCGAAAAAGAAATTGCGCGATTTGAGGCGACCGCCAATTTGTGATTTCAGATCGAAAATCAAACTATGGACATTTTAATCTACGACACGACCCTCCGCGACGGTTCGCAACGGGAAGGCATTTCGCTGACGGTCAATGATAAACTCCGCGTCGCGCGCTTGCTCGATGAATTCGGCGTGGCGTACATCGAAGGTGGCTGGCCTGGCTCGAATCCCAAAGATGTGGAATTTTTCGAGCGCGCCAAAGCCGTGAAATTCAAAACCGCCAAGCTTGCCTCGTTCGGTATGACGTGCCGCCCCAACACTGCGCCGGCGGACGATGCGAACTTGCGCGCGATGGTGGATGCCGCGACGCCGGTCGTGACGCTGGTTGGCAAAACGTGGACGTTGCACGTGACCGACGTGTTGCAAACGACGCTCGACGAAAACTTGCGGCTCATCCGCGAGTCCGCCGCGTTCATCAAGGCGCAGGGACGCGAAGTGATTTACGACGCCGAGCACTTTTTCGACGGCTATCGCGCGGATGCCGCGTATGCGTTGGCGACGTTACGCGCGGCAGTTGCCGGCGGCGCAGACTCGATCACGTTGTGCGATACGAACGGCGGACGCTTGCCTTGGGAAATCGAGGATGCCGTGTGCGCGGTGCGCGCGGCTTTGCCCAACACCTCCATCGGCATCCACGCGCACAACGACAGCGAGTTGGCGGTTGCCAATTCGCTTGCGGCGGTGCGCGCCGGGTGCAACTTGGTGCAGGGCACGATCAACGGCTATGGCGAGCGGTGCGGCAACGCGAACCTCTGCGCGATCATTCCCGATCTCGAAATGAAACTGAATCTGCGGTGCGTGCAGCCGGGACACCTGGCGCGGTTGATGGGACTCTCGCACGCCGTCGCCGAAATCGCCAACCTCGCGCCGGACGATCACGCCGCGTTCGTCGGCCGCTCGGCGTTCGCGCACAAGGGCGGCATCCACGTCGCCGCGCAACGGCGCAACGCGATGAGTTACCAGCATCTCGATCCGACGCTCGTTGGCAATGAAGCGCGCGTGCTCGTGTCGGAATTGTCCGGCAAGGGCAATGTGTTGAGCAAAGCGGAAGAGTTGAACCTGGGTGACGTGGAAAACGCGAAAGAAGTTTTGCAACAGATCAAGGAACTGGAAGCGCGCGGTTTTCACTTTGAAGGGGCAGAAGCATCCATCGAATTGATGTTGCGCCGGCAACAACCGGATTATCGCGCGCCGTTCGAGATGCTGGACTTTATGGCGGTGGTCGAGCACCGCGAGGGGCGCGGCATGTTCGCGGAAGCGAGTGTCAAACTGCGCGTGCCGGCGGGCGGTGAGATCGTGCATACGGTCGCCGATGGTAACGGTCCCGTCAACGCGCTCGACTTTGCGTTACGCAAGGCGTTGCGCCCGCTTTATCCGGCGATTGATAATTTTCAACTCGAAGATTACAAGGTGCGGATTCTCGATAGCGACGCCGGCACCGGCGCGACGACGCGCGTGATGATTGACACGGCGAATCATGTGCAACGCTGGAGTACGGTCGGCGCGGGCACGAACATCATCGAAGCGTCGTGGCTCGCGCTCGCGGATGCGGTGGAGTACGGAATTACAGTTGCGAGTAGTCAGTAGTGAGTAGGCAGTAGTCAGTGGGCAGTAGTCAGTGGGCAGATTACTGACTACTGCCTACCGGCTACTGACTACTGAAATCTGCAATCAAATCGGAGTTTAGTTTGAACGC
Organism: uncultured Anaerolineales bacterium; assembly: GCA_903825565.1. GTDB lineage: Bacteria > Chloroflexota > Anaerolineae > UBA4142 > UBA4142 > CAIKBD01. The sequence continues at coordinate 6,537 of CAIKBD010000476.1, read as the reverse complement.
CAAAATCATCACCCTGCCCGGCGATGGCATCGGGCCCGAAGTGACCGCCGAAGCGGTTCGCGCCTTGAACGGGATCGCCGCCAAGTTTAGTCATCATTTTGAATTTGAGGAACATTTCATCGGTGGGTGCGCCATTGACGCGACCGGCACGCCGCTCGCCGAGGCAACGCTCGACGCGTGCCGCAACGCGAATGCGGTGTTGCTCGGCGCAGTCGGCGGGCCGAAATGGGATCGCGGCGAGGTGCGCCCGGAGCAAGGTTTGCTGGGCCTCCGCAAAGGGTTGGGGCTGTACGCGAATCTTCGCCCGGTCAAGCCGCATTCCGCGCTCGCACACGCGTCGCCGTTGCGCGCGGACAAGCTCGCCGGCGTGGATTTCATCGTTGTGCGGGAATTGACCGGCGGGTTGTATTTCGGCAAGCCCCAGGGGCGGTTCGATCAAGATGGGCACAAGCGTGCGATTGACACGCTCGAATACACCGATGTCGAAATTCGGCGCATTGTGGATTTGGCGTGCCGAATGGCGAGCGCGCGCCGCGCGCGGGTCACGTCGGTGGACAAGGCGAATGTGCTGGCAAGTTCCAAGTTGTGGCGCGAGATTGCGACGCAAACCGCGCTCGCGTACTCGGCGGTCACGCTCGATCACTTGCTCGTGGATACGTGCGCGATGCGGCTCGTCGTCGCGCCGGCGTCGTTCGATGTGATTGTGACCGAGAATATGTTTGGCGATATTTTGACGGATGAAGCGGCGGTGCTCGTTGGCTCGATGGGCTTGTTGCCGTCGGCGTCGCTGGGCGCGGGCGCGCTCGGCGTCTATGAGCCGATTCACGGCTCCGCGCCGGACATTGCGGGCAAGGGCATCGCCAACCCGATTGGCGCGATTCTGAGTGCGGCGATGCTGTTGCGCCACTCGCTGAATTTGCCGCGCGAAGCGGAGATGATCGAGCGCGCGGTGGATCGCGCGCTGAGCGACGGTTGCCGCACCGCCGACATCGCGCAAGCCGGCGAGCGTGTGCTCAGCACGCAAGCGATGGCGGACGCGATCATCGAACGGATGTAAAACGAAAAACACCTTGCGACCCAGGCTCATCGCAAGGTGTTTTCATTTTTGTCACCTGTGCGGGACGAGTAATGCAATGCTTTGATAGCATCGCTAACCTGCTCAAGCAGTTTTCGGGGTTTGGGGACAATGGATTGGTTTTCCATTGCATTTGCCTCCCTATCGGTTTTTGCTGTATAATATCCCAGGCAAGGGTATTATACAGCTTATCTTAACCAGTGGATACAGCCTGACCCCATTATAGCCAGCTTTGAGAATCCGCAAAGTCTGAATCGCTACACGTACGTTTACAACAATCCAGTCAACTACACAGATCCAACCGGGTTGCAAGGGTGTACAGCCGGAGGTATCTGTCCTCCACCACCGCATCCCAATCCTCCTGTACCTCCTCCCGGAACTCCGCCAGCAGTTCCGAACTGTTACGAGACCGCAGAGCCGGAATGGAATTGCGCGGCCCAAACTTACCTTCACGCATTAAAGAGTGCAATTGTCTTTAGTGCTTCCCGGCATAATCGTCCGGGTTCAAACATTGACAACAATGCTTTAGCTGCGTTAACGGCAGCACTGATCGTGGGAGAAAGTCGAATTGGGAATCCCTATTCACCGTCAGATTCGTGGAAGCAAGAAATTGAAAACTGGTCTGTACGCGTCGGCTGCTTGACTTCTGGACACCTCCTCGAAGAGGCTATAGACACAGGAGATTGGAAAACATTTATTGAGCTAAGTGTTGGACAGATACTCGGTTCCGCGATGGGCGGATCAAAGTTGCCGCCTCAGACTGCGACAGTAGGAATCGGCAACATTTCATTGAAAACAGCAATGAATCTCCGACGCGGGCAAACCTGCAGTTCCTTGGGCGAATGCGTGAAGGTTGATGTACGAATCCATACTCCCGAAATAGTACGTTACCCCGCTCCAGACTTCAAGCACGAGTGGTTAGAATTGGGTCAGCAACTGCTTAACGATGAAATGAATGTTGAATATCTAGCCGCCAATCTTGAAGCTGGGATTATCAGAGCTAAATGGCTGAAAGCAAATGAAGGTATGAAAGACTTGGGTGGACCGTTCGATGGATCTTCAATATTCAACTTAGCCACCTGGCATGCATTCGGCGTTCAGAGCGATGCGGAGATAAGGCAGTCGGGAAGGAACGTCGGACATGCCGCCACTGTCGTTGACTGGATGCCTCTTTCCCTAAAAGTGTTAGGGCTGCAGGGACAGTATAACCCAGGAGTACAGTATAAAACATGGAAATAGTAGGTTACAAGCACATTGGTAACTTGCAAACAAAAACTGTGCTAATAGCCATGCTGGCGACTATGTGGGGAATGATAATGATTGGCTGTGTAGACACAGAAAGTGAAGAGGTCAGAACGGTAATTCAAAAATATGAAAGCTCTTGGTTAAGTGCTAATGTAGCACTTAACCCGACTCTAAAGTATGATCTGGCAACAAAACAATGGGCAGACTATATGGGAATACCAACCTCTCACCAAGGCGTCAGTGGACTTTTGACTACCTCGGCAACAGTCAATGATGTAACAGTCATCGAGTACTCATCCGCACGATTAAAGGCATGGGCTTGTACAACAAACACTTTTGATGAGATTACTCTTCAGGGTACAATAGTGCGCTCAGGAACACTAAGTCGTTGTGGCACGTATGTCTTCTGGAAAATGGACGCCAATTGGAAGTTGGCTGGTTATTACAATGATGCGGATAGACGCTATTGGAATCATGCGCCAGAGTGGTTGAAAACGGTAATTGGTGACTTGCCAAATAATTAGTTGGCGTGCTCATATTGAGCGAGATTCTTTGCCAAGCCAGTCCTGAGTTTATCGCTTTGCAGACAGTGCAACTCGAAACGCGGTGGGCAGAGCCAAGGATGACTCTGCCCAGTTGGACCGTCGCCGGTGCGGCGCTCGAGTCGGTCTGCGACTGTCTCCAGCATTGCTCTACCCTCCGACCGGCGATTCTGATTCTATTACGACCTGATTGCCTAAGCCAATTCGATTTGCTCTGCTGGCTTGCCATTGAGTACTTGACGCATCTGCTCAACCAGGGTCAATCGCGTGTTCAATTCCAACTGTGGTTCTGCTAACTGGCTAACGAGTTCCAGCAGTTGCACTTGCTCGTTCACACAGACCGACTGAACGCTCGTATTGACAATGGGGCTTGGATCCAGGCATTTTTCGATGCTGTTCATCGCTGCGTAATAATCCTCGGCGACGGTGCGATCATGCACGCGCGCATAAATCATCGTTGTGTCGATTTGACGATGCCCCAGCAATTTCTGGATCGAAGTGATGCGGCAACCTGCGTTCAAGAGTTGCGTGGCACACGTATGCCGCAAACAATGCGACGAAACCTTGACACCGACCCGCTGACCCGCATACCGAATGTGCGACGAAATCAAATCCTTGTGCACTGCCAGGTTGCGATACAGAAACACGTGATCACTCGGTCCCAAACCACGTACTTCAAGATACTCTTTTAGCACACGCACGACGGTATCGGTGAAATAAACCGTGCGATCTTTTCTGCCCTTCCCTTGACGCACCATCAGTTTGCGCCCTCCCAGGTCAAGGTCTTCCAATCGCAGTTCTTCGACTTCACCCAGGCGCAAACCGCCGTGCCACATCAGATAAAACGCCGCTCGATCCAACAACGCATCACGGCGATGGGAAGATAACTGATCCTGGGTCACGCGCTTTTCCAAATCGTCTCGTACGAGACGCACTTGCTCATCCGTGAGAAAACGCGGCAAAGCGTCGGGTTCTTTGAGTGTGGGCAAGCGGAGCAAACTCTGCGGGACGCGATACCCTTGTTCCTGCAAAAAGAGCAGGCACTCGTGAAAGCATCGCAAGGCGTTGTTGATCGTCGTTGTCGCGTATTTCGCTTTCAATTGGTCATCGATATAGTCGAGCAGATATTTACGTTTGATGTCGCTAATTTCCTGAATGAAGTGATGCTCAAACAACCAACGCCACACTCGTGTGTAGTTACCCCAGAAGCGCATTGCTTGCTGATTCACCCGCGCTGGTCGCCAGTTCCGTTCTTGAACGTGCAAATAGCGTTCTAGTTGTTCGATTAACCAATCCGGCAGTCCTTTGCAATAGCGTTGTGGATTGGGCGGTAGGAAGGTAACGACGTGTTGCCCGCGTTCCTGCCGTAAAAAACGGCGGAACTTGTAGAGGGCTTGGCGACAATTGTGAATCCACGCTTGGCTTAATTGCTTGGACTGGATGTACTCCACCGCGCAATTCAAGTCCACGTCAAGATCAAGTTGCGAATGCGGTTTGAGATTGAGACCCAGGACATGTCCTGCCATCGGCAAATACAAATGATGCGATGCTTCGAGAGACGCACCACCGCTGGTAAGCCACTGATAATAGCGTTCGAGTAATTCCACATTCTCAGGGAGCCACGCACTTGTGGGTTGAGGTATTCGGTGTTCGCATGGCAGACGCCGATGATGCGCGCCGTGAAGGATAGAATCATAACGTGCTGCCGCCGATGTGAATTCCGTCGTCATTGCCAGTCCTCCAATTTACGCCACGCCACCGTCAAATCCTCCTGCACTTGATGATCGTTGGCAGAAACATAGGTCTGCGTGGTTTCAAGCCAGGAATGTCCCAGTAATTTTTGGATGCTGGTCACCGGTACATCGGCGCTGACCAGATCATTGGCAAACGTGTGACGCAGACGATGAGCCGTGAGCGTCACCTTGGCTTGAATGCGATAGCGCATCAACCGCTTGTGAATCGCGGTAGTGGATAAGCCCTTGAGTTGGTAACTGAGAAAAACGAAATTGGAGACGGCGCGCTGACGCTCAGCGAGATATGCACGTAACGTTCGCTCGGCTTGCGGGGAAAGATACACGGTGCGTTCTTTGCTACTTTTGCCGTGTGCAACGAGACGCGGTCGCGGTTCATCCAGATAGAGATCGGGGAGTTGCAGCCCCGCGACTTCGGCGATGCGGAGTCCGCATCTTAACATCAAGACGAACATCGCGCGGTCGCGAGTACTCTGCATTACAGCAAAGAATTTTCCCAGGTCCTCTGGTTGCACGGGGCGCGGAAGCCGTTGTGGTTCTTTCAACATGTGACGATGTGGCAAGACAGGACAAACGAGAGCTGGGTCGTCATCGGAGAGAAAGGTGTAGAATGACATAAGTGCGGCAAGCCGGCGATTGATTGTGGAAGGTTTGCACCCGTGTTCTGCTTGCTGGGTTACAAAACGATCAATGTCGTGCAGAGTGATGGAACTGGGAGCTAGGTCACCGACAACGTGGACAAACTGCTTGAGGTCGTACTGGTAATCGCGCCAAGTGCGCGCACTGGGATTGCGGCGGCGCACCCAATTGACGAACGCTTGGATGTCGGATAACATCAAATTACCTCCTGAAGAGTGGGATGGATTGGCTGACATCCCCCATTCTACTCTCAGGAGGTCTTGCATCTCCCGTAGGCAATCACGGAATGGGAATTGTGGTTAAGATAAGTGGTGAAGTTGCTGTCTAATACATAGTTCGAGCGGGCGCTTCGCGCCGCTCGAACGGAGCGGCGGATTATCATCCGCAGTTCTCGGCGCTTCGCGCCGTCGAACATGCGGATGCAGCCGACTCGGTCTCGCTCGCTTCGCGGCTCGCCCTCGCGGCTAATCCGCCGCTCTTGGGCTGCTGGTCACATGAAATATTTACGGATATTGCATTTGCATAATTGCTCTTATTGAACACATCGATAAAGGAAAGCAAGTTCTATGACTCTAAGCGACCTTGCAAGCATAGCAACCATCGTTGAGGCAGTTTTCGTTGTCATTTCCGTTTATTTTATTTGGCGTGAATTACGAGAAAACAGCAAACTCACCAGAGCGGCAAATAATCAATCTCTGGTAGAACTTTCTTCGCCATTCAATATGCAACTAATTCAAGACAAGCAGATGGCGGAACTTTGGGTTTCTGGAGCAAAGAAATATGCTCAAATGGATGAAGTAGACAAATATCGGTATACGTCTTTACTGACATGGTGGTTGATACACCATGAAAATATTTATTACCAAAAGTCAAAAGGTTTATTGGATGAGAATATTTATCGGGGCTGGGCAAATGACCTTGAAGTGTTCGTCAAGGAACAAAAACTTTGGATACATTGGGATAAAGTTAAAAATAACTATCAGCCCGAATTTTCAAAGCATGTCAGCCAGTTGATTGAAAAAACCAAACCACAAGCAAAAGAGAGCAAGAAAACATAATCGGTTTTAGGCAGTCGCAGCCCAACATTGCGTGCACTGGACAGGCGGGGGCGTTGCCCCGCCTCATGGGATTCAGCGCCAAACGGCGGATTCTACCTTTGGCATTTTCCCGCCAATTCCCCCGCCTGCCAGTAACGCTTGCCGTTGAAACTGCCAAAGGAAGTCACTAAAGCTGCAGTCGCGTCAATGGAGCGCTACTTCGCGGAAAACATGGAGGAGAAGATTGG
>CAIKBD010000475.1 GCA_903825565.1 uncultured Anaerolineales bacterium | reverse complement strand
TTTGAAAGCCAGGGTCGCCATTTCCAGGTGGACTCGGCATACGTGCGGAACACGCGCGGCGAAACCATCGGGCACATTGAAGTGATGCGCGACGTGACGCCCACGACCCGGCGCAACGAGTTTACGCGCGCCGAACTGGCGCGGCTCACCGGCAATATGCAACGGTTGGCAGAAGGCAATCTCGATCTCGATTTACACATGGCGGAGGCGGACGAACATTCGCGCATGATCTGGGAAAATTACGCGCGGCTGAACGATAGTTTTCGCCAGGCGCGTGATGCGGTGGCGGCTTTGCTGGTTGATGTCAACGCGCTGGCGCAAGCGGCGGTGGAAGGCAAACTTGGCACGCGTGCCGATGCAACCCAGCACGGCGGCGATTTCGCCAAGATTGTCGTCGGCGTCAACGCGACGCTGGACGGTGTGATTACGCCGATTCGTGAGACCGAACGCGTGTTGGCGCAGGTCGCGCGCGGCGATTTGACGGTGCAGATGAACGGCTCGCACCGCGGCGACTTTGACGCGCTGTACAAAAGCATCGGCGCAATGCTTGCCGGGTTACGCGCGATGGCGGCGCAAACGCGGCAAGGCGCGATGGGGATGAGTTCAGCGACGGCGCAAATTCTTGCGGCGTCCACCCAAATGGCGGGCACGACGCGCGAGCAAGCGAGCGCGGTCAATCAGATCAGCGTGACCGTGCGCGAGATCAAATCTTCGGCGGAGCAAGTGGCGCAACGCGCGCAAGGCGTTGCCGAGCAAGCCGGGCGGGCGGCGCAGGTGGCGCAACGCGGCGCCAACGCGGCGAATGCCTCGCGCGTCGGCATGGATGACATTCACGCCAAAGTCGAAGCGATTGCCGAAAACATTCTCGCGCTCTCCGAACAAACCCAACAAATCGGCGCGATCATTGACACGGTGAGCGACATTGCCGGGCAGTCGAACATTCTCGCGCTGAACGCGGCGATTGAGGCGGCGCAAGCCGGCGAAGCGGGCAAGGGCTTTCGCGTGGTGGCGGACGAGGTGCGAAATTTGTCGGCGCAGTCGCGGCAAGCGGCGGCGCAAGTCAAAGTGATTTTGGGCGACATTCAAAAAGCGACGAACCTAGCGGTGATGGCGACGGAGCAAGGGACAAAGGGTGTGCAAGCCGGGATCGCGCAAATGAGCCAGACCGCGCAAACGATCAACGACCTGGCGACGGTGGTCGAACAGTCGGCGCAAGCGGCGCAACAGATTGTCGCCGGCGTGGAACAGCAAACCATCGGCTTGGATCAAATTGTGTTGGGGATGAACGATATCAACCAGGCGGCGCAACAATCGGCGAGCGGCGCGATGCAGTCGCAAAAAGCCGCGCAGGATTTGAACGCGCTGGCGGAGCAACTCAAGCAGACGGTTGCGCAATACCGAATGTAAAACCGGTCGCTTACTCGCCGGCACGCTCTTTCCGGTTAACGTTGCGGCGAGCCAATCGGCAGTGAGCGGAGAGTGGGAAAAGATGGCAGGGGGGAGCACGATGAAACTATATGAACAAGTTTTAAAAATTGTCACACCCTACTTTGGCAATGTTGTGACAGCGGCGGCGTTCCTATCGCGCCAGTGCGCGCGGCATCTGGATCACAAACCGGCGGAAATGTGTCCGCACGATTTGTGGTACCTCGCCTATTGGGTTTCGATCACAGCCAGTTCGCGGGTGGGGAACGAGAATGCGGCGGAAATGGGCGACAAGATTCGCGCGTTGCGGCGCGCGATGGGCGCGATTCCCATGCATACCAAAGGCGATTTTCGGCAATTCAAAAATTGATCGAGATAGGATATAATTATTCTAGATGCCTTGGTCCCCAACAACGGAGAAACCTATGTTTCAACTTGACGACGACCTCATGCGCCAACTGCGCGCGACTTTTAAAATCGAAGCGGCGGAGCATATTCAAGCGATGAACCGGGTGTTGCTCGCGCTCGAACAAAACCCCGAAGGCGACGAACGCGCGAGTCTGCTCGAAGAAATTTTCCGCGAAGCGCACAGTTTGAAAGGCGCGGCAGGCGCGGTAGACTTTGCCGAGGTCGAGACGACGGCGCACAAATTGGAAGATGTGTTCGGCATGGCGCGGGGCGGCAAATTGAATCTCACGCGCGAATTGTGCGATGTGCTGTACGCCGGCATTGACGCGGTGAGTGTCATCGTGGATTCTGCGCTCGCCGAAAAACCGCACGGGTTAGATTTGGTTGCGCTCTATGCGCGGTTGGAAGCGGCGCAACAGGGCAAGGCGCTTGCCGCGCCACCGCCGCCAGTCCCGCCCGCTTCACCGGCAAGCGCACTCACTGTCGAACCGGCGGTCGCGGCGACCCCTGCCCCGCAACCCGATGTGGTTGCACCCGTGGCGGCGGTTCAGCCGCTCGCCGCTGCGCCCGTTGAGGAACCGATGCCGGAAGTGCGTGCGGTCAGCAACGAACCAAAGAGCAAGACATATCAAGGCGAGGAGCGGCGTAAAGCGCGCAGTTTTGGTTCGACCACCGAAGAAACGATCCGGGTCACGACGACCAAAATTGATTCCCTGATGACGCAAGCCGGGGAACTGCTGGTCGCCGGCTTGAAAATCGATCAGCGCTTGCACGAAGTCGTGGAGACGGAACGCGCGATTGAAGAGTGGAACCGCGAACTGCTCAAGGCGCGCGCGGCAAACAGCGATCTCTGGCGCGACAATACGCGCGAGGATGTGCGCCCGCTCGTCAAATTGCTCGATCAAACCCAGGAGCGCATGCGCGCCCTGATCGCTCAGTTGAGCGATTTGCAACGCGGCTTTTCGCGCGATGCGTTGCACCTCTCGCGGGTGACGAACGATTTGAGCGAGAGTGTGATGAAAGTCCGCATGTTGCCGGTCTCGACGATCTTTGACGCCCTGCCGCGCATGGTGCGCGATTTGACGCGCGACAATGGCAAGCAAATCGAACTGGCGCTCGAAGGCGCGGAGACGGAATTGGATCGCAAGGTCTTGGAAGAGATCAAAGACCCGTTGATCCATTTGTTGCGGAACGCCGTGGATCACGGCATCGAAACGCCGGCGGAGCGCGCGCAAGCCGGCAAGCCCCCGCAGGGCACGGTGGCGATCAAGGCGTTCCAAAAGGGCAACAACATTGTCATCGAAGTGACGGATGACGGCGCGGGCATTAACCGCGACCGGGTGAAAAAAGCGGCGATCAAAAACGGCATTCTGAGCGCGGACGAAGCCGCGGCATTGAGCGACGATGAAACGTTGCGCCTGATCTTTGCGGCGGGGCTTTCGACCAGCGCGATGATCACCGACATTTCCGGGCGCGGCGTGGGCATGGATGTTGTGCGTAAAAACGTCGAGGCGTTGCAGGGGCAAGTGGATATCGAGTCTACGCTCGGCGTGGGCACGATGATCACGCTCACCTTGCCGCTCACGTTGGCGACGACCCAGCAGTTGCTCGTGCAGATCGGCGCGCAAACATACGGGATTCCGATTTCGGCGGTGGAACGCATTTTGCGGATTCAGCCCAAGGATATTGCGAGCGTCGAAGGACGGCAAGCGATTGTCGTGGACAGTGAGCCGGTATCGCTCGTGCGCCTGGCAACCATTTTGGAACGGACGGACGCGGCGATGCAAACCCCGGGCGATGACCAAGCGCGTGTGCCCGCGGTGATTTTGGCGTCGGCGAAAAAGCGTATCGCGTTCCTCGTGGATAACGTCGTGGGTCAGCAGGAGACGGTGGTCAAGGGGCTGGGCAAGCAATTGGCGCGTGTGCGGAATGTGGCGGGTGCAACGATCCTGGGATCGGGTCAAGTCGTCATGACGCTCAATCCGTCGGACTTGATGAAGTCGGCGCGCGGCGCGGAGCATCGCGCGGCGGCGGCGGCGCGCGCGGAAAGCAAGAGCGCGGCGAAGGCGACGGTCCGGCGCACGATTCTGGTGGTGGACGATTCGCTGAGCACGCGCACGTTGGAAAAGAATATTTTGGAAACTGCCGGCTATAAGGTGGTGCTTGCCACCGATGGCCGCGAGGCGTTGAACTTGCTCACGGCAAACGGCAGTTGCGATTTGATTGTGTCGGACGTGCTGATGCCGCACATGACCGGGTTTGAATTGACGACGGCAGTGAAGCAAGATGCCAAGTTGAAAAAGATTCCGGTCGTACTTGTCACCTCGCTCGATTCACGCGCGGACAAGGAGCGCGGCATTGAAGTGGGGGCGGACGCGTACATCATCAAGAGCAATTTCGATCAAGCGAATTTGCTCCAAACGATTGCCCAACTGATTTAATCTGCGCGGAAAGCGGGCACGGTCGCCGGTTTCCGTGTTAAAGAAGGCACGCGATGCGTGTGATTCGTGTTCTCGTCGTGGACGATTCGGCCGTGGTGCGCCAAAGCACCCGGTTCATTCTCGAAAGCGATCCCGAATTACAAGTGATTGGGGAGGCGCCGAATGGCGAAGAAGCCGTTCGGCTGGCGGAGCAGTTAAAGCCGGATGTGATTACGATGGACATTCGGATGCCGCGCATGGATGGCATGGAAGCCATTGCCAATATTATGGCGAGCAACCCGGCGCCGATTGTCGTGGTGACGAGTATTGATCTGGAGCGCGACCTGGGTATTTCGACCCAGGCGACTAAAGCCGGCGCCGTCGCCGTGTTGATGCGTCCGACGGCGATTGCCTCGCCCAAGCATAAAGCGTTCGCCGAAAAACTGATCGCGCAAGTCAAGTTGATGAGTGCGGTCAAGGTGATTCATCGCCCCCGAGCGGTGAGCGCGCCGGCACGCCCCAGCGTCTCGGCGCCGGTTATGCCGTCGCCCAGCGCGGCGGACGCGCGCGCGCGCAAAATCGAAATTGTCGCCATCGGTTCTTCGACGGGCGGGCCGGCGGCGTTGCATCAATTGTTGGGCGCGTTGCCGGCAAATTTTCCGACGCCGATTCTGATCGTCCAGCATATCTCGTTCGGTTTTGTCGAGGGCTTGGCAAGTTGGTTGGATGCGGCGTGTGCGTTGCGCGTCAAGGTGGCGGCAAACGGGGAGCGGATTACGTCGGGCACGGTGTACATCGCGCCTGACGGCAACCACCTCATGACCGACCGCTTTGGGAAAATCGTATTGAGTCAGACCGATCCCGTGGGCGGCTTTCGCCCTGCCGTGACCGTGTTGTTTGAAGCCGTGGCACGTTCGCACGAGAGCGCGGCGCTAGGCATTATCTTGACGGGGATGGGATCGGATGGCGCGAAAGGGATGGTGGCGTTGCGGAATGCCGGCGCGTGGACGATTGCCCAGGACGAGGCAAGTTGCGTCGTATTCGGAATGCCGAAGGAAGCCATGGCTCTGGGCGCAGTGACCCAGGTGGAACCGCTCGCGCGGATCGCGCCGCGAATGGTGGAACTGTGCGCGGTGGAGGGAACAAGCAGATGACAGTAGTTGAATTGGAAACGGGCAACACGGATTCCGCGCCAAAAGTTCGCGTGGTGGTGGTAGACGATTCGGCAACGACGCGCGAAGCGATTGCGGCAATTTTGAACGGCGCGCCGGGGATTCAAGTGGTGGGCTATGCCGCCGATGGCGCTGAAGCCGTCGAGTTGGTGGCGCAACTCAAGCCGGATGTTGTGACGATGGACATTAACATGCCACGCCTCAACGGCTACCAGGCGACCCAGCAGATTATGGCGACGACGCCCACGCCGATTGTCGTCGTCACCACGGTGACGCAAGCCGAAATGATCCATCAAGGTCTCGATCTCTTGCTCGCCGGCGCGTTGGAGATCGTGCAAAAACCGAGCGCGCTCGGCGCGCAGGCGTTCGACACAATTCGCGCGGAGTTGATCGCCAAAGTGCTCACTGTCGCGCAAATCAAATTTCCGGCGCGCGCGCCCAAGCCGGCGGCATAATGCCTGCCGGTTCCGAAATCCAGAATGAGAGGTAGTAGCCATGTCCCCTCGAATTTTAATTATCGAAGATAGCCGGACCGAAGCGTTGCGTGCCAAACTCGTTTTGGAGCGGGAAGGATTCCAAGTCCAGTTGGCGGGCGATGGCAAAGATGGTTTGACCAAAGCGGCGAGCGAAAAACCGGATTTGATCCTGGTGGATAGCATTATGCCGCAGATGGGCGGCTTTGAAGTGTGCGGCAAATTGAAATTGGATCCGCTTACGGCGGCGATCCCCGTTGCCGTGATGGGTGGCAAAGATGAGATGGTGGATTTGCCGTCGGGCGCAAATATTCCAGCGTTGCTTGCCAAGCCATACGATCCCGCAACGCTGGTGAGCAAGGTCAAGCAACTGTTTAGCAACGGCGCGGGTGGCGGGCAAAACCCGGTCGGTGAAATCAAACAGTTGCAGACGCAGATCGCGCAACTTGAACACAGCGCCGTGGACGCTAAAAAAACGCGCAGTGATCTGTTGGCGAACATGAGCCACGAACTGCGCACACCCTTGCACGAAATTATCGGTATGACCGATCTCGTGCTGGGCACGGATTTGAACGCGGAGCAGTTGGGGTACCTCAACACGGTGCGGAGTTCGTCCAACGCGTTGCTGAGTTTGATCAGCGACGTGATCGAATTTTCCGAAATTGAAAACGGTCAACTTGATCTCGAACAAAAAGAATTTGATCTTGCCGAGCCGTTCGAGCGGACGGCGGAAGTGATGGGGGCGCGCGCAACGGAAAAGGGCATCAAGTTTTCGACTGCCTTTGCGCCCCAGGTGCCGCGGCAAGTGATCGGCGACGCGAACCGGTTGCGCCAAGTGCTCTCGGCGTTAGTGGCGAATGCGATCAAGTTCACCGAGCAAGGCGAGATCGCGGTGCGCGTGGATGTCGAGACCGCGCACGACAGCGAAGCGGATTTGCATTTTCAGGTTAAGGATACGGGCATTGGCATCGCCGAAGATCGCCGCGAAATTATTTTCGAGCCGTTCCAGCAAGCCGATGTTTCAGCGACGCGCCGGTTTGGCGGCATGGGCATGGGGCTGGCGCTCGCCAAGCAACTGGTAACCTTGATGGGCGGGCGTATTTGGGTCGAAAGCGAAACGGGCAAGGGTAGCGTCTTTCATTTCATCGTCAAGTTGAAACGGCAAAGCCAAAGCGCCGCCGCGCCGAGCGTGGTTAGCGGCAAACCCTGGCCCCGGTCGTTGCAAATTCTGGTTGCCGAGGATAGTCCGACGAACCAACTGATCGCCAAATCGTCGTTGAAAAAAGCCGGGCACGCTGTGACGTTGGCGGTGAACGGCTTGGAAGCGGTGCGCGCATACGAAACTGCGCGCGGCGACTCGGCGGGGCAAGCTTTCGAGTTAGTTTTGATGGACGTTTCGATGCCCGAAATGGATGGTCTCGACGCGACGCGCACGATTCGCGAAAAGGAAAAAACGTTGGGCGGGCATGTGATCATCGTGGCGATGACGGCGTTTGCGACCAAAGAGTATCACGAAAAATGCCTTGCGGCGGGAATGGACGGGTACGTGTCCAAACCCGTGCGGATAGACGAGTTGAACAAGACGCTCGAACCTTTCTTCACGCGAAACGAACCCGTAGCGACCGAGCCGCCGGTCAACTTGCGCGACGCGCTTGAAATTGTTGGCGGGGACGTGGATATTTTGCGCGAGGCGGCGGCAATGGCGCTGGCGGAAATCCCCGAGCAGATTCAACTTTTGCAAGAGGCGGTTGCGCGGCAAGACGCCAAAGGCGTCGAAGCCAAGGCGCATCGCTTGAAAGGGTTGATGGGCAACTTGGGCGGCAATGGCGCGGGGCAAGTGGCGCAACGCTTGGAAACGATGGGCGAGCGCGGGGATGTGTCGAACGGACATACCGATTTGACGACGTTGCAGAGCGAGGTGGCGCGCGTCAGCGCATTTTACGCCGACCCCGCGTGGGAGGCGCGCGCGCGTCAGGTGCAGGAGGGCTAGTTATGGGTAAAGCGCGTGTATTGTGCGTGGACGATGATCGCCCGACGGTGACGATCATTTCGGGTGTCCTCAAAAAAGATGGCTATGATGTCGATGTGGCGTACGACGGCAACGGGGGCTTGAAAAAAGCCAAAGAGTTCAAGCCCGATTTGATCGTGCTGGATATTATGATGCCGGACATGGACGGCTATGAAGTGTGTCGCCGGCTCAAAGCCGACGGCGTCACCGAAAATATCAGCGTGTTGATGCTAACTGCCAAGGGTGGCGTGGACGAGAACGTGAAGGAATCGTACCAAATGGCGATGCGCGTCCAAGATCGCAATCGCGGGTTCGACGTCGGTGCGCTTGAATTTCTCACCAAGCCGGTCAAAGCCGGCGAACTGCTCCAGCGCGTTAAAGCCGTGCTCTGGGCATCCGGCATTGCCGTGTGAATGTGGCAGGCGGAGGCACCTTGCCTCCGCCTTTGCTTTGCCCCGTTTGGCTCATCGTCAAATGACTTTTATCCCCCTACTCAAATCCGATCCAACGTGATAGAATAAAATTGGATTAAAACTAGTTGGGTGGGACAATTTTGCAAAATTGTCCTACGTTTTTCGCCCAAGTAGTTGGGTGGGACGATTTTGCAAAATTGTCCTACATTTTTCGCCCAAGTAGTTGGGTAGGACAATTTTGCAAAATTGTCCTACGTTTTTCGCTCACCTTTGCAAATTGGCGAAGGCGTTGCGTAGGGGAACAGCATTGCGGTGCCCCGCCGTGGACGGATTTACTGCTGAAAACGTATGGCGAACAAGAAACAAAAGAAAATTCTGGTCGTTGAAAACGACGCCCAATTGATCGAGTTGATCAAGTACCCCTTGCAAGAAGAGGGTTACTTGGTCGCGTCTGCGTTGACGGGGCAAGACGGGATGACGAAATCCCGCCGCGAGCAACCCGACCTCGTGATGGTGGATTTCAAGTTGCCGGATATGAAGGGCAACACCGTTTGCAAGAACATTCGCAAAGACCCTGCCACCAGTCACGAACGGATCGTGATGATTGCCGACGAAGCCCAATTGGAAGAACTCGAAATTGGACCCGGCTCAAGCATTGACGATTTTCTCATCAAACCGTTTGGTCCCACCGAACTGATCACCAAACTCAAGCCGTTGCTGATTGACGAAGACGACAAGACGACCAAATTCATTTCGACCGGCAATCAAGACCTCGATACAAAAATGGGCGGCGGCGTGCCGTTCGGTTCGCTCACCTTGATCGAAGGCGATTCGGGCGCGGGCAAATCCGTGCTGTCGCAACAAATGATGCACGGCTGTTTGAAAGACGGCTATCGGCTCTCGCTTTTCACCAGCGAAAACTCGGTCAAGAGTCTCGTCAAGCAAATGCGTAGCTTGAACCTAGATATTTTGGATTATCTCCTGCTCGACAAACTGCGGATTTTCCCGATTGAAACCTCGCGCTTGGGGCGCGAAGCGCCGACCGTTTTGATCAAGGCGATGAAAAACGAAAAAGCGCGCGAAATGATTTTCGTGGACTCGCTGACCTCTTCCATTCCCGCGTCTTCCGATAAAGAAGTGCTCGGCTTTTTTGAAGAGGGCAAACGGTTGTGCGCGGACGGCACGACCGTGATCGTGATCATTCACTCGCACGGCTTGACGCGCGAATTGCTGACGCGGATTCGCTCCCTGTGCGACGCGCACCTGCAACTCCGCACCGAGGAAGTGGGCAACAAATTGGTCAAGACGCTCGAAGTGACCAAAGTGCGCGGCGCGGAGCAAACCACCGGCAACATCGTCAGCTTTGAAGTCGAGCCGGGCTGGGGCATCCGCGTCATTCCGATCAACAAGGTTAAGGGCTAGCAATGGCGATCCTGCAATTGCCGTTTCCGCTCGAAAAGAAAATATCCGGGTGCGATCATGGTCCCCGCTGTCCGTTGCGTTCGATCCTCCCCAAGTCGTTGATGGAGCAATGCGAGAACAGCGCGATGCTCGCCGACTATTTGCACCAAGTGCCGATGGACGAGATCGGCGTGCCGGACTATTACGCCAAACTGACGCGCGATCAACAGTACCTCGAACGACGCAACTTGATCTATCCCGTGCGCGGCGGTTTGTACGTCCACATCTATCCCAACGACAAGGGTGAGCGCGACACCTACGTGCCCATCGAGCCGCATATGACGGTTGATCTCTCCGCGCTCATCCCGCCGGTCGAAACGAAATTGCTGGATTTTGTCGAAGAGATCGGCGCGGCAGAAACGGACGAGGAAAAAGAGACGGCTCTGCTCAAAGCGATTGATGTGAGCGTGAGCACGACGAACGCGCCGAACAAAATCCACGCGACCCCGCGCGAGTTGGATGCCCTGCGGTACGTAATGGTGCGCGACAAAGTCGGCTTTAACTTGCTCGCGCCCTTGTTGCAAGACAATACCATCGAAGATATTTCCACCAGCGGGGTGGGACCGATTTTTCTCGAACACAAGATTTTCAAAAGCGTGCAAGCCGCGATCACATTCGAAACGGAAGAGGACGTGGACCAATTCGTGATCTGGATGGGCGAGTGGATCAAGCGCCCGGTCACGGTGCGGAACCCGATTGTGGACGCGGTGCTCCCCGACGGCTCGCGCATTAACATCGTCTACGGCACGGATGTGTCCAAGCGCGGCAGTAACTTTACCATTCGTAAATTTGCTGGCATCCCGACCAGCGTGATGGAACTGATTGATTACGGCACGATGGATTACTTGATGGCGTCGTACCTCTCGTTCGTTTTGGAAGAGGGGATGAATATGTTCGTCGTCGGCGCAACGGCGTCCGGCAAAACGACGACGATGAACGCGATCACGACGTTCATTTTGCCGGACAAGAAAATCGTCAGCATTGAAGACACGCCGGAATTGCAGGTGCCGCACAAGAATTGGATTCGGGAAACCACGCGCGGGTCGAGCAAGGAAAACACCGGCTCCGAAGTGGGCATGTTCGATCTGCTGAAAGCCGCGTTGCGCCAACGCCCCGACCGCATCATCGTCGGCGAGATTCGCGGCGAAGAAGGCGCGATTGCGTTTCAAGCGATGCAGACCGGGCACGGCGTCATGTCCACCTTCCACGCCTCGAACGTGGAACGCTTGGTGCAACGCTTGTCCGGCGATCCGATCAATATTCCCAAAACGTACATTGACAACCTGGAATCGGTGCTGATTCAAGCGGCAGTCAAGGTGCCGGGCAAGGGCACCGTGCGCCGCGTGACGAGCATCAACGAAATCGTCGGCTACGATCCGACCTCGGAAAGTTTCTCCTTCATCGAGGCGTTCCGCTGGAACCCGGCGACCGACACGTTCGACTTTCCCGGTTTCATGAACAGTTACCTGCTCGAAGAAAAAATCGCGCTCAAACGCGGCATCCCGCCCTTTAAACGCAAAATCATCTACACCGAGTTGAAACGCCGCGCTAAAATTTTGCAACGTTTGCACACGCAACGAAAGTTGAAAAATTTCTATGAAGTCTTCGAAGTCCTCGCCGAAGCGCACCGTCAAAAGTTACTTTGAAGAGATCTCACCGTTCGATCTCTATCACCAATTGATTTACATGTCGGCAACTTCGGCGGCGGGCGTGTCGCGTGCGCGCGTGTTCGAACTGGCGCGCAGTTTGCCCAATCCGTCCGCGCAGTATTTCAAAAAAATTCACGAGGTCGCGGAAAACCTGCGCTATAATTATCCTGACGCCGTGCGTTTGGTC
>CAIKBD010000474.1 GCA_903825565.1 uncultured Anaerolineales bacterium | reverse complement strand
GTTTGAAGGATTGGTGCGCGGATTTCTCATGATTCCGACGAACGGTCGCTAATCGTTTGCGCGGGATGGTCATGCCGATGAGCGGCGCGAGAAATTGCATCGCGCCGCTCAAAGCGCGTACGCAAAATCAAAAACCAGGAGCAACCACAATGAAAATAACACACAAGCAAATGCGCGTGCAGACACACGTCAGGTCTGGGGTGGAGGACAAGCACTTGAAAAAATTGTGCGCCAACTGTCACGCGAACTGTCAGACCAAGTCGTCCGACTTTCAAGCCCAGTGTCACAAGGCATGTGGGGATACGTTGCCCAAGTGCAATACCAATCTGTGACGGATATTTATAACGCTACCCCAACAAACTAACGCGGAGAGAAAGATGAATCAACTAACGCGCCGTGAACAAGAAATCGCGGCACTGGTTGCGACAGGCGCGAGCAACAAACAAATTGCGTACCATTTGGCAATCAGCGAAAAAACGGTCAAGAACACGTTGACGCGCGTGTTCGTCAAAACTGCCACACAATCACGCACGCAACTGGCAGTGCGCTGGGTGCAAGCCAGCGCGCAATTCATACCCAGTCTGGGGTGAGTCATCATCAAACTAGCGAGGCAACCATGATTAAATTTTTTCGCATCACCCTGGGCGCATTGATTGTGCTTGGGTTTAGCATTACGTTCGCGTGGGCGAGCGAAACAGATCATTCGCCAAACGTCGCGCGACCGGCAAACGCGCCAGCCGCAAGTACCTCGGCGGACGGCGTGTGGAGCGATCTGAACGAAGCGACTCTGAGCGCATCGGTGCGCGCGCAACGCACGCTCACGCCGCGCAAATACCGTACGCTCGCCGCGAACCTGGGCACCCTCGACCGTTTGCTGGCGCAAGCGCGCACGCGCGTGGTGGTGCTCACCTTGCCTCTGCCCGATGGCACGTTCGGCAAATTTCGCATCGAAAATTCAGCCCTGCTCGCGCCCGCCATCGCCGCGCAATTTTCCAACCTGCAAACGTGGCGCGGCTATGGCATTGACGATCCCACCGCTTCGGTTGCGCTCGACCGCACGCCCGCCGGTTTTCACGCCTTGATTCTGTCGGCAGGCGGCACGGTGTATGTTGATCCGTACAGCCGAACTGATCCGAGTCGGTACATCAGTTACGCCAAACGCGATTACACCTCACCGCAAGCCGCGCTGTTCAAGGACTTGCCCGCGCTGAAAATCCCCGGTCGTGCACCAACCACCGCGTTGCGTTACCCGCGCGCCGCGAGTTACGGCACGCACCTGCGCGTGTATCGTCTCGCGGTTGCGGCAACGTCCACCTACACGGCAAAATTCGGCAACAAGACGAATGCGCTCGCGGCAATCGTCACGACAGTCAATCGCGTGGCGGGTATTTATCGGCGCGAGTTTGCGATTGATTTTCAACTGGTCTCCGGCACGAATGTGATTTTCGATACGGCGGCATCCGATCCCTTTAATGGAAAAACAAATACCCAGGCGCTCGAAATCAACCAGACCACGCTCGACAAGGAAATTGGCACAGCCAACTATGACGTGGGGCATGTGTTTGCCGCGACGAGTGGTGGCTTGAGTATAGGTGGCTCGGTGTGTAATGCGGACCTGAAAGCGGCGGCGATTACCGGCAAGAGCACGCCCGCCGGCGATTCGTTCGATGTGGACATGGTCGCGCATGAAATCGGACACTCGTTCAATGCGAATCACACCTTCAACGGAATTGTGACGGGTGATAGCAATTGTTCAACGAGCAACCTGACCAGCGGAACCGCGTACGAACCGGGCGCGGGGACGACGATCATGAGTTATGCCGGCACGTGCGACGCGCAAAATGTCACCGAGCAGTCGGATGATTATTTTCATTCGGCTAGTTTTGATGAAGTGATTGCTTTTATCACCAACCCAAGTCAGGGCGGCATGTGCGGCACCGAGCAGATCACGACGACGAATCAAATTCCGGTGGTGACTGCCAGCCCCAATTACACCATTCCCAAACAAACGCCGTTCACGCTCACGGGTTCTGCCACCGACGGCGATGGCGATGCGCTGACCTATACCTGGGAAGAGTTTGACCTGGGACCAACGTTTGTGTCCATTACGCAAACGAACAACTCGCAATTTGGTTTGCCGAATACGGATGGCGATGGCAACGCGCGTCCTGTCTTTCGCTCGCTCCCGCCGACGACCTTGCCCACGCGCACTTTGCCCGCGCTCGCAACCATCCTGGACGCGACCCAGGTTTATTCCAACGTGGGCGAAGCATTGCCCACCATCAACCGCACGATGCAATTTCGCTTGACCGCGCGCGATGGCAAGGGCGGCGTGGCGAATGCGCCCTCCACGATTACGGTCGGTGAAGCCGGACCATTTCGCGTGACCTCGCAAAATGCGGCGGGCGTGACTTGGAACGGCAACACCTCCCAGGTCGTCACCTGGAATGTGGCGGCGACGAATGTCGCGCCGGTGAATTGCGCGAACGTGAACATTCATTTGTCGCTCGATGGCGGTAATACGTTTACGACCACGCTTGCGAGCAACGCGCCCAACACCGGCTCGGCTCCAGTCACCGCGCCGAATGTGACGACCGCCCAGGCGCGTGTGCGCGTGGCGTGCGCGAACAATATCTTTTTCGACATCTCGCGCGCCAATTTTGCGATTCAAGAAACGTGGTGGATTTATTTCTTTCCGCTGGTCGGAAGATAAAAATAAGCCGCAAGCTTGCGAGTGCAAATTCAAAAATACAAAAGGAGACCGACGAAATGAAAAAACAAATGACCAACCAACAACTACGCGTGCGCGTGAATGTGCGCGCGGGCGATTTCTGTTATCGGGTACAGCCCCAAGAAGCTGAATGCAAAAATGGTTGCAGTACCCCCGGTTGCCGGAAACTATGTGAAAAGAAATATCCGATGAAATCCTATTGGTGTCAGACAGGACTGCACTAGCGCGTGTATGAAAAAAATTCGGCGGAGCGATACGAGTGTGCATAACTCTAGGAGCTGAATCAATGAAAACGCAAACGACCAACCAACAACTATGCGTGCGCGTGAATGTGCGCGCGGGCAAGGTGTGTTACCGGGCATCGCCCCAAGAGAATGCTTGCCTATCGGGATGCAATCAAGCTACATGGCAGGGCAAAATAATTGGCGACCAAATATTCGCCTGCTATCGTAACTGTGCAAACCAATATCCGGCTGAGACATACGAGTGTTCACCCTCCAGTCTCGTTGATGTGGTTGAATAAAATCCAAGGAGCAAACAAGATGAAAAAAATCCAGCCAGACCCAGCGCATGCCAAGATGAAACTGCGCGTGCGCACACGCCAGCGGGTTGGCTTCCGTTGTCCAGCGGGTACCGCACCAGTTAGATGGGCTAACGGTTATCAGTGCAGGAAAATTTAATTAACAAAGTCAACTCGCTGAGGCATACGAGTGTTCACCCTCCAGTCTCGTTGATGTGGTCGAATAAAATCCAAGGAGCATACAAGATGAAAAAAATCCAGCCAGACCAAGCACATGCCAAGATGAAACTGCGCGTGCGCACGCAGATGCGCGCAGGGGGAGGAGGACCGTGCGATACGGATTGCCGGGACGATTGTCATTATCCCTACGACGGACATGCCGCAGAGTGCTACCAAAGTTGTTTCGACGAATGTAAAAAAAAGGAACTAGCCGAACCCGGATGATTCGTGCGTCAAACTGCGCAAAACGAAATGCGTAAACGCCGCGTTCATCCCAGGAACGCGGCATACCTTCAAAACAAGGAGCATCGAAAATGAAAAAACATACAACGAAACGCCAACCGCGCGGCTAGGATTTTTAGCGTGATTAGCCCATCCAGTAACGAGGAACAATGAAAATAAAATCGCGCTCCACTCAATTGCAATTGCATGTCCGCACCGGCGTGCCGCTAGGTTCGGCGTTTGCGCTTACCCTGCCCGCGCACCCGCTCACTTTGCAAACCTGGCTGAATAGCAAAGACACGCCCACCGCCGAGGCAACCGTGCGCGCCATGCGCGAGGCGTTCGATGCCGGCAAACGCACGCTCGGTTACTGGCGCGTTTATCCCGGCGATAGCGCGCTCATTCTCACCGGCTTTGCCATCATGCGCCTCAGCTCGCTGTTGGTGATGGTGGGACCGGGCGTGATGGTAGACCTGGTGACCAACCAGGTCGAACGCCGCGAAATTTGGCGCTTGTCCCAAGCCGTGTTTGCCTTGTTCGGCGTGAACGTTGCCGCGAACTTGATGAGCACGCGCGTGGTGTCGCGCACCAGCGCGCGCATCCTCAACAATCTGCGCTATCAAATGTACGAGCACTTGCAACGCCTCTCGCTCAGTTATTACGGACGCGCGCAGACGGGCGACCTGGTGGCGCGTTTTACCAGCGACCTCAGCGATGTGGAAACGATGATGACGACGACGCTTCCGACTGCCGCGCTGGATGCCGTTGGCTTGTGCATCAACCTACCCTTGATGTTGGTGTTCCAATGGCAACTCGCGGTGATGACCCTGGCGACGTTTGCGACGATGATGCTATTGTCGGGACAGATTGCGCCGTTCACCACGCAAGCCAACTATCAGCGCAAACAAACCCAGGGCGACCTTGCCGCGTGGTTGCAAGAACGTTTGCTGGCGCAACCGATGGTCAAGGCGTTCGATTTGGAAGGCGAACTGCTCGGCGAATTTCGCCAACGCTTGCAAGACCTGGGAAACAAAAGCCAGGACGCGCAATTCCTCACCAGTCTCACCGCGATGGTTTCGATGCAAGGCGGACGCCTGACCCAGGTTTTGGTGATGGCGTTGGGCGCGTTGTTGTTGATGGAACAAGCCGTTTCGGTCGGCACGGTGGTTGCGGCATCGGCAGTGCTCTTTCGTATGACCCAGGATTTGTACAACCTGAGCAACAAGCTCGTCCCAGGTCTGCTGACACTTTCGGGCGTCTACCAACGGATTGATGAAATTCTCGCCGAGCAACCTTCCATCGTGGACGCGGCGGGCGCGTATCCCTTGCCGCATTTGCAACGCGATATTCGTTTTGTGGATGTGTCGTTTGGTTATGCCACCGCGCCGCAACTCGACCACATCAACCTGACGATTTCGGCGGGCGCGTGGGTCGCCCTGGTGGGACCGAGCGGCGCGGGCAAATCCACCTTGTTCAAATTACTCTTGCGCCTCTACGAAACGCAAGCGGGCGCGATTTTGTTGGATGGGCACGACTTGCGCGCCGTGACCCAGGAATCGGTGCGCGCGCAAATCGGCATCGTGTTTCAGGAACCGATTCTGTTCAACACGAGCATCCGCGAAAATATTCGGATGGGCAAATTGGATGCAACCGATGCCGAGATTGAATCCGCCGCCCAAGCCGCCGAGATTCACGATTTCATTATCAGTTTGCCGAAAGGGTACGCCACGCTGACGGGCGAATTGGGCAATCAATTATCGGGCGGACAACGCCAACGCATTGCGATTGCGCGCGCGCTCGTGCGCGACCCCGCCGTGTTACTGTTCGACGAACCAGCGGCGGCGCTTGATGCGGTGACCGAAGCCGCGTTGTCGGCAACGATGGCGCGGTTGGCGCGCACGCGCACGATTATCACGGTGACGCATCGCTTGGCGACGATTCGCGCGGCAGACCAAATCTGCGTGATGGAACAGGGGCGCATTGTCGAACAAGGTCGGCACGACGAGTTGATGACGCACGATGGTTTGTACACCAAATTGTGGCAAACCCAGAATGGCGTGAGCGAACCAGCGGACAAGCCACACCGTCGCGCCAGCAAAAAACAGAATACGTAAATGTTTGGCAATGTCAGATTTGCCACCGAACCACACGGAAACACACTGAAAAAATTTCCGTGAAATTCTGTGTGGTTCAGTGGCAAAAAATAAAATGTGACATTATCAAGGAATGTTACATTCATCCCAGGTATTCAAAACAAGGAGCATTGAAAATGAAAAAACAACCAACGAAAAAACAATTGCGCGTGCGAACGCGCCAGCAGATTGGTAAGCCAATTCGAGCGACCCAGGATTGTCCACGGGGCACCGAGCCATTTTATCGCGATGGCAAATTTCATTCCTGCATGGTCGTGTCCTAACGCGGAGCTTTGCGAATGAAAAAACGAATTGCAAAAAAACAATTGCGTGTGCAAACCCAGGTGCGTGTGTGCGAGGCATGGTGGCACGCCGCGTGTTTGGATGAACACCAGTTGAAAAGTGGCACGGCAAATTCCCCCTACGATTGTTGCTTGGGCAACGCCTCATGCGAACAATGTATGCAGTCTGTCCGGAATAACCTGCCAAACGGCGCGACGTACGCGGATTTCAAAAAAGTGGTTTTGCAGAGCGGCTGTCTGCCGTAACATCACCTTGTGATTTGAATACGGTGATGCCCAAGGGCGCGACGTAAATTCAAACATAGAAAGGAGAAACGAAAATGAAAAAACAACTGCGTGTGCAAACCCAGGTGCGTGTGGGGCAACCGCCGACCTCAATTTTCAAAAGCACAAAATAAAGTGTGTCATGCGCCGCGTGGCGCAAATTCAAAACAAGGAGAAGCAAAAATGAAAAAGCAAACAACCCAAAAACAACTGCGTGTGCGAACACGGGCACAGGTGGGCTGGAATGAAAGTGGGTGGATAGAATGCCAGATGGAGAATGGGCATGATTGCTATCTGACAAAAAATGGCGCGTATATTCCAATGGCATTCGGCGATACGAGTTTTGTTTCGCCAGGGATGTGCATCAGCGAAGCCGAAAAAAGAAATCAGAGTGACCTCAGCCAACCGTACAAATGCTTCCAGACGCGCTAACGAAAAAGGCGAACCAGTCATGTTAAAAACAAACCAGCGAACACACCAGCCCGCACGCATACGTAAATCCATTCTGCGCGTGCGGACGCGCATACGGTTGGGCGGCGAAGTACCCAAAAATTGCAATCCCAATCCAACCGATGCAAAAGACAAAATTTCTTATTGAGCCAAACCATGTCACCTACACGTGTAATGCGCCGCGCCAATTCAACGCGCGTGTGCGCGGGCATTAAAATCAAATCCAGCGTCAAGGTCGGTGCGCTCGCGTATGTCGCGCCGCCAACCCAGGTTGCGCCCGCCGCGCCGCACTGGTTGCACGACCTCGCCGCCTGGGTCGCGCAACGCCAACGCACTGGCGCGCACTGGCTTGAGGCGTGGCTCAATCCCAACATCGAAACGCTCGACACAGCGCGGTTTTGGGAACTGGATGCCGCGCGCGGACTCGCCATCGGCATGATGGTGTTGGTGCACCTGGGCAACGGCTGGTTGCGCGCGCTCAGCCCTGCGCTGGCGAATGCGGCATTGTCCGCGTGGTTGCCAATCAAGATTGCCGCGATAGTGGGGCTGGTAACGTTTTGGACGGGCGCGGCGCTGTTTCACTCGCCCACCGTGACGCGCTGGCTCAAGCGCATCACGGCAAACGAGCAACCCGGTTGGCGCGCGCTGATTGCGTTGGTCGGCGGCACGCTGTTGGGAACCTGGATGGCGTTCGCCAGTTCCGGCTCATCCGCGTTTCGATTCATCCTGGGTCTGGGCATGGCGATTGGTTTCGACCGCGCGACGGACAAGTCACACGCGCGGCGCAAGTTGGCGATTCGCGGCGCGCAGTTGTTTGGGCTGGGCATGGTGGTTACAGCCATGTCGCTTGTGCTCTCGCCGCAAGCGCCGGTGTGGTTTGGCATTTTGCAATCGCTTGGCGCGTCCACTATCTTGGCGATTCCATTCCTGGGTTTGCCGGGCTGGGTCATCACCAGCGTCGCGCTTGCCGTGATGGGCATCGGCGAACTCATCGTGCCGCGCATCGCCGCCGAAAACCTGGGTTGGCTGTGGCTGGGCATTCATCCGACGTACATGCCGGCAATTGATTACGGTCCGCTCTTGCCCTGGTTCGGTGTGACCTTGCTGGGAATTGCCGTCGGCAAGGCGGCGTATGCGGGCGGACGCGCGCGCCAATTCAATTTGCCCGATTGGTCGGAAACGCGCGTGATGCGCGCCTTGAGCAAATTGGGCAAACACTCGCTCGCGATTTTTATGTTTCAAGCGCCGTTGTACTTGAGCGGTATGACGGCGGCAGGTATCGCATAAACCAAAAGGAGAAGAAAAAATGAAAAAGCAAACGACGAAAAAACAATTGCGCGTGCGGGCGCGGGTACGCGTCGGATACGAGTGGGAGGAGCGTTGCCCTCTAAAGTTTGAAGAATGCCTGAAAACCGGAGACAAGTTTACCTGCGGAAATGCATTGTGGGCTGACAAGGGATGCTACGGTTATTTCAAGTATCTTTTTGATTAACCGCGAATACCCAAACACAACCATAAACTCAAGGAGATGCAAAGATGAAACCAGGCATTACCAACCATCACTTGCGCGTGCGAACCCAAATCCAAACCGGTTTTGATAACCAATTCGATTGCGGCGAAGGATGCGATAACGCTTGCCGCTGGGAAGCATTGGCTTTTACACCGGCGTTTTTCAAGTTGCGCTCACAGATGGACTCGGCGGAATTGGCAAAACTCAATGCGTGTTCCAACCGATGCTATGACCAGTCGTGCAAGAATTTGAAAACCATGGGCTAGGAGACCAAAATGTTTCGTCGTTTGAGTACACTTTGCAGTCTGTTTGCGATCTTGATGATCGGGTTGACCCAGGCGATTGGCGCGCAAGGCGCGGACGCCAAAATCAAAATTGTCGTGACCCAGGTTTTGGGCGCGCAGTCGTCCAAATTTGTGGCGGGCAAGGACACGGTGATTCGCGTGTTCCTCAGTGAGCCAGTCGCGGTGGACGCAACCAACCAAGCGGTGGTGGTCAAACGCGGCGGCGCGACCATCGCCACGTTGCGACCCTCGCCGGAAGCCGAGCCGACCCAGGTTGTTGATTTCGCCTGTCCCAGTCGCGCGGCGTGCGGCGAT
>CAIKBD010000473.1 GCA_903825565.1 uncultured Anaerolineales bacterium | reverse complement strand
GCCCTCACCCGCGTCGCGCCGCGTCCGCGCAGTCGGATTTGCACCGCCGGCGATGAGCAAGGTATGCGGTTGTTAAATGGCTTGCGTTACACCAAGCAGACCTAGTCCAAGTCCGGTTGCGCGTGCTCAATGGAGACGACCTCACCACGCGCATCCAGCGCAACCGAGAAACTGATCCGTCCGCGCAACAGAGATTCGAGCATGGGGCACCTTTCTTTGGTCGAAAATTAAAAAAACGGCACTTCACCTTTCGGTTCGCCCGTCTACGCGCGTATAAAGAAAAACCTCGGACCCGCGCCACTTTTCCTAATTGGCCACTGCGACTATTTAATATCCTGTTATATACCCCTTGCACGTGAGCACCGATTTTCCGCCGCCCTATTCCCTCGGCTTGCTCGTCCTCCGTTTGCTCTCCGCATCTCCCCATCTTCTCGTCCCCCCGTCCCCCTGTCCCCTCGTCCCCCTGTCCCCTTGTCCCCTTGTCTCCTTGTCCCCTTGTCCCCCTGTCTCCTTGTCTCCCGTCTCCCCAACTCCCGTCCCCTAACCTCTTCGCCCTCATCCCTGCACCGATGGTTCCCCGGCTCCACCGGCTAACCAGTCCAACCTTTTCCTTTCACGCGGGTCTTGATTCAAATTTGCCCACGCCTTGGCTTCCAACCAAATTGGCGCAGCAACCCCTTGCGCCTTCATTGCCGCTTCCGTCGTCACCCACACCGGTAGCATCCATTCATTCACAAAGCGTTCCCAGCGGTCGCGCTGTAAACTGCGAATAAACTCCTCACGGCGCCAATCCGCCTTGGTGCCGTCCAAGCCAATCTGCGCCAAACGAAATACATACCACGACAGATTCAATGCGCGCTCCCAACCGCTCGTCACGATCAAGATGCGCCAATTGGCAATCGCTTGCGCGAAAATCACAGCCGCATAGTAACTGAATTTCTGCGTGATTTTCCGCGTGCTGGCTTTTGCCCGATCCACTTCGAGCACGATATAATATGTGTGCGTGGGCGTCTCATAGACGCCGGAGCCGTCCGGCAGAAAACTGCGGAGCCGTTGACCGCGCTCGGCAAGCGCCCGCGCACGGGCGTTGCCCTGCAACACGTCGCGCGTAACATCATCCTCCAAGTGAATGTCATTCCATTCGCCGCGCTCCACCTGGGCGCGCGGCGAGCGATGCCGGCGTGCACCGAAACGGGTGCTGACATGCGCGGCGGGGTCGTCGAGATACAAACGCGCTTCCAGTTCCGAAACCCAGCCAAACGTGTGCCGCTGTCGGCGCGCATAAGCGTGCAGTTGCAGAAACAATTCATTTTCCAGCCGCGTATGTTCCCAGTGCCGGACTAGCTCGCCGAACCGTTTTTTCCATCCCTTGAATTTGGCAAACTGAGCAACGCCCAAGCCGAAACTCGCGCGCGCGGCGAGAAACCACACGCCGCGTTCGGCAAGCACATAGTATTGCGCCGATTGCGGCGTCGCTCCCGGCGCGCGCTGTGCCGCAATCAGTTGCCACGCGCCGAGCCGCTTGAGCGCGCGGCGAACACTCTGCGCGGTCTGGCACGTTTCAAACGCAAGTTCACGGGCGGAGAGGAGGGGATGCGCGCCGACTTGTTCGAGCAAGCGTTTGTCGTGGGGGGGCAGGGCGAGCGCGAGTGCGGCAATGTCCCGCCGCGATTTGCGAATCAGTTTTTCCGATGCGAGCGGGCGCGGGGCAAAAAAGGTTGACCCCGAACTCGTGTTGGGTGGATAGGCGCTGATGACAAACAACTTGCCCAACGGGTGGCGTGCGCCAACGACCCCGTGCAAAAACGGAACGGGCGTTGCATCGAATTCGGTTTCCCACACCGCCGCGTCCGGCTCGCGCCAGAACCGGCTCAAATTTTGGGGCGTGATGAAAAACGTGTGCGGCACTATGCCAGTGATGAATCCAAGTCCCAGCAGAACGCGGCGGTATTCTTGCGCGCGTTCCGGCGTCGCGGCAAGCACAACCAGGGTCGGAAATTTATTCCGCTCTTCAAAACCGATAAAGCGCACGTCATCTTGCGCCAGGCAGAGTCGCGCCAAGCGGGTGCGTTGCAATGCCACCGGCGCGCTGAAGGTGTCCACCTCAAACACCAGCGCGATTTCGCTGGCATCTGGCAGACGCCACAGTGTTGCGCCGTGCAGGGCAACGCGAAAGGCGTTTGCCCGTTCATAAAATTCCAGTGCGGTTTCCTCTTGGAATCCCAACAAGCGCCACCCCAGCGCGCTCCGTTGCAGGCGAAACACAAACTCGCGGACACGATACACGCGTTCCAACGCAATCGCCAACCACGCCAGCCGAGCAGGATAGTGCGCCAAGGCACGACCATATGCCGGCACCGGCATTTGCGCTTGCGCCGCCAACTGGGCAAGGCCCGCGCGCGTCAGCACCCAGAGCGAACGCGCCGGGAACTCGCTCTGCCGACCGTTGACGCGGCGAATCCACTTGGCGGCGCGCAAATGTTCCAAGTGGAGTTGCAGGTTGCGCTTGTTCATCTGGAGCCGCAGTGCCAACTGCTCGCGCGAGATGAACGGATGCCACCCGATAGATTGCAACACGTCCGCTTGAGTCCGCATCGCTTGATCCGCCTAATCCGCCTCATCCGCCCGATCCGCTTGTCCGCCTGATCCGAGCGGGGGCAGTCGCGCGGCAAGCGCCGGCGTGATGCGGCGACCGAGTTGATGCCCGCTCGCATCGCGCTGAACGGGCGTAAGCCAACCCAGGATTTGCCAGCGCTTGGCAACAGCGTTCACCCAATCACGCGACTCGCCCACCGCATCAGCGATTTCGCGCACGCGAAACCACCCCTCCCGTTCAACCGCCGCGCGCGCCAAGCGCGCCTCCCGTTCCGACAGTTGCGGACTGGCAAGCAATGGTGGCGCATCACTTTTAACTTTTTCCTTTTCACTTTCAACTTGAACAAACGCTTGCGCCTCGCTGATCCGCGCGCTGTGCGCGACGAGCAATCGCCCCGGCGTCTTGCGGATGCTCTCCGCGCCCGCGCGGTCGAGCACGACCATTGACGACGCACGGTCGGGCACCGGGAGCGCGATGCGCGTGACCAGGTTCGACTTGATGCGCGGCGTCACCACATCGCTCGAGGGGCGTTGCGTGGCGAGAATCGGATGAATCCCCACCGCCCCGCCGCGCGCAATCACATCCACGAGCGCGCCTTCCACGCCCGGCTCGTCGAGCGCGAACGCGAGTTCATCCACGATGAGCGCGATGCGTTCGAGCCGCGCGCCAGCGCCGCGCCCTTTATTGTACTCGCCGATGTTCGAGACACGCGCCGCTTTCAACACGTCGAAGCGCGTCATCATCTCGGTGGCAATCTCGGCGAGCGCGGGCGCAAGTTTGTCCGTGACGACTTGGACGCGCGGGCGATTGGCGTACCGTTCAAATTCGACCCCGCCCTTGCCGTCGAACAGAATCAAGCGCGTTTCACCGCCTTGCAAGAGCGCGGCGACCCAGGTATGCAAGAGGTTCGTCTTGCCCATTCTGCGCGCGCCGCCGATGAGCACCGCGTCGAGTTCGACGAGCGTCAACCACAGTGCGCCGGTGTGCGTGGTGCCAATCGGCACCGCGAGCGGGTGCGGTTGCGTCGCCAGGTCGAGCGGCAAGGATTCGCGGAGCGATTCGCGCGCGGGTTCGGGATAATAACCCACTTGCACAAAGATGCCGCGTTGGCTGGTGACGACGATGCGCCGACCTTGCAGCACCGTGCCCAGATGATGCGTGAAACGCGGCGCGGTCAGCGCGGCAAGGTTCTTGACGCGCAAGGGGTTGACGATGAGCACGACGCGGTCCGCCAGCGTCCACGCCCAAATCAGCGGGTCGTCGTCGTGCACGTCGTCGCGCACCAGGTTCGAGCGCGTGAGATGTTCGTGCGTGAGTGTGGCGATGTATTCCGCGATACGTTTTTCAAAGCCGATTTGCCCATTGGTCATTTGTCCATTTGTCATTGGAGCATTGATCATTGCATCATTTGTCATTTGTCATTTCCTCTGTCATTTCCTCCGTGTTGCCAATCGCCGTCAAGGAGTTGCTTCACTTCGGGCGCAACGAGTTGTTGCGGCGGCGCGTCAACAATCTGAATGTGCCCGCCGGCGGTGAGTTCGCGCGCCAGCGCATCCGTGCGTTTGCCCGGCGCGTTCGTCGCCGCGAGCATCAAGGCGATGGCTTGGTCGCGTTTCGTCACATCGGGGTCAATCGCGCCCGCCGTCACTTGGTACGGCGCCACACCCGGCGGCGTCACATCCACGACCGCGCCCGGTGCACGGCTGGGAATGAAAATGGTTTGCCGCCCGTCCTCGTCGCGCTCGCTCACCACAAATACCGTGCCGGTCTTGTCGCGGAAGATGCGTGCGCGCAGGACGCCGGCATCAATGAAACGAAGCGCGCCGAATCCGATAATCAGCACGAGTCCCACGAGCACGAGTGCGCCGAACACGAACGACGCCACCGCGCGTCCGGCTTCGAGCCGCTTGTCCCATTCCGCTTTTTCTTGCGTGGCAATCACCTGCGCGGCAATGACCGTCGCGGTCGCATCGCCACTTGCGCGGGTGGCACGCGCGTCCGCCGCGCGCGCGGTGGCGGTCGCCGATGCGCTCGCGCGCGTCTGCTCGACGATGACGGCATTGGCGGTGGCGGTTGCCGATGCGCTCGCCTGGGTCGCTTGCGCGTTCGCGGCATTGGCGGTCGCGGTCGCGGCAATGTTCTGCGCGTGCGCGG
>CAIKBD010000472.1 GCA_903825565.1 uncultured Anaerolineales bacterium | reverse complement strand
TGGCAATCCGCATGACATTCAAAATGCACATTGACTCGGTCGGCTTGGAGCACAATGGCGCCGAGCACTTGGTTGAGGTTCCACAGCGCAAAGCGCAAATTATCGAGCGCGCGCTTTTCGGGCAAGTCCGACCAGAGCAAGCCGGCAATTTGGCTACGTGGGTGAACGCCGGGGTTGAGGGCAAGAAACACGAGTAGAGCAAAAACTTTGCGGCTTTTGAACGGGGGCACGGGCTGACTGTCCACTTCGATGGACGGCGCACCGAGCAAACGCAGGCGAATAGTCCCCATAGACTCCTGCCAATAAACGATGAGTAAACGCGTATATGATACAATCGCTTCAAAAGTATTATACCATTTTACAGATGAAAATGCACAATCAAAGCGCGCGCGAGCACGCCACGTTTTTGGAAAGATGGACGCCTTGATACTGTTGGCGAAATCACCGCCGATTAGAAAGACTCTGTTGGCGAACTCCGGCGGGTGTTTCCAACGCCCGCCGGAATTCGCCGACAGTATCCACATTTGCCAAAACGTCCTGGCGTGAAACGCTCCCTTTCGGTAGAGGCGTATGTACCGGCAATTGTATTTTTTATATGCGTGGATCGAACCGGGTGACCCGACCTTGGCAACTCCACCGATGTGGCGGTATCGGATCGAAAACGCACAGACGCATGAACAGCACGCATTCCGCGAGTTGCGCGCCTTGGTCGAATTTTTGGAGCGCGCGCAAGCGACGATTCAACCTCATCCCACCAGCGGCGCGTCCCAAGGCGTGTAGCCAGACGGCGCGCCGCCATATTCAACTATTTTGCGTTCTGAGGAGGCACCATGCGAAGGGATCGGCAAGCCGCATCGTCTATTTCGGGCGGCATCTTTTTGATCGGACTGGGTCTGCTCTTTTTCACCAGCTGGTGGTGGCCCGGCATTATGCTCGTGATTGGCGCGAGTAGCGCGGCGGAATTATTTTTTCGCGGCAAGCCGCTCGAAGCCGCCGGCACGTTCCTGTTCTTTCTCGCGATCCCCATCGGCATCGCGCTCGTGACCAACATCCACATCCGCTGGGAAGTGATCGTCGCCGTCGCGTTGATCGGTATCGGTGGAATGATGCTGGGCAAGGCGGTGTTTTTGAAAGACTAGCAACAGTCGAAGGATCGGATGGGGGGCACGCGTTGGACAAATTTCTAAATTTGTCCAACAAGGTTAGCGAAGGCAAGAATGAAAACGCGATGTCGCCGGACAGGAAGCAGATCGCGTTCACCGTCAATCCCAAAAGCGAAAATTTCGCGTGGCGCGTGCCAGGCGATCCGATGGAAAATTTTGGCGTAAGGCAACGCTCCGCGCAAATTCGCCTTAGAGAGTGTTTTATAAATCCGGTCAAAGACTTATTGGACGCGGACGAGCGCGGAAAACGCGGATAAAAACCAAATTCTAAAAATAATTTAATCCGCGTACATCCGCGTTTTCCACGTCCAATTACCCGATTGTTTCAAAGTGTCGGGTGTCTAGATTTCAAAACACTTTCTTACGGTTCTCGCTCAAAAAGGAGGGACTAGTGCGTAAATTTATTGCGTTGATCGTCGTGCTCTGTTTGCTCGTGTGCCTGCCGCTCGCGCTGGTGATGTTCAACACCGGGCGCGTGCTGTTCGACGCGCCGCTCGTCAAACGCGTCGTCACGCGCGAAGTGACCGAATCCGATCTCGTGCCGGCGGTGTTGCGCTGGCTCACTTATCGCCGCGCGCAAGAACGCGTTATGACCGGCGAAGCGAAAACCGCGATTGACGAGCCGGACGTGCTCAAGGCGTTGGAATTTCCCACCATCGAAAATTGGCGCGTGATCAAAATGGTGGTGATGCCGAACCAATTTCTCGAAACGTGGACGGCGACCACGCTGGACGGGCTGTACACCTGGGTAGACAACAACGATCCCCTCCCGCAAATCACGCTCGATTTCAAACCCTGGAAGGATTACAACCGGAGCCCGCACGCAGACAAGGCGATCCAAATCGTCTACGATTCGCTGCCGCCGTGCCAACAACCGGACATTGACGATTTTCTCAAGCGGCTTGCCGCCGCACCGCCGGGCAAAGAGGTGCTCTACAATTTGTACACGCCGTGCATGTTCCCCATGCCCTGGAAGCCGGATCAAAACCAGGATTACCTGAGCGAACGCGAACGGATCATCGCCGCCGCGCCCGACCGGTTTTTCCTGACCCAGGAACTGTCGCGCGTGCAAAAAGAAACCGGCGTCGGCGCAGAAACACTCAAAGGACAAATCCGATTGATTCGCACCGCCGCTAACCTGTCCATCGTCGTGCCCATCGGGTTGTTGCTCCTGCTGTTCCTGCTCACCTTCCGCAGTCCGCTCGCGGTGACGCGCTGGATCGGCTTGCCCTTGCTCGTCGG
>CAIKBD010000471.1 GCA_903825565.1 uncultured Anaerolineales bacterium | reverse complement strand
GCAACCGTCTTGCCATCTTCGCTGAACGGGCGCGCGCCGAACGCGAACATTTCCGCGCGCCAAATGCGGGTCTGCATCGTCGCGCCAAAAATTTTCTTGTCGCGATTCGTGATCTTGACTGCATCGTCCAGGAATTGTTGCATCGTGTAACCCCATTCGGGATTCTTGATGCCTTTTTCCGCGAGCAGAGCGGTGTTGTAATAATAGATCGTCGCACCAACGCCGATGGGCATGCCGATGATCTTGTCGCCGAAACGGCAACGCGAATCAAAGTGAACCTTGGAGTACTGGGCAATGTCCACTTTGTCGCGCGCGATGTACTCGCGCAGATCGGTGGCTTGCGGGAACCAGCCGGCATCCCAGAACGTCGTCACGTCCGGCACGCCCGAACCGGTGCCGAGCACCGTGTTCATTTTTTCCGAGAACCCATCGTCCGGCAAAAAGGTTTGCTTGAGCGTGACCCAAGAACCGGACGAACTCTTTTGGAATTCGGCGGCAAGCGCACGTTGATCCGCTTCGTTGCCCACATCCGCGCCGGCAACCGTCCACCAATCAATCGTCGTCACGGGACGCGCGGTGGGTTTCGGCACATCGGTCGGTTTGGGTACCGCAGTCGGCGGGACAGCCGTTGGTGGCACGGCGGTTGCCGCAGGTTTCGGAACGTCAGTCGGTTTCGCGGGGACGGCAGTCGGCGGAACCGGCGTCGCAGTGGGTGCGGGCGCGCAAGATGCAATCACCGCGCCAGCGGCAGTCAGTACGCTCGCGCGCAAAAATTCGCGACGCGATAAAGATTGGTCAGACATTTTTTCTCCTCCTCGAGTTTGGAAATTTTATTTGGACACGTTGGGATAAATCAAAAATCTGGGTTTGCATTTCCTCCTTTCGATTTTCAACGAATCAATTCCGCTAGTTGTTCGGCGAGATCAACGATATCTTCCTGCGCGGTAAATTTAAGGCACACGCCGGCGGGACGCCGCACGGACGCGATCCATTTTTCCGGAATCACGCCGATGCCGTGACGCGCACCGCACAGCGCGCCGATGACTGCGCCGAGCGTGTCCGCGTCGCGTCCAAAGTTGCACGCCCAGAACATGCCCTGTTTGAAATCGCCCTGGGTCAAACGAAAGAGTGCGTAGATTTGCGGCACGGCTTCCGGCGATGCCGAGTGCGAGGGCGTCCACAACTCGACGTGCAAACGTTCCCAGGCATTCTCGATCGTTTTTTCTTCGTCGCAAATTTTCATCGCGCGATTCATCGCGCGACCCAGCCAACTACCCGCCGGAATTTGCGCGATGCCGGTCGCCACGATTTCTTCGACCGACGCATCCACCATCGCGACGGCGACACTCGCGGCGACGGCTTGCGCCGCCCAGATGCCATCGTTCGCATGACTGATTTGCGCGTCCGTCTCGGCGAACGCGACCGCGCGTTTTACATCGCCCGCGCAGACGATGCCGACCGGCGCGAT
Organism: uncultured Anaerolineales bacterium; assembly: GCA_903825565.1. Taxonomy (GTDB): domain Bacteria; phylum Chloroflexota; class Anaerolineae; order UBA4142; family UBA4142; genus CAIKBD01. Next base: position 8,835 of record CAIKBD010000471.1, on the reverse strand, counting down.
CCGCATCGCCGCACCGTCATCGTAATTCGCCACGTTGTCGCGCCCGGAGAGTGGGGGCAACGCGCCGCGTTTCAAATTGGCAACCGCGCCGTACTGCGGCATTCCGCCGCGCTCGAACACGCCGCCGTTGCCGATGATGTAGCGCTGCCACGCAGACACGACCGCGTCGCTCGTGAGGTTGCCGCCGCAATCGAGCAAGGCACGCGCCGTGAGCAGAGCGAACTCGGTGTCGTCGGTACTTTTGGCGTCCTCGTACAAATTCGTGACGATGCCATAGCGTTTACGATAATCATCCCGACGACCAAGATCGCCGAGCGCATCGCCGACGGCGAGACCGATCAGCGCGCCCAATGCTTTGCCCTTGACGAGGGTTCGATCTGCAATCCATTCAGCACGTGTGAGCATACTTGTCCTTGTTATATTTTTTGGGAACGTTCCCAGAATCAGCAAACAAAAAAATCAACTGCGCGGCGCGACCGAACCACGTTCGACCAATTGGCACGGCAACGCACAGCGCCGCGCTTCGCGCAGCGCTGTGCCTTCGATCCGTTCGAGCAACAGGCGCGCGGCTTGACAACCGGTTTCGTACTTTTGTTTCGCCATCGTGGTAAGCCCCGGCATCGTCATCGCCGTCGGGTAAATATCGTCCATACCGATGATCGAGAGATCGCGCGGAACGTTCAGCCCGGCTTCTTGCGCGGTCTGCATCGCCGCCAACGCGAGAATATCGTTCGAGGCAAATACGGCGGTGGGACGATGCGCGAGACTCAACAGCACGCGCATCCCGCGCTGTCCTCCCGCGCGATCAAACGGCACTTCGACCTTGAGCGATGGATCGGGTTCCAAGTTGTGTTGCTTGAGAAATTCGGCGTATGCCTGCGCACGCGCACGTCCCTGCTCGGTCACATAACGCCCGTCAATGAAACCGATGCGACGGTGCCCCATCTGATAGAGATAGGTCAATGCCTCAAAAGCGCCCTGAAAACTGTCTGATCCGACCATATCCAAGCCGGCAAAACCGTCCCGAATACCTAGAATGACCGTAGGAATGCCGGTAGCGAGCAAAGTGCGTCTGTGAATTTTGGTTGGATTGATCGCAATGCCATCGAAGCGATTGCGGCGCGCCGTTTTCAAGAAGGCATTTTCGCGCTCGGAGTCTTGATCGCCGTTGCCGACGACAACGGAATAGCCGGGACGTTCGAGGGTATCTTGCAAGCCGCGCGCGACTTCGGACCAAAAGGGGTTGGCGATGTCGGGCGTGATGAGCATGACCATAAAGGTGCGCGCGGTGCGAAGCATACTGGCGATGGCGTTGTGCTCATAGCCGAGTTTGCGAATGGCGCGCGTCACGGCGCGGCGGGTGTCCGGCTTGACCGATGCCGCGTCGCCTTGCAGGACGCGCGAGACGGTGGATTTGCTCACCCCGGCCGCTTCGGCGACATCAATAATGGTGGGACGAGCGGTGGTTTTGAAATGCGAACTCATCGGCGAGTGCTTTCCGAACGCGCAAGGCGTGCATACTTAAATCACATCATTAATAGTGGGAACGTTCCCAATTATACGCTAAAAAAAACGGGGTGTCAATCCCCGGCTAACCTCGCCCGATACGACGCTATTTTCGCACAAGCGGCTCTCCGGCTAACAGCCATGCCACCATCCCGCGATCCAGCATCCACACCTTCGTGTACCCTTGCCGCACGAGCAACGCTGCCGCCGTCGCGCTCTTTTCGCCAATTAAACAATACACGACGATCTGGGTATCCTTGCTCTGCGGCAAGCGCTCCCAGTTCTGTGCGATTTGCTCGTTCGCAATCAACAAATCCGTTTGCGCGATTTCGCCGGCATAAGGCATTTGAACATTGACAAGAAAAAAATCTTTCGCGGTAAACATCCGCTTGAGGCGCAACGCGCTAATCTGGGTGTAACTCCCGCCTGCCACGCCAACGCGCGCGTCCGGCGCATCCACCGTCGTACGGTACAGCACGGATAATGCCAAAATGCCCAGACCCAACGCCAAGCCCACTCCAAGCCAGACATTTCTAGATCTCATCCTGCCGCCTTTCGCTTTCCAGCTTGAGCGCGATGGTCACACGCGTGCCGCCGGTTGCGCCCGGCTCAATCGTCAGCGTCCCGCCGACAACCGCTAGCATTGCACTGTGCAACGCCAACCCTTGCCCACTCCCACGTTCGCCCAAGTTTGTCTTGTGTAACCCAACACCGTCGTCGGCAATGACGACCGCAAACTCGTCTCCGCATTTTGCGGTGATAAACAAATGCAAAGCGCGTGTCGCATTGTCGCCGTGCCCGTAGCGAGCGGCGTTACGAATCGCTTCGCGCGCCGCATAAAACACCACCTCCGCAGACGTGATCGGCAACGCGCGCGCTCCCTGCTCGGCGGACGCATCCACCGCCCAGGTCACGCGCTCAAACACGCCGGCACATTCCTGCTCGACGACGCGTTGCAACGCGCCGATTACGCCGAGGCGCGCAACCTCCGGCGCGCTCGTCGTCGGCAGTTCACGCAACAAGTTCGCAATCTGCCGATGTGCGTCGGTCAATAAATAGATTGCCTCGGCGTTCGCGCCTTGCGCGAGAATCGCCGCGTGTAGTTGCGGCAACACCTCGTCGTGCAAAATGCGGCGCGCGCGCTGATCGAGTAACTGGGTCTCGGCGAGGCGTTGGCGTTGCAACGCCAGTAACCGGCGCGCCAGTTCCGCGCTAGCCAGTGTGTCAATCAAACGTTCGCCGCTCGCGCGCGCGATCTCGATCTCTTCTTGCGCGTAAATTCCGCCGTCGCTTTTTTCGCCAAGGACAAATACACCGATCAAGCCCCGTTCGCTCCATAAGGGAATTGCCCAGTGCGTCGCATCGAACGCAACGCCTATCGTTTGGCGCGCGTCGAACGCCGCGAGATCGAGCGGCGGCGTCGGCGCGCGCATTGAATCGGGGTACGCCAGCGCTGGCACAAATGTTGCCAGCGATCCAACCGCGCGCAATTGCGCGGATTGCGCCCCGAGCACATCGCGACACATGGCGCGAAATGTTTGCGTAACGGCTTCCGAGGTTGCGCCTTCGCGCAAAACCTGCTCGTAGAGTTTTTCGCTCGCGACGAACGGGCGCAACTGCCGAATATAATGATCGCGCTCGGTAAACGTACGCCAACTAAACAGCGCAAAAAAAATCGTCATCAACCCGGCGGTGAGAAGCACGCTATAGATCGGGCGCAAGTGTAAAGCAAGACTCCACGCGACCACGACGCTGTACCCTTGCGCCAAAAGCACCGCGCTCCGCCAATGCCGCACCAAACCACGGCGCGGCAACGCTTTGCCGGTAAACACTTCGTACAGCGCAATCGCCTGCCCCAAGACAATGATCGTCCCGGCGATCAGCCCGGCGATGATCAGATCAAACCAACCGAACGCGCCGATCAGCGCGGCGTCCATCACGCGCGGCGTTGCAACAAATAGCCACGCGATCAGACCGGCGACGAACAACGCGATCACAAACAACAACGCGGCAGTTGCGATGAACCAAGGACGCGCTCGCGCGCGGGCGCGATCTCCCATCCGGCGTAGCGAGGGAGCAGGCGCGCGTAACGCATCCAGGGAAAGCGCAACGCACAGCAAAATAGCCGTGACGAACCCAGTTAGAAAAACCGGCAACCCTGGGATTTGCGTCACGCGCGCAGGATCGAATGTCATCGCATCGGCGAAGGCGGGTAGCGGACTCGCCCAAACGAGCGTTCCGCCGAGCCACACCGTCAGCGTGGCGATCAGCACGAACCAAACTTTTTGGCGGTGATACAACGCCGTGCGAGGACGATTCCAAAAACCGGTGTACCACAACGTGACGCTGTGCCAGCAAAACGGCAGGGCAACGAGCGCGAGCCAGCCGAGTCGCCACCACCACTCCAACCCCCACCCCGCCGCGTTGACGCCCATCACTAGGATCGCCGTGTGGCAAACGAAAAATACACACGCGAGCAACATCGCGCCGCTGGCGAACCCGATGCCCGGTGTGCGCCGCTCCGCGTTCAAAAATACGGTGAGCGCGAGCCACAACAACAAGATCGTGTTGTGAAGCGAGACCGCCAAGGTTGCCCAATCGAGAAAAAAATTTCCGGTCATGGAGATCAAGACCTCGGAGCGCGAAAACGACTACCCGACTACCCAGACCACTCGACCAATTCTCCGCGCTCGTTCAGCGTTCGCGCGATACCCTCCGCATCCCAGGTGAGCAGACGCCCAGCGCGCACGATCATCGCGGCGCGCACCCGTGCCACTTTTTCATCCGTCGCGTTATCGGCAAGCCCCCACACGGCGTAGATCGATCCGTTGATGCGGCTGATCGCGCGCTTGTCGCGGAATTTCATCCGGGCGGCGATCTGCTCGTTCGTCAATCCTTGCGCCAGGAATTGCACAACCGCTTGCTCCGCCGGTTCGAGCAAATTCAGCGGCGAGTGTTCGTCCTTGTGCCGCACCTCTTGCACGCGCGCTTCGATTTCGGGATCGATGAAACTGCGTCCCACCACCGCATCTTTGAGCAAGCCGACGATCAGCGGCGGCAAAAGATAATTCGACTTGCGCACGTACGCGTAATGGCTAAGAATACCCGAGCGGCGAAAATCGCGATAGTACGCGTCGTCGTCCTGGATCGAATAAAACACAATCGGCATGCGCGGAAACTCGCGACGGATCGCAATCGCCGCTTCGATGCCATTCAGCGCGCCGGCAAGTTGCACGTCCATCAAAATCGCATGCGGTTGTTGTTCGTCGCAAAACGCGAGCGCGGCTTCGCCGGTGTCGCAAGCGTAAATGACGCGCGCCGCGCCCGTTGCGTCGAGGCCGGTTTTCAGCGCCGCGCGCAGTTTGGCGTTATCTTCGACGAGAAGCAGAGCGATCATTTCAAACTCCAAATTCGCGGGTCAATTTTCGGTTTGGCGAAGGTATTGCAAGTGTAGCGTTTTGCCGACGAATGTCAAGCACCCGCGTGCGAAACGCTCCGGTCTCGAAGCATCGCTTTGACCAAGCCCCCCGGTTATACTGCAATCAAATTGAGCGGCGGACTTGCTTCATCCTTCCACCTTCCGCCTTCATCCTTTGCTGGAGGTTTCCATGAACATTGACATCATCCTGCCGTACATTCAACGGTACGCGCACGGACACGAGATCAACTTCGTCCCGCCGATCACCGGCATTCACCTTGCCGCGCTCACGCCGGCGCGCCACCGCGTCCGCGTGATCCATCAGCAAGTCGCGCCGATCCATTTCGACACGGACGCCGACGTGATCGCGCTCTCATTCTTCAGCGGCTTTGCGCCGGAAGCGTACCGCCTCGCGCACGAATTCAAACGGCGCGGCAAGACCGTCATTGCGGGCGGACCGCACGCGACGTTTTGGAGCGACGAGGCGCTCGCGCACGATTGCGACGCCGTCGTGATCGGCGAAGCGGAAGCCGTGTGGGCGCAAGCGCTGGACGATGCCGAACGCGGCGCACTGCGGAAAAAATATTTCGGGCAACCGACCACGCTCGAAAATATTCCAACACCGCGTTACGATCTGCTGCCCGGCAAGTTTCTCGTCCGCCGCGTGATCCAGGCAACGCGCGGCTGTCCGTTTGCCTGCGCGTTCTGCTCCGTGCCGTCCATCAACCCAGGTTATCGAATGCGCCCGGTCGCCGATGTGCTCCGCGACATTCGGTTCGATCATTTCCGCTGGTGGTGGCAACGCAAGCTCGTGTGGTTCTGGGACGACAATCTCACGGCGCGGCGCGCGTACGTGAAAGCGTTGTTGCGCGAAATGATCCCGCTCAAAAAATGGTGGCTGACGCAAGCGAGCATGGATATTACGCAGGATGATGAACTGCTCGATTTGATGCGCGCATCCGGGTGCATCGGCGTTTTTTTCGGCATCGAAAGTTTCGGCGCGGAAGCGTTACAGGAAGCGAACAAGCGCCAGAACCGCATCGAGTATTACCGGCAGGGCATCGAAAAAATGCACGCGCATGGGATTGCGGTGATGGCGGGATTCATCGCGGGATTCGACGGCGACACGCCAGAGGACATCGTCACGATGGCAGATCGCTTGCGTGAAATTGGCGTGGATGTGCCGTTCCTCAGCGTGCTGACGCCATACAAGGGCACGCCGCTGTACGACAAACTCGAAGCAGAAGGCAAACTGTTGAAGGATCGCGGCTGGCAATTTTACAACGGTTACAACGTCGCGTTTCAACCGCGCGCGATGAGCGCGCCGGAATTGCTCGGCGCGCATCGCGCCTTGTGGCGCAAAGCGTTTTCGCCCTTGCGCGTCGCCAAACGGATCGCGCGATCCGCGCGCTTGAACCTGGGTGCATTTTTGCTGTCACTGGCGATGAACGGCTTTTACGGGTGGAAGCGCATCACCGGCAACGCGCCGCTCGATATGCAATTCCGCGCGATGCCGGTGCAAGTGGGCCCAACACCGCAACCCCGCGCGAACCAATTTATGGATTTGGTCGGCACGGTTCTGCGCGTATCTTCTTTCAAACGGAGTGAACTATGAGTAACCGAATTCGCTGGAGCATCGTCGCTGTTTTCGCCATGGCGATGGCGTGGGTCGAAGCGGCGGTCGTCGTTTATTTACGGACGCTGATCAATCGCATCGAGCCGTACCAAGCCAACCCTCTGCCGATCTTCGGCGGGCTGGGTGAGATCGAACTGGGGCGCGAAGTGGCGACGCTCGTGATGTTGTTGACGGTCGGCGCATTGGCTGGACGCACATGGCATAGTCAACTTGCCTATGCGATGATCGCGTTCGGCGTGTGGGACATTTTTTATTACGTCTTGCTCGCGCCGATGACCGGCTGGCCCCGCACGCTTTTCGACTGGGATGTTTTGTTTCTTTTGCCGCTTCCGTGGTGGGGACCGGTGATCGCCCCGGTGTCCATCGCCTTGCTGATGATCGTCGGCGGCACATTGATTACCCACAACGATGATACACGCGCGCCGGTCTTGCCACGCCGATGCACGCTCGCGTTGGCGATCCTGGGTGCGTCGCTCGCGCTGTCCGTATTTATGGCAGACACGATCAGCGCATCCAGTCGCGGCGTCGAATCCATTCGCACCGTTTTGCCGACGACCTTCAACTGGGGTTGGTTCAGCATCGCGTTCGCACTGATGGGCGTGCCGATTGGGGATATGATCTGGCAACGTGTTCACGCAAACCGCAACCACTTGACGCGGGCAAAAAAATTATCCGCGAATAACACAAATCTACGCGAATGTTGATTTTAATTCGCGTGACTCGCATGGTTCGCGGATAAATTCGATTACTGGATCGCCGCTCTCGGAGATGAGCGCGTCACTCGCGCAAGCGCAACGCGTCCACAAAACGCGCGTTGAAATCCGGCTCGTCGTTCAATTCGAGATGCTTGGCACGCGCCGCAAGCGCACTGCCGCGCGCAAAACCTTCGTCGCGCAGAAACAGCGCCGCGCCCAAGCCCGCCCCATTCGCTACCAGCTCGATCCGTTCGCGCCGCACGGGCGGCAACAAGCCCACGCCGATCAGCGCGTCGAGATCGAGTTGACTGCCGAACGAGCCGGTGAGAATCACGCGGCGCACATCTTGCGGCGCAACGTTCAACTTTTCGAGCAAGAGATCCGCGGCGACGCGAATCGCCGCTTTGGCTTTTTGCAGTTCGCGCACGTCCAACTGGGTCAGCGCCACGCGTTCGTTGATCACCACGCGCGCGGGTCCACCGGCGCGCTCGACCGGGATCGTCGGATGCTCGCTCACATAGCGCCCGCCTTCTTCGAGCACGCCCGCGCCGCGCAACGCGTGGATCAGCGCGAACAAGCCCGACCCGGCGATGCCGATGGGCGCGCGATTTGCAATCGTCGTGACGCGCAATTTGCCGGCGTCAATCTGCGCGCCGATGATCGCGCCGTCCACTGCGCGCGTGCCGCACGAAATGTTGACACCCTCGAACGCGGGTCCCGCGGCGGTCGAGGCGACGAAAATATTGCCGCGCCCATCCGTCGCCATCACCTCGCCATTCGTGCCCAAGTCCATTGCCAGCACCGGCTCACCCGCGCGATCATAATCGAAACAGGCAAGGCACGCCGTCGTGTCCGAGCCGACAAAACCGCCGATGAGCGCGGGCAAAGCGACGCGCGTGTGTGGCGGAAACAAGTTGCCGAAAAAATCGCCGGCGTCGCGGATCGAAGTGGCGTCGTGCGGTTGAAACGGAATCATGGCAATCGAGTCGGTCGGGTAACGCAACAACAAGTGATGCATCGCGGTGTTGCCGACGATCACCGCGCGCTCGATCCGTGCAAGCACGCGCCGGCTTAACTTGAGCGCGGCAATCGCTTGAAAGATGGACGACTGCGCGAGCGCGGAGAGTTTATCCGCGTGTTGCGTCGCCGCATGCAAGCGCGCGATCACGTCCGCGCCGAACAGCGTTTGCTGATTCAACGCCGCCGCGCCCGCATAGACTTCGCCGGTCGTGAGCGAAACGAGGAGCGCGGCGACCGTCGTCGAACCCAGGTCAATCGCCAGACCGAGCGGATCATCGTTCGTGCGAAACGCGTTCGAGCGCGCAAACATCTTGTTCGAGTACACGACGACCGGCATCAGCGTCACAGTGGCATCGCCCAGCACTTGCGCGCGACACGCGAGCCGCATGTTTGCCGCGCGCTCCGCCGGCAGGAGATGCTTGTGCTCGATCTCGTCGAGCGGCGCAAGTTCACCGGCGACGATCACTTTGCACTTGCCGCACGTGCCGCGCCCGGCGCACGGTTGCTCGATGGACAGCCCGGCATTCGCGATAATTTCGCCGATCCCTTGCCCGCGCGTG
>CAIKBD010000470.1 GCA_903825565.1 uncultured Anaerolineales bacterium | reverse complement strand
TAGGCGTGGCGGTAGGCGTCGCGGTGGGCGTGGGAGATGGCAGAATCGCGCCCGCGATACTGACGACGACGGAGGGCTGAGGACCTGGCGCGACCGCAAAGCTCAACACCGCGAGGACGAACGCCAGCGGAGCATGAATAAACAAGCGTCTAGCACTCATGACGGCGTTAGTATAGCACAACCCGGCGGATTTGAAAAGACGGGGCAAAAGCCCAAACTGCCACCTACGCCGGGCAAAAAACCGGGCGACGCCGAATCCGGCGTCACCCGGTTACGCTAATACCCGATTACCCGGTTCCGAACGCATGAAACCCAATGCGCCGCTGTTTGCTGTACGCCACCAACGCGGCTTCGATCACGGGATACGCGGATTCGGCTTCCTCAAACTCACCCACCTCGACACTCTTGCCTTCGAGTTGTTTGTAATCCTGAAAAAAACGTTTGAGCATGTTCAACCGATGCGACGGCATTTCGCTCGCCTGCCGGTACGCGTTGAACGAGGGATCATCCAGCGCGACAGCGATGATCTTGTAATCCACCTTGCCTTGATCGATCATAGACATCAAGCCGATGGCGCGTGCGCGCATAATCGTCAGCGGCACCACCGTTTCTTGGCAAAACACGAGCACGTCGAGCGGGTCGCCGTCTTCGGCGAGCGATTGCGGGATAAAGCCGTAATTCGCCGGATAGTACACCGCCGAATACAACACGCGATCCAGTTTCAGCAGACCGCTGTGCTTGTCCAACTCGTACTTGATGTTGCCGCCCGCCGGGATTTCGATCACGGCGTTGAATTCGTGCGGCACGTTCGCGCCGGGTGAAACATCATGCCAGGGATGCGTCATTGCGTTGCTCCGTCTTGCAAAAAATTTTTACACGTGCGGGCGGCGGCGGCGAATTTGCCACGCCGTAGCGATCACGCCCAACACGATCAGCCCCGTCGAGTTGCACAGGGCGACCGAGCGCAAGGGGTTGCTCGGCGCGGCGGTGGGCGCAGGCGGCGCGGCGGTGGCTTGCACCGCAACTACCTGCGGCGTCGCCGAGGGTTTCGCGGCGGCAGTCGGCGCAACGAACGGATCGGTCGAGAGACTGAACGTTGGAAATGGCGTGGGCGTAGTCGCGCCGCGCGTCGGAATCACGCGCGGTTTTGCGCCAATGTCCTTGCGCCATTCGGTTTCCAGCCCATCCGTATCCACGCCGAGCGCTTTTTTGAAAACGTCGTCGTAAAAGCCGCCCGTTTTGAAATCTTGCAACAGTTGCGCGAGTTTGTCGCGCCCGTACTTGCGAATGATAAAATCCACCAGACTGTAACTTTGCGCGTATGCCAAGTTCGCCGCCGCAGAATCGGTGGGGAACGCGCCAACCATCGAGCGCACGGTCATCAAAGTGTCGTTCTGGATCGCGCGTTTGAGCGGCGCGGCAAATTGATTGTCGAGTGGGTTGGGGTACGTTTCATAGTACATCGCCAACCCTTCGTCCATCCAGTGCGGCATAGACAGGTCGCCCAAGGGTCCCCTGATTTTTTGAGAGATGATCTGATGCGTCAGTTCGTGGACGGTCGCATCCTTGCCCCATTCGAGCGAGTTGGGTTCGACGTTGATGACGACGATGCTGTATTCGGTGTACGCTTGCCCGCCCGTCCACTCTTTGGAGGACATTGGGATCGCTTTGAAGAAATCGTTGCGATTGCCGTAGATGAAAATTTGAATCTGCCGCTCGACGCTGACTTTGGTGTCTTGCTGGAGGTACTGCATCGCTTCGACGGCGCGATCAAACAACGCCTTGCCGAAACTATCGCCGCCGGCGTACCAGTACAACGCCACTTGGCTGTTCGCCAATTTTTTCCACTGTTGCGAAGTATCCTCGACGCGGAAATTTTGTTTCTCGGTCTGCTTTTGGTTCCCCTTGTCGTCTTCGATGAGCCACCAAAATTGACCGCTGACCCCGGGCGGCAAATAGTTGCGTTCGAGATTCCATTCGTACGTCGCCTGCACTTGTGCGCCCGGCGAAAAATCCGGAATCTGTCGCCCGCTCGACGCAATGCCCTCCAACTGGATCAACAGCGCGATGTTGGTGATCTTGCCGGCGGCGCTCTGCGCGCCGAGCACAAAGGTCAAGTTCTTGCGAAAGTTGTTGGTGAATTTATTGGACGTGACCGTGATCGCATCTTCGGCGAACGCCGGGGCGGCGAGCGCGAACAGCGCAAACACGGTCACGAAAAGTAGCGTGAGGCGTTTCATGCTTTCCTCTCCCGAAAATAAATCCGCGCCCAGCCGCCAGGAAAAAATGCTTGGCATCCCGGCGATGTGCGCGGGGCTAGGTTTTTACGCCGGCGTGCCGAGTTGCTCGACCGGCGTGGCTTGATACTTGTCGCCTTCTTCGATCAACATCACCGGAATATCGTTCTTGACCGGATACTTGCGACCACAGTCGTGACAGACGAACCAGGTTTCTTTGATGAAATCCAGCAGACCAGCGTTTGCGCCGTTGCGAACGCACGCGGGACAGCGCAAAATTTCGATTAACTCGGGGCTAACCATAGCATCTCCTCAGTTTCTGGATTCGGCACGCGCGGCACCGCGCACGCGACGATGGGGCGATTCTACCACAATCGCACTAGCGCATCAAGCGGGCGAACAGTTTGGTTTTCAATGCCTGCAAATCGCGTTGATACTCGGCGGTGGTGATGACTGGCGTGGTCATAATGTAGGCGTCTTCGCCATTGTCGCTGTAATAGTGTGGGCGCTCGCCGACAACGGCAAACGCGTATTTGCGATACAGAGCTTGCGCCGCATGATTCGACACGCGGACTTCGAGCGTGACGGTGTGCGCGCCCACCTCTGCCGCGCCGTCAATCATCGCGATCAACAACAATTCACCGATGCCGCGCCGCCGCCACATGTGGTCGGTCGCAATCGTGCTGATGTGCGCCTCGTCCAGCATCAACCAAAAGCCGCCATAGGCGACAATCGGCGCAACCTGGGCTACACCACTAGGCGATTTTGTCCGCGCGAAAAAACGTTGCCACCACGGCGACGCTACGGCGGGCGGGCGCGCGCCGCCTGTAGCCGGGCGCACCACGTAATAGTGCGCCATTTCGTTATAGCGCAATTCGTAATCGTACGCGCGTTCCGACCAGGGCGCGGAAAATGCTTCCTCTTCGATCAGCATGATCGCCGCAATATCTTGGCTGGTCATGGACGCGACGATAAAAGCAAGGCGAGAATAATCAATCATTCTGAAACTTGGGTCTTGGCTTTGGGGTTGGATTCGGCGGAACCTTCGACGGAGGGATGCGGCAGATAGATCGGCGCGAGCGCGGCGGCGTCGTCCGCCTCGCCGCGTTGAAAGCGCGCCCACGCCAACTCGGCGAGAAACGCGGCGCGGCGCACATTCATCGCCGGCGAAATCAGAACCGCGTGCGCGCCGCATTGCGCGGTGATCGCATCCGTCAAGGTTTGATCGAGATCGCCGCAGAACAGCGCGCGCGTATGCTTTTCCACCTTGCCGGCACGCGCCGCAAGATGCGCGAACGCCGAGGCATCGGCAAGCGCGTAATCGCTGATCCGTTTGATCACGCCGCGCCGCGCCACGTAGCGCGCGACCGAATAGCGCCCGCGCCCCGCCGCCAAGATCGCCCACACCGGCAACGCCTGGTACGCGTATGCGTGCGCGATGGCGTCGAGCGTGGGAATCCCCAAGAGCGGCAACTTGCGCCCAAACGCAAGCCCTTTTGCCACACTCATGCCCACGCGTAAACTGGTGAAGGAACCGGGTCCCAGAGCCACGCTAATCGCTTGCAGATCAGTTTTCGTCACATGCGCCAGTTCGAGCAAACGCACAACCTGGGACATTAATTCGACCGTGTGATTTTCGCGCGTCCGCCAGGTCAATTCGGCTTGCGTGCCGGCGGCGTCGTACAACGCAATGCTGGCGGAACGCGTGGCGGTATCAATCGCTAGTAACATGGCATCACCCATTTAACCGAACGCGCTGGTTTTGAACGCGCGCAACAACGCCTCATGCCGCGCGCCGAATGCTTGGATCAACAAGCCGCGCTTCATTTCGCCGAGGTGCCGGAACTGGAGCCACAAACATTCGGCGGGCAACACGGCGCGAATTTTTTCAGCCCATTCGATCACGCACACGCCGGCGTCCGCCAAGTAATCGTCCAAGCCAATCCCCAGCGCCTCATCCGCGCTTTGCATCCGGTACACGTCGAGATGAAAGAGCGGCAGGCGACCGCCGCGGTGTTCGTTCGCCAAGATGAATGTGGGACTGTTGATCGCTTCGGCAATACCCAAACCGCGCCCTAGCCCTTGCGCGAAACAAGTTTTGCCGGAACCGAGATCGCCTTCCAAGCAAAAGAGATCGCCGGCGTGCGCGAGTTCGCCCATGCGCGCACCAAACCGTTGCGTCTGCGCCGCGCTGTGGCTGATGAGATCGAGCACGTGGGGGTTTGAGATGAGTGGCACGCTGACTCCAATCGAATTTTGCACCAGCGGCATTATACTCCGATTGCGCGGGTACGGCAACGTGCGCGGCGCGTTGGGCGTGCATCAACTTGACAGCGCGGCTAAGATGCGTAAAATGTTTCCACTTTGGAAATATCTGGACGGGAACCGCATGTCCGAACAAACCCCTGCCGCGCACGCTCGCGAGTTACTGGGAATTTGGGAACAAGCCATTTGCGCGCAACCGCTCCGGTCGCTCCTGCCGCCGGACTTGGTACGCGCGCGCGCGCATTTGGAGAAATTGGCAACGCGCGGTGAGCTGGGCGCGCGGCACGTCCCCGATCAACTCTTTTTCTTTTATCGAATTGGCACGCTGTTGTTGCGTCACAACAAACCGCCCACGATGAGTCAATTCGGCGAAATGCTCGGCGTGCCGTTAAGTAGCGCAACGCGCATTGTCGCTTGGCTCACCCAAGCCGGCTACCTCGCCCGGCAACCCGATCCGCTGGATCGGCGGATTGTGCGCGTAACACTGACCGCCGAAGGCACTCAAGTCCACCGCTTGATCGGCAGTTTTATGCGCCAACGCATGGAAGTGCTGATGCGGCAATTCACCGCGCAAGAACGCAAAGATTTGATCGCCCTGGCGGGCAAACTCGTGCACACACTCGCCGCGCTGAATTCCCAAACATCGGGCTAGCCGCATGAAACTTTTCGATGCGTCGTGCGTGTTATCTGAAGGGCTGCCCCCGTTCACATTTTTTCCACCAAGGAGATCGCGATCCGATGCGTAATTCATTCGCTCTTGTCATTCTGTTTACCCTGTTGGCGGCAAGCATCATGCTG
>CAIKBD010000469.1 GCA_903825565.1 uncultured Anaerolineales bacterium | reverse complement strand
CCGGATCGCGAGCGCAATGAACGGCAACAGCAAGCCAAAGCCGAGCAGACCGGCGCACGCAAAGCCGAGATCGAACACGCGCTTGGCGATAGCGGCGAGACCGTGCGCGGCGGCGCGACCCAACGGCAGTGCGACGTACCAACTGTCGCCGATGTGTTCGACCGGCACGCGCCCGGTGATCTGTTCGTACAGGATCGGCATCGGCACAATCTCGACGCCGATTTCTTGCGCGTCGAGCAAAGCGCGAAACAGATCGGGCGACACGTCGCGTGTGATCGCCAGAATAATTTCGACAACACGTTGTTCGCGCACGAGGCGTGTGAGTTGCGCGCGATCTCCCAGCACGGTCAACCCTTCGATCACGCTATCGCGCTTGGCTTGATCGTCGTCCACCCAGCCGACGAGATCGTAATGCGCCTCGAACTGGGTTTGGATCGTGCGGGCGATCACGCGCCCGGCGTTGCCCGCGCCGACGATCAGCGCGCGGCGGCGAAACGGCGCGCGCGGCGCGATGCGAATGTACACGCCGCGCCACAGCGCGATCAGCGCGACCGTTGCCGTGCCGTGATAGATCACGATGCCGCGCGGCACCACCGGCAACAGACCGGGATCGGTCAGCGCGAAAAAGATCGCGAGGTACGCGAGCATCACGAGCGCAAAAGTTTGCCAGAGCGCGCGCGTCGTCGCGCCGCGCTGGATTGCCACGCGCAAATCGTACAAGCCGTTCAGATACTCAAAGCCGATCCACAGCGCGGAGAGCAGAACGAACCAGTGCGTTTGCGCCGCAAGCAGTTCCGCCAGTTCCTTGTCGCCGCGCAACGACCACACCGCAAACGCGATCATGACCGCGGCGTTGATCAGAAATAGATCAATGAGAATGAGAAAGAGCCGGCGTTCTTTCATGGGCGATCCGATCCGGGCGACTTTGCGGTTGGCGCGCGGGCGCGGCGTTTCAGCACGCCGAGTGCGATGCCGAGTCCGCCGGCAAATGCGGCGAGCGCGAGCCAGCCCGGCGCGATCAGCGCGAGCATGGGCGCGCGCCGAAAATTGCGCGTGACGAACGGCAGCGTCGTGATCCCGAACGCCGCGCCGATCAGCACGACCAGCCACCACGCCTCGCGCCAGATTAGCGCGGCGCACACGGCGGGGAGAAATGCGCCCGCGAGCGCGCCTTGCAATTTTTGCGTTTGCGGCGTGCGCGAGTCGGACGCGAGTTTGCGCGGATAGCGCGCGTACACCTGGGTGCGCCAAAACGCGTACTCGAACTTGCGCCGCAAATATTCGGCGAGCGATTCGGGATGCGGATCGTACACGATGGCTTGCGCCGCGAACGCCAGCTTGTATCCGCGCTCGGACAAACGGTACGACAAGTCCACATCCTCCGCGTCGGCGAGCGTCACATCGAAACCGCCGTTTTGCAGAAACACATCGCGCCGGTACGCCGCGGTACCGCTGTCCACAAAATCAATGTATTGCCGCGCGCGCACGCTATCGTAGCGATAATCAAATTCCAACTGGATGAAACGCGGCACGAGTCCGCACTGGTGCGTTTGCTTCATGCCGCACGCGCCGACGATTTCGGTTGCGGCGAACGGCGCGAGCATCGCGGCGACCCAGGTTGGCGCGGGGACGCAATCGCCGTCGAGAAACAGGACGATGTCGCCGCGCGCCCGGTTCACGCCGGCGTTGCGCGCCGCCGCCGCGCCGGCGTTTTTCTGTGTGAGCACCTGCACGCCGCGCGCCGCCGCACTGGCGCGCGTGCCGTCGCGCGAGCCGTCGTCCACGACGATGATTTCGGCGTCGGGCGGAACCTGGGCGCGCAACGCGTCGAGGCACGCGCCAATACTTTTTTCGACATTGTACGCGGGAATGATGATCGAGATCATGCCGCACTCTTGTCCGGCGGCGCGGTCATTCGGCGCAAGTTCACGCCGCCCCACCACAAGCACAACACGCCCAGGATGATCGGCGTGCCGTAGGCGATCAAGTACAGCAAGATGCCGTAGGTCAGCCCCGCGCTCTTGTCCACCCCAAACACGCCGAGCGTGAGAATGCACAGGTACTGAAACACGCCGAGCTTCCCCGGCGACGAGGGCACGATGCCGCCGACTTGCAACACCGCCATCAACAAGAACGCGCTGATGAACGGCAATTGCAAATCCATCGCCAGAAAGGTGAGATAGTTGATCACGATGCCCAGTAGCCACAGTGTCACGGACTGCGCTTGCAACGCCAAGTGCAAGTCCCACCGTTTGAACACATCGAGACTGGTGAGCGCGATGCGGACATTGGCGCTGATGAATTGTTTGCCCCAGGGCAACGGAATTTTCGTCAGCAATTGGACGAGCCACTCTTCGGACAGGACAAGCGCGAACGCGACGCCGAACAGCGCGAGCGCCAACACGATGATGCCTTCGCGTGGGCGTTCGAGCCAACTGGGGAGCGTCATGAATGGCGGCAACATGAGCAACAGGGTGAGAAGCATCAGCGTATCGAAAAATTTTTCGATGGCGAGCGTCGCCAGGGTTTGCGCCGCATTGCGTTTTTCGATTTCGCT
>CAIKBD010000468.1 GCA_903825565.1 uncultured Anaerolineales bacterium | reverse complement strand
GAGGTGATCGCGCAATTGCAAGATGCAACCATGTTGCGCGCGCTGACGAGCCAACGCCAACTCGGCGAGGTGATGGCGGATTTTTGGTCGAACCATTTTACGATCTTTGCCGCAAAAAACGATTGCCGCTGGCTGAAAACGGTAGACGACCGCGATGTGATCCGCAAACATGCGCTCGGCAAATTCGGCGATTTGCTACTGGCAAGCGCGCAAAGCCCGGCGATGCTGGTGTACCTCGACAATCAACTCAACGTCAAAGGCGTGGCGAACGAAAATTACGCGCGCGAAATTATGGAACTGCACACGCTCGGCGTGGACGGCGGGTACACGCAAAAAGATGTCGCCGAGCTGGCGCGCGCGTTCACCGGTTGGACGGTGCGCGGCGCGCAACGCAACGGCACTTTTGGCGCGATGGATTATTCAAACGCCGGCGCCTTTTTCTTCGACGCCAACAAACACGACACCGGCGCCAAACGCATCCTGGGAATGGATTTGCCCGGCACCGGCGGCGTCAACGAAGCGTTGAAAATGGTAGACGCGCTGGCGAAACATCCGTCCACCGCGCGCTACATTTCGAAAAAATTGGTCACGCGGTTTGTCGCGGATAATCCGCCGGACGCGCTCGTGCAACGCGCGGCGCAAACGTTCACGCAAACGAACGGCGATATTCGCGCAACGCTTGGCGTCATTCTTCATTCGGACGAATTCAAAAATTCCTTCGCGCAAAAAATCAAACGCCCGTTTGAACTGATCGTCTCCGCCGCGCGCGCGCTCGACGTTCAGGTGGACGACCCGCGCGTGTTTTCCACGACTGCGCGCGCGATGGGACAGGGCTTGTTCTTACACACCACGCCCGACGGATACCCCGACACGGCGACGGCGTGGATCAACACCGGCGCATTGCTCGCACGTTGGAATTACGCGCTCCTGCTCGCCGGCAATCGTGTGCCGCGCGCCAAAGTGGATTTAGCCGGGATGATGAAACCTGCCGCGCCGAAAACCACCGGCGACGCGCTTGATTTTTGGATCGCGGCGATCTTGCATCGGACAATTCCGGACGCGGATCGCAAAAAAATGCTCGACGCGCTCGGCGGCAACGCGTCCGCGAATTTCGATGCCGCGCGTTTGCCGGCGCTCGGCGCGTTGATTCTCGCCTCGCCGCATTTTCAATATCGCTGAGTTGCAAATTGAGCGTTGCCCAAGCGCTCACCCCACGGAGGAATTATGCTAACCGATACGATCACACGCCGCGGCGTTCTGCGCCGCGCGGGCGCGCTGGCATTAGGCGCGCTCACCTTGCCCGGGTGGATGCCGCGCGTGGCGCTCGCCGCGCACGCGCCAGCGAACGCGACCAGCGATCTGCTCGTGTGTGTGTTTTTGCGCGGCGCGGCGGACGGCTTGAATCTCGTTGTGCCGCACGGCGACAAGGATTATTATGCCGCGCGCGCTAACCTGGCGATCCCGCAACCGAAAGCCGGCAATAAAGACGCGGCGATTGATCTCGATGGTTTTTTCGGCTTGCATCCCAGTCTCGCGCCGATCAAGGGTTTGTACGATGCCGGCGCGTTGGCATTCGTCCACGCGGCAGGGTCGCCCGATCCGACGCACTCGCATTTCGACGCGATGGATTTTATGGAGCGCGGTACGCCCGGCGAAAAATCAATCACGACGGGATGGATCGGTCGTCACTTGCAACAGATGGCGACGAACAATCGGTCGCCGTTCCGCGCCGTCGGTTTGGGCGCCAACTTGCAACAATCTTTGCGCGGTCCCATCCCCGCCACAGCGTTGCAAAGCATTGCCGATTTTCACTTGCAAGGCGACGCGCGCCAAGTTCAGCAGATTCAGAACGCGCTCGCCGCACTGTACGCCGGCACGGATTTGGTCGAAGAGAACGGCAAGCAAACGCTCCAAGCCCTGCGCGATCTCGGCAAAATTTCGGCGGACAAGTACACGCCGAGCGGCGGCGCAAAATATCCCGATTCCGTTTTCGGCAAGGCGATGGCGAATATCGCGCAGTTGATCAAAGCCGACCTGGGGGTTGAGGTGGCGTGCGTTGACTTGGGGGGCTGGGATATGCACGTGCAGGAGGAGGCGCAGATCGCGCGGCTCGCCGATGAACTCGCCAAAACGTTGGCGGCGTTTTACGCCGATTTGCAGGATCAGATGAAGCGGATCACACTCGTTGCCATGTCCGAGTTTGGGCGGCGCGTGCAGGAAAATTCCAATCGCGGCACAGATCACGGACACGGCGGGGTAATGTTCGTGCTGGGCGGCGGCATCCAAGGCGGCAAAGTGTACGGCGATTGGCTGGGATTGAGCAAGGAGAAGCTGTACGGACCGGGTGATTTGGAGATCACGACGGACTTTCGCGATGTGCTGGGCGAGATCACGCAAAAACGGTTGGGCAATTCCAACCTGGCAAGCGTCTTTCCCGGTTACAACACGTTCAAGTTTCGCGGGCTGGCGCGCGAGCGCACGGCATAGCCAACATCAACCCAAGGGATGACGGACTGAAAAAACGAGGCAGGAGATAAACTCCTGCCTCGCAGTTTGTACAGATTGCGTTGGCTAGTCGGATTCCGCGCCGTTGGGATTGGCGGGCACGGGCTGGATGGTGGCGGCTTCATCCTTGGATTCCTTTTGCGGAAACAGGATGGAGGCAACAATCGCAAGCGCCAGCAAAATAAAAACGACGCCGAGCGCGATTTCGGTGGGGATTTTGTACACTTCGTGGATCAACATCTTGACACCGATAAATGCCAGGATGATCGCCAAACTGTATTTTAGGTAATGGAACAGTTGCATCACACCAGCCAGCGCAAAGTAGAGCGCGCGCAAACCCAGGATGGCAAAAATGTTGGACGTGTAGACGATGAACAAGTCGTGCGAAATGCCCAGCACCGCCGGGATCGAGTCGAGCGCAAACATCAAGTCAGTGCTTTCAATCACCAGGACAGTCGCAAAGAGCGGCGTTGCGTAGAGAACCTTATCAATGCGGATGAAGAATTTTTCTTCGTGGATGTGCGGCGTCAGCGGTGTAAAACGCGAGACGAGTTGGAGAATCTTGTTGTCACCGGGGTTGACGCTTTCCGCGCCGCCTTTGAGCAAACGCCAGGCGGTCAGGATCAAAATAATCCCGAAAACATACAACATCCATTTGAACGCTTCAACCAATTCCACGCCGATCACGATCAGGATCGCGCGCATAAAAATTGCGCCGATGATGCCCCAGCGTAGAACGCGCGGCTGATACTTGGCGGCAATCCCAAAGTACGAAAACACGACGAGAAAGACGAACAGGTTGTCCACGCTCAACGATTTTTCAATCAGGTAAGCGGTCAAGTACTCGAGTGCCTTGTCGCTACCGAGTTCATAGTAAATGAACACGTTGAACAAAAGCGCCGTGCCGATCCAAATTGCGCTCCAAATCAGTGCGGACTTGATCGTGACCACGCGCGCTTTGGCATTCACCAAGAAGAGGTCAACGTAGAGCATAATGCCAACGCCGATGGTAAAGAACACAAACATCCACATTTCACGATTCGCCAAATCAACGTTCATTAAACTGGTTCCTCCATTGGATTTTTGCGGAATCCTCAAAGTGATTCGCGCGGCGAGATCACGCTTCGATGCGCCCAGCGACTGGGGCACAGTTGCCGCCAGCGGGGAATGACGCCGCTATGATCTCATCGCTATCTTATTGTGAAAACCATCTCTTGTCAAAGTACCGCTAGACGACAAACGCGTCGGGATTGCACAACCCGCGCGGGTCCCATTTCGTTTTGAGCGCGCGCATCAAATCAAGCGCGTCCGGCGTGTGCCCCCACGCGTCGGCCTCCGATGCGTCCAGCGCAACCGCGTACCCGCCGCGTTGCCGCGCCGCTTGCCGCAACGCCGCCAAGTTCGCGCCGCGCACGTAGACCATGCCGCTGGCGAAATCGGCAACGAGGGTCGCCGCGTCGAGATCGATCCCAGCGATGAACGTCGCCAAATCTTTCGGCGGGACGCCCGCGCGCAACGTGAGCGCGTCCGATTTCGCGCCGACGAAATTCGCCCACACGTCCGTGCCGCTTGTTTCGCTCGGCATCGGCTCGGCGAAACCGTGCGCGCGGATCACGTCACGCGCTTGCGCGAGTTCGGCGGCAACATCTTCAGCAACGCCTTCGGCAGTGTAGACGAGCGCGAGCGGCGCAGACGCTTCTGGGATCGCGCACCCCTGACAAAGCAACAGCGACGACGCGACGAGACACACGCGCAACAATTGCGATCCCAGTTCCGTACCGCGCGCGCGATTCTCGACCGGGACGACGAGCGTCGCACGCGCGCGCGGAAACGGCAACACTTTGAATGTCACCTCGGTGATCGCGCCGAGCGTGCCATGTGCGCCGATGAATAATTTGACGAGATCATACCCAGCCACATTCTTGACGACCGGCTTGCCCGCGCGAATGATTCGTCCGTCCGGCAAAACATTCGTCACAGCAAGGACAAGATCGCGAAGCGCGCCGTACCGCATTCGAAGCGGCGCGTTGAAATTTGTGGCGACAATCCCGCCGATGGTGGCGGCACGCCACGGCGATGCAAGCGGCACCCAGACCGAATCGCGCGCAAGTTCGCGCTGCAATTCCGCGAGCGGCGTGCCCGCGCCGACCGTTACGTACAGATCGTTGCGCGCGTATTCGCGGACGCCGCGCAAGTTGTGTGTCGTCAGCGTAATCGTCCCCGCGCGCGATCCTTCCCCGTTCCGAATCACCACACGCGGCGCAGGGTCGCGCGCAGTCCACGCTCGAAACGCCGCGCCGATCTCTTCGGCAGAGGTGGGCGCAAATTCGCCGGCAACCGGCGGCGTGAAACCTTCCGGGTTTTGCAAAGCGGGAACGTCCTGGGTTTCAGGAATAATCTTGCCCGGGTTGAGCCGATGCGTTGGATCGAACACATCCTTGATCTCGCGCATCGCACGCAGTTCAGCCGCGCTAAACATCAGGGGCATGTATTTCATCTTCTCGCTACCGACGCCGTGCTCGCCGGTAATCGTGCCGCCCTGGCGCACGCACAATTCCATCACCGCCTGCCCGGCAATGTGCACGCGCCGCACCATGTCTTGATCTTGCGGGTTGAACAAAATCAGCGGATGCAAATTGCCGTCGCCGGCGTGAAACACATAGCCCACGCGCAAATTTTGCGCCGCGCAAATTTGGTTGATCGCGCCGAGCGTCGCCGCGAGTTTCGAGCGCGGCACGGTGCCGTCCACGATCAAGTACGCCGGGCTGATTTGCGCGATCGCGCCGAACGCGCTTTTGCGCGCGAACCAAATTTGATCGCGCTCGGCGGCGGTTTTCGCCAAACGCAATTCGCGCGCGCGACATTCGCGCAACACCGTCATAATTTCGCTCATCTGCGAATCCAGACTGGCGGGGTAGCCGTCCGCCTCAATGATGAGCAACGCCTCAGCGTCCGTTGGCAAGCCGGCGTGCACATACGCCTCGACGATTCCAATCATCGTGCGATCCATCATTTCGAGCGTCGCCGGAATTAGCCCGCGCGCGATCACGGCGGAGACCGCTTCGCCGGCTTGCTCGACCGAATCGAAAATCGCCATCAACGTTTTGACGCCGGGAATATTGCGAATGAGGCGCGCATACGCTTCCGTCATCACGCCGAGCGTGCCTTCGGAGCCGATCAAGAGACCCGTGAAATCGTATTCGGGGTAATCGAACGCGCGCCCGCCGGTGACGAGCGTGCGCCCATCCGCGAGGATCGCTTGCACGCCGGTAATGTAATTCGTCGTGACGCCGTACTTGAAGCAGTGCGGTCCGCCGGCATTCTCGGCAAGGTTGCCGCCGAGCGTGCACGAGCGACCGCTCGCCGGGTCGGGCGGATAGTACAGCCCTTTGGTCTTGACAAATTCATCGAACGTTTGATGCACGATCCCAGGTTGCACAATAGCGGAACGCCCCGCCTCATCGAGTTCGAGGACATTTTTCATGCGCGCGAATGACAGCACGATGCCGCCGTCGCACGCAAGCGCGCCGCCGCTCAAGCCGGTGCCCGCGCCGCGCGGAATGATCGGCATGTTGTGTTCGTGTGCCCAACGCACCGCCGCAACGACCTCCTGGGTTGTGCGCGGCAGAATCAACGCCTGCGGATGCCCCAACCCCAAACTGCCATCCGTTTCATAAGTGAGCAATTCCGCCGGATTCGTAATCAACTGATCGGGTTTGAATATTTGTTTGAGCGAGTCGAGCATCGCCATATCCTTCTCCTTGATACGCACTACGTAATACGCAAAACGTAATACGTAGTGCGTATTACGTTTTGCGCTCCGCCGCCTGATACGCCATGTCCAACAACTGCATCACATGCACGACCGGCACATTGAGCTGGGCTTGCCGCGCGCCGGCGATCAGTTGCATGTGACAACCAATGTTGCTGGCGACAATCATTTGCGCGCCAGTCGTAGCAATGTCCGCCATTTTCGCGGCGAGCACATCGTCGGCAACACTGGCGTTGACGATGTTGTAGACGCCCGCACTGCCGCAACAGCGATCCGGCAATTTCAGTTCGACAAGTTGCACGCCGGGAATACTCTTGATCAGATCGCGCGGTTGCTTGACGACTTTTTGCACGTGGCGCAAATGGCACGAGTCGGAGTACGTGACGCGCACGGGCACGTTGCCTTTGGGCGGATTGGTGTAATGCGCCGCGATAAATTCGTTCACGTCTTGCACTTGCGCCGAGAATTTTTTCGCTTTGGCGGCATACGCGGAATCGTCGTGAAACAAGTGCGCATACTCCGTGCGGAGCGTTGCGCCGCACCCGCCCGCGTTCGACAGGATCGCGTCATACTCCCGCGCGAGAAACGCGTCTATATTTTGCTTGGCGAGTTGCCGCACCAGATCGTACTCGCCGACATGCAATTGCGCCGCGCCGCAGCATGTTTGCCCGGCGGGGAAATGAACTTCATAGCCGTTGCGCTGCAAAACGCGAATCGTCGCTTCATTCACAGAGGACAGAAACGCTTCCTGGATGCAACCGATAAAGAACGCGACAGTTCCACGTTTTTCGCCGATGGCGGGCGCGGGCGCGCGATAATCGCGGTACCTGGGTTCGATGGGCGGCAGAATCGCTTCCATCGCCTTGAGCGGCTTGGGCAAAAAATTTATTGCGCGCACCAATTTTTGGACACCTGATTTTTCATACAGCCACATCAATCGCGCGACGAATTTCATCCGCTCGACGTGCGGCATCATTTCGCGCAAGCCCAGCCAGCGCACGAAATTTTCGACCGCACCCGGCGCGTGATTCGCCACGATCGTCTTGTGTGCGCCGTCGAGGAGTGCGCCGTACTGAACACCGGACGGGCACGCCGTTTCGCACGCGCGGCACGCCAGACACAAGTTGATGTGCGTCGTGAACGCATCGTTGAATTGTTCCGGCGTCAGCCGCCCATCCGATGCCGCGCGCATCAACGCGATGCGTCCGCGCGGCGCGTCCATCTCCGTGCCGAATACGGCATACGTGGGGCACGCCTGCAAACACAATCCGCAATGAATGCACTGCGCGAGTTTGTTTTTGTAATCGGAAGATTGCATCAGTTCGATGTGGTGAATCATAAGTCCTCTAGTCCAGGAGTCAAAATAGTTGGATAGTTTAGTAGTCAAATAGTTGGCGTTTGACTACTCGATTATTCAACTACCCAAACGCATAACGTCTTCGGTCCATGCACGCCAATCGTCACGGTCAGTTCGATGTCGGCAGTACGGCTGGGACCAGTGATGAAAACGAAATAGCCGTCGTTCTTGAATTCCGTAAACGCAGGCGCGAGATCGGCACGCAGAATCGTCGGCGCGATCAGCGCGAGATGCACACGCGGCAACAACGAAACGCCGCGCGGTTTTTCCGGCGACGAACGAAGCAAGAGTGTGCCGGTTTCCGGGAACGCCGCGTCCGCGCCGGTAATGCCGAGATCGCATTCCGCGATTTCGCG
>CAIKBD010000467.1 GCA_903825565.1 uncultured Anaerolineales bacterium | reverse complement strand
GCAACCGTTGTGCCACAGCAACAGCGCGTTTTTATCGTGATCCACGCCGGAAACATCCGATAGGTACGGAATGCTGTTTGCCAAACGTTGCACGATCAATGATGTGAGCGCACCTTCGAGATCGCCTTCGCATCCGCCGGGAATCATGTCGTCGTTCATCAGCGCGACTGCCGAACACGCGGCGACACCGTAGTCGAATGGAAATTCGGGCCAGCATTTGACGGCGACTGCGCTGGCGTTTGTCTGTGCGGCAACTTGGCGCATTGCAAGATATGCGCGGGCTTGCTTGTCTTCTTTCTCGGCGGGAACCTCGGACATGTCATCAATCATTTCGCGCACGCGGGCTTTGGTTTCGTTCACTTGATTTTCAGGAATCGCGCGTGCCATATCGAACACTTGCCCCAAACCAACCGTCACGACTTCGACGCCGAGTTTCGCGCGCAGTTCCATTTCGTTGAAAGCCAGATCGAAAAAACCTTGCGCGCGTGTGCCCAGCATGGCAATCTTGGTGCGACGCAATCCACTTACCAAGCCCAGGACCCGAATAAAGCGGCCCATCTTGTCTTGAAATTCTGCATCACCGGGGTTGGCAATGAGGTAACGAAACGGACGACCGATTTTATAAAAGTGACTTGAGTTGACATTGAGACCGACGAGCGAGTTCAAGCGCATGCGTCCGCTCGTCCAATCGGGCTCCAGCGGCGCCCACAAGATGAGCGGCACTGGCAAACGATCCGCCAATTCCAATGTCATGTCGCCCATCGTAAACGTGCCATTCTGAATGATGAGTGCATCAATTTGCGCTTGTTGAAAAAAATGGATGGCTTGCGGAATCAAGCCGGGGGTCGGATTGTCCGGGTTATCCAAAATCAAATCGTCGGGCGCGATCACCTCGACGTTTGGAAATTGTTTCAATGCCGCGACGGAGCGGTGATAAATGTCGCGTGCGGCTTGATAATCAAAGCGACTGCGGGCAACACACGCCAAACCAAGTCGCAAGGGGGAAAGGGTAGTCATTGGAGCATCTCCTTGAATGGTATTTTGGTTATTCGTTTTACCTGAATTTAACACACATATACTGAATTGTCAACCCTGAACTTTGAAGATCCAGGGCTTTTCAAAAGTCAGGCGACCCTCATCCCAACCTTCTCCCTCACCGGGAGAAGGGGTAAATTCCCTCGCCCCTATTGGGGAGAGGCGCTAGCGCGTCCGTAACGCGGCGGGACGCCGCACGGATGTTGCGCTAGCGGGGTGAGGGGTGATGTCAAGCGACTTTTGAAAAGCCGTGAGAGTTATTGGCGGAATATTGACAGCCACGGAATTCTGTGATAAATTAGGTAAAACGAATAACCAAATTGAGCGGCTAAATGACCAATCCGGTCTAAATTTTTCCGACCTATGGTTTCAAATCGTAAACCCACGATGTACGACGTTGGCAAGCGGGCTGGAGTTTCTAGCGCGACGGTTTCTTTCATTTTGAACGGACGCGGCAGCGGTGGGGATCGCATCAGCGAAGAAACCCGACAACGTGTTTATCGGGCGATTGCTGAATTGGGTTATGTTCCCAACCAAAGTGCGCGCGCGTTGCGCCGACAAAAAACAGATCGCGTGTGCCTCGTGATTCCCCAAATCGGCACCCCCTTTAGCGATGGCTTGGCGAATTCGGTGCAGTCGGTTGCCGAAGCGCATGGCTATAGCTTGATTCTATCCATGTCGGGTGGCCGAGAGCGTGAGCGGCATGTTTTTGAACAGCTGCGGCGCGGTCTCGCTGATGGGGCAGTGCTCTTTGACCCGGAACATCTGACCAACGAGGAGTTGGCGCAGTTGGCGCATGCCGGCGTGGCGCTCGTCGTTCAATGCAACCGGGTGCAAGGCACAAATTTCGATGTGGTTAAAATCGACGAAATCAAGGCGCTTCAAGATGCAGTTCGCTATCTCTACGATCACGGACGTCGCCGTGTTGCATTTTTGTTTAATGTGACCGAATCCGGCATCCAGGAAGAACGCTTACAGTCTTATTGGCAAACGTGGCGCGAATTGGGTGTGCCGATCCTCGAATCCTTTGTGTTGCGTAACGTGGGCAGGTTGCGCGAACAAGTCTATCGTAGCGTGTCCAAACTGTTACAATCTTCTGAACGCCCCGATACGATCATGGCTGGTTCGGATATGTTTGCGATCAGCGCGGTGTGGGCGATCCGTGATGCTGGGTTGCGTGTGCCAGAGGACATTGCCGTGATTGGTATTGGAAATATTCCCGAAGGTGAGATTACTCATCCGCCGTTAACTACGGTGGGTGTGGTCACGCCCACATTCGGCGATCTCACCGGTTTGCTTTTTAGTCGCCTCGCCTCGCCGGTTCCATTGGATGGGCGCGTGATGACGCGTCAATGGGAGCTCATCTTGCGCGGGTCGGCGTAAATTAAATGCTGAGGTTTATACATGCGCCGTCCGAACATGGTGTTTACCTTGACTGAGCAACAACGCTGGGACACGACCGGTGTACACGGCAATCAGGGCTTTTCAAAAGTCGCTTGCCAAGCCACTTGGGTCATTGCGAGGAGCGGTTTTTGCGACGAGAAATCATGTTTTCAGTGTCGGAGATTTCTCGCTTTGCTCGAAATGACAAAGACACTCGGACTTTTGAGAAGCCGTGACACGGCAATCTGCTGGACTTGACGCCAAATTTTGATCGCATGGCGATGGAAGGCACGCACCTCTATTAACACGTTTACGTATCAGCCGGTTTGCGCGCCGGCGCGCGCCTCGTTGCAAACAGTGAAGGATGTTCGACTATTGAACCCGCGAAAGAAATCCCCCAATACGATTTTGGGTGTGTCCCCCGAGGAAATCGAAATATACCGGACATGATCTTGAAGTTGAAGGTACCCGCATTCCATGAAGATAACGACCTTGCCTCAATTACTCGATCCTTATTCGCTCGCGCACCACTTGCGCGCGTATGCCGTTCAAGCCCTGCGCTCAGATTTGATTGCGGGACTGACCGTCGCAATGGTGGCGGTTCCTCAAGCGATGGCATATGCCTCCATCGCCGGCATGCCGCCCATCTATGGTTTGTTCACTGCGATTGTGCCCGCCATAGTTGGGGCGTGGTTCGGGAGTTCGAATCAACTGGTTACGGGACCGACCAACGCCTTGTCGCTCGTCACGGCAGGGGTGTTGATTTCGATCTCTGGACGGTCCGATTATATCGAAATGGTATTTGCGTTAGCCATCTTGAGCGGGATCATTCAACTTGTGCTGGGCTTGCTCCGGCTCGGCAGTATTATTCGGTTTGTTTCTAATTCGGTCTTGACTGGTTTTCTCACCGGCGCGAGTCTGCTCATTTTTGTCAATCAAACTAGCAACCTTCTGGGACTCCCGCGCGTTCGCGCAACCGAAACCCCCTACATCATCCAAGAACTCGTCCAAAATCTGCCGCTCGTCAATCCCTATGTCATAGCAGTGGCTGGGCTGACGATCCTTGTTCTCATCGGATGTCGATTGATCAACAAAGCCCTGCCCGCACCCTTGCTTGCCATCGTTGTCGCCGCACTTTTTGTGCACTGGCTGGGGTGGTCAGCGCACGGAGTGAAATTGGTTAGCGATATGGGCGCGATGAACGACCAGACCCTGGAGTTTCACATTCCCCAATTTAGCTTCAGTGCAGACGACATTGAATTGCTACTGACCAGTAGTATCGCCGTTGCTATCCTGGGACTCGTTGAAGCGATGTCCGTGTCCAAATCCATTGCCTTTTCGACAGGACAGGCGATTGATGCGTCCCGCGAATTTGTTGGGCAAGGTCTTGCCTCAATTGTCAGCGGATTCTTTCGCGGTATTCCGCCCTCCGGGTCACTCTCGCGGAGCGCCGTGAGTTTCAGTAACGGCGCGCAGACGCGGATGGCGAGCATCTTTTCGGGTATTTTGGTTTTTCTTGCTATGCTTGCATTCGTCCAGTGGTTGGGTTTGATTCCCAATGCCGCATTGGCTGGCGTGGTCGTTGTGGCGGCGGCAAAAATGATTGACATCAAACATATCAAATTGACGTGGGCGAGTCAGAATACGAGTCGCATCGTGTTTGCCGTCACCTTGGTGGCGACCTTGCTGTTGCATTTGCACTACGCGATTTATCTCGGCGTGATCTTATCCATCAGTCTGTACTTGTATGAGAGTAGCAAATTGCAGTTGAGCTACCTGATCGAACAGGAGGACAATTTCATCGAGCGCAGTTACGCCGATTTGCTCAAACAGCCGGTTCCGATTGCGATTATCCATGTGGAGGGCACGCTGTATTTTGGCGCGGCTGACGAACTTGAACAACGCTTGGATGCCTTGTTTCAATCCGGAGTCAAGGTCGTGATTCTGCGTTTGCGCCGTGTGCATCATCTTGCCAGTACCGGCATCGTCACCCTTGAGCGAATCGCCGCGAGCGCCAAGCGCAATCGAACGCGCGTGATTTTGTGCGGCGTTCGCACGAACTTGATCGCCACGCTACAATCATCCGGCCTGGTTGAATTGTTTGGCAAGGAAAATATCTTTGAAGCGGACGACATGCTTTTCAAATCCACCCGTGCGGCTTTATTACGCGCCAAGCAGATTCTGTAAGCACACGAACTCTATTCTCACTCCGGAGACAATCCGCGAAAGCCATTCTGGTCATGAATGATACGCAATTCCGGCTCACGCCAAATTCGTGCGGGTGTGCGTGCGCCACGTTTTTGACGCTTCGGTGCAGGCGCGCTATAATTCAACCGCCTGACGAGTTTCTGGCAACCTTTCTGAAGCAGAGGTTGCGCCATTCCGCGCAACACCCGCTCCGGTCAAACGCGGGCGGATGCCTTTTCAAGATGGGGAATGAACATGCGTGTCAAAAACCGGCGACTCGGCGCGCGGCTCAACCTGGGCGTGCGCTTTACCTTGAGTATTGGTTTGGTCATTCTCGTTACGAGCGCTGTCGTGTTTGCCATCGTCTATCGCTTGCAGGAAGAGCAAACCCTGGCGCAAGTGAACGCCCAAGCGCGCGCGCTTCTCTCGCAAATGATCGTCACGCGGCAATGGGTTGCCGATTATGGCGGCGTGTGGACCCAGCAACCCGGCAACTATTATTGGACGATGGAAAACGGGTACTATCAGAAAACGCCGGCGATGGTTACCAAAGAATTGTCCGAACGCGCGGATATGCTGGGCGACTATCGCTTTCACATCACCAGTTTGAAATTAAAAAACCCCGCGAACGCGCCCACAGAATCGGAACGCCAAGCGCTCCACGGCTTTGAGACCAACCCCGTCCCCGTGACTAGCATCGAGACGCAACAAGAGGTCTCGCTCTATCAGTACATGATTCCCCTGCAAACGACCTCGGTGTGTTTGCAATGCCATGCCGATCAAGGATACCACGTCGGCGATATTCGCGGCGGGCTGTCCGTCGCGGTGCCGATGGACGCCGCCAAACGCACGCTCGCCGAAAATCGCAATGCGCTCATCCTCGGCGCGCTCGCGTTGGTTGCCAGCGTGATGCTCATCCTCTACACCTTGATCGCGCGCGTGATCGTCGAACCGATTCATCGTTTGGGTGCGGTCGCCGTCGGCGTCGGCAAAGGCAACTATGACGTTACCTGCGATCTGCGTACCGGCGATGAATTGGAAACGCTGGGCAACTCGCTCAACGAGATGGTGCGCGGCTTGAAACAATCGCACGCCGAATTGCGCTCTCAGATCGAACAACGCAACCGCGAATTGGCGACGCTCGCAAATATCGCACTGACGATCAGCCAGACCACTACGCTCAAAGACGTTTTGCGCGGCGCGCTCGATGAAACGGTCGCGGCGATGAAACTGGACGACGGCGCGATCCAACTGTGTGACGCCGATGGACAATTCCGCGAACGGGTGACGACGAATGGCATTCCGCCGGAATTGGCGAACGCCTGGTGTGGGGATGATTTGGGCGCGGTGGATCAAGCCGTGTTCGTCGCCGACACGCAAGCCGAGGTGCGCGCGCTATCGCGCATTTTTCACGCGCACGCGTATCGCGCTTGGGCGCGTGTGCCGCTCAAATCGAAAAACCACGTCCTGGGATCGTTGTACCTGTTGGCGCGCGCGCCGTTTCCCTTTACCGCCGAAGACGCCGCGCTTGTGCGTTGCATCGGCAATCAGATCGGCGTGGCGGTCGAAAATGCGCGCAACGCCGAGCGCGTCGAGCAAATGGCAATCGTCGAAGAACGCAACCGGCTCGCGCGCGAGATGCACGACAGCATCGCGCAGGCGTTGGGTTATCTAAATTTGAAAACCGAATTGCTCGAAGGAACGCTGGCGCGCAGTGAAATCGCTTTGGCGCGCGAAGAGATCGCGGACGTGCGGCGCGTCGTGCGCGACGCGTGTTACGATGTGCGCGAATCCATCAACGGCTTGCGTTTGCGCTCGGGCGATGCCGCGGGCTTGATCCCGCTGACCGCGACGTACCTCCACGAGTTCGGTCAACGTTCGGGATTGCTCACCGAATTTTCCGCGACGAACGGGGAAGCGCGTCTAGCGCCGTTGCTGGAGACCGAAGTGTTTCGGATCATCCAGGAAGCGTTGACGAACATTCGCCGGCACGCGCAAGCCAGCCGGGTGCGCGTGGCGATCACTTTGGCGGAGGATAGCACGCGCATCGAGATCGAAGACGACGGGCGCGGCTTTGATTTGAATGGCGCGGACGACGCGCAACATTTCGGCTTGCGAATTATGCGCGAACGTGCCGAACGCCTGGGCGGCGCATTTCGCATTGAGAGCGAACGCGGACGCGGCACGCGCATCCTTGTCCAAGTGCCGATGCGGAGATTATGATGGAAAAGATCCGAGTGCTTTTGGTGGACGATCATCTCTTGTTTCGGCAGGGTGTCGCCAGCATTTTGCAACGCGCGGGCGAACGTTTTCACATCGTCGGCGAGGCGAGCGACGGCGTGCAAGCACAAACCCTCGCGCGCACACTCAAGCCCGACGTGATTTTGCTCGACGTGCAAATGCCCAACTGCGACGGCTTGCAAGCCGCGCGCGCCATCGCCGCTAAATTGCCGGAGATTAAAATCGTGATGCTCACGGTGTCCGAGCGCGAGGAAGATTTGTTCGAGGCGATCAAAGCGGGCGCGCGCGGCTATTTGCTCAAGACCACCGCCAGCACGCAAGAGATTACCACGGCGCTCGAAAATGTGATGGCGGGGCAAGTGATGCTCACGCCGATCATGGCGACGAAACTCGTGAGTGAATTTGCGGCGATTGCGCGAGCGCAAAAAAACGAAGCGCTACCGCGCGCGCCCGAATCCGCCGACGCGCCGCACCTCACCGAGCGCGAGCGCGAGGTGCTGAACTGGGTTGCGCAAGGCAAGACGAATAAAGAGATCGCGACCGAATTGCACGTGGCGGAGAATACGGTGCGCGCGCATCTACGCAACATTCTCGATAAATTGCAGGTTCACAACCGCACGCAAGCGGCGGCATTTGCGCGGCGAGACCACGCGTAAGGCAAATCGGCTTCGCCTAGTCCACTCGGACTAGAATCAATTCTGGGATCATCCACGCGGACTAGGTGTCCGCGTTTTCTTTTTTTCAAAATCGTCTGCGTGGACGATTGTCGGTGGTGTGGGCGCGTGATACACTGCGGGCAAAATGAAACGGCGCACGCGTGATCGTCTGGCGCGCGCCGGGCAATCCATTTCCGCGCCAACGGCGGCGCGGGACCCGCTCCCGGGCTGATGAAAACGGCTTGACGCAGAATTCCGCGCGCCGTTTTTTTATTTTGTGGAAAAACTAGAGAAAGGAGGCGATCAATTTGGACGAAGCAAAACAAGTTGGCGAAGAGCAAGGCATGACCCGCCGCGATTTTCTGATGAGCGCGGCAATGACGACGAGTCTCGCGGCATCGGCGACCGTCGCGGCGTCTTTCGGTTGGCAGTTTGTCTACCCAGCTGTTGCCCAAATCCCGACCGTGCAGGTGCTCGCGCTCTCGCTGTCTAAATTACCGGCCGGCACGAGCAAGGTGATGAAGTTGGGCGGCAACGAAGTGCTCCTCGTGAACAAGAATGGCGCGGTCCATGCCATCTCGACGGTGTGCACGCATTTGGGGTGTCGCGCCGCGTGGGAAGAAAGCCGGCGCCAATTCGTGTGTCCGTGTCATGTTGGCGTGTTCGACGCGGACGGCAAAGTGGTGGCGGGCCCGCCGCCGCGTCCACTCGGCGAGTTCGCGGTGGAAGTCAAAGCCGGCAACATTTACGTCGCCGTTCCCCAAAAGGAGGGAGCCGCATGAGTATTGAATCTACTCCGCAGACGAAAAAGGGCTGGCGGGGTTGGCTGGGCGAACGTTTCCCGATTGATGTCAAGGTGTACGAGGAACTCGCCAAAGAGCCGATTCCGAAACACATGGAACGCTGGTGGTTCGCGCTCGGCGGCACGCCGCTGTTGCTGTTTGCGATCCAAGCCATTACCGGCATTTTGTTGACGTGGTACTATGTGCCGCGTCCCGATGTGGCGTACGAAAGCGTGCAACGCATCACCACGCAGATTCCGTACGGGTGGTGGGTGCGCGGGATCCATCAATGGGGTTCGCAGTTGATGATCATCACGGTCGTCTTGCACATGCTCCGCACGTTTACGACCGGCGCGTATCGCCGCCCGCGCGAACTGAATTGGATGATCGGCACGGGGTTGTTGGTTATCACGTTGAGCTTCGCGTTTACCGGGTACGCGCTCGTCAACGATCAACTCTCGTACTGGGCGACGACCGTCGGCACGAACATGTTTGCCGAAATCCCGATCGTGGGTCCGATCATTTTGCAGATGATTCGCGGCGGCATGGTGGTGACGGCGGATACGATGACGCGGTTGTATCCTCTGCACATCGGCGCACTGCCGACGATCATCGTGACGTTCATCGTGTTGCACGTGATCTTGATCCGTTTTCTCGGCGTGACCGATCTCGACAAACGCGAACGCGAACGGCTCGCGCGCGCTGGCAAGTCTGCGCCCGCGAACGGCAAACACGAACGCGAAGCGTCGCACTTTCCGTTTTTCCCGGATCACATGATGACCGAGTTGGTGATCGGGATGGGCGTGTTGATCATCTTGGTCAACTTGACCATCTTGTTCCCGCCCACGTTGGGACCGCACGCGAATCCGGCGGAAACGCCGTCGCACATCAAACCCGAATGGTACTTTTACCCGGTGTTTCGCTGGCTCAAGTTGTTCCCTCTGCAACTGGGGCTTGCCGGCTTGGGCATTGGCGCGGCGTGCTTTGTCTTGTGGCCCTTCATTGACGCCTTCATCGAAAAGCGCACCGGCAATCGTGACGTGAATGTGTATCTCGGTTTTCTCGTCGCGGTTGGCGCGTTCGTATTCATCTTGTGGGAACTGTTCGCGTTGCAATAACCGACAACGAAAGGAGATAGACAATGTCGCTTAATCTCAAAGCTCTCGTCGTGATTGTGCTCGCCATTTTGCTCTTGGCGACCTTCACGGTAGTCGCGTACGTCGAAGGCGCGCAAAAGCGCGTGGGTGCGCCGCCGCCGGCAGTTGCCAGCGCGGAAGCGCAACAATGTATTGATTGTCACACCAATCGCACGCCGGGCATGGTGTCGCAGTGGCGTGAAAGTTTGCACGCCGAAAAAGGCGTGGACTGTTTGTCGTGCCACAAAGTGGCGAAAGATGATTTCGATTACTTTCAATGCCCCGGCGCGTCCATTCCGATTGCCAGTCATCCCACTCCCAAAGACTGCAAGGAATGTCACGAAAAAGCCGTGGTCGAATTTTCGCGCAGTAAACATGCCGGTTTGAACGCGCAGAAATTCGCCACCTCGCCGGATCGCTTGGTGTTCGAACCGACGATCTCGACGCAACACGGTTGTCAACAATGCCACAACATTGGACACGTGTGGCCCGATCAAAGCGTCGGCGAATGCGATGCGTGTCATGCCAAGCACACCTTCTCGCTCCAGGTCGCGCGCAATCCGCAAACCTGCGGCGAGTGCCACCTCGGGCCCGATCACTCGCACATCGAACAATGGGTCGAGTCGAAACATGGCAACGTTTTCATGTCCAACCCGGACAATTACAAGAAGCTGGGTTATCGGGCGAAAGACTATGTGGGCAAGCCCGCGCCCGTGCCCGCGCCCACCTGCACCACGTGTCACATGGACGCGACGGTGACGTTGCCGGCGACGCACGATGTCGGCGAACGGCTCGCGTGGGAAAGCCAATCGCCCTGGTCGGTGCGCACGACCGAAGCGTGGGGCGGGGGTCTCTCGTGGCAACAAAAACGCGATAACATGGAGAACACTTGCTCGCAATGTCACGCGCCCAATTTCTATCAACGCTACTTGTTGTCGGGCGATGTCGCCTCGTTGCAGTACAACGAGATTTTCCGCGAAGGGCGGCGTTGGCTCGGTGAGATGAACAAAGCCGGCTTGATCGGAACGGCGGGTGTCAAGGATAGTCTCGGCGCGTTCCAGGCGTTTGGGTACGACGAAGCGCCCGAAGAACAAATCTACCACTTTTGGCATCATCAAGGTCGCTTGTATCGTCAGGGTGCGTTGATGATGGCGGCGGACTATACCCAGTGGCACGGCATCTGGGAAGTGCAACGCAGTTTGGTCGAGATCATTCGCTCCGCCTCCGAAGCCGGCTTGCCCGAAGCCAAAGCGTGGATGAAGAGCGACAATCCGAGCAAGTATATGCTGTATCCATTGCTTGATGTGCCGGGCACCGCGTGGGGCATTGACACCATCGCCTTCCGCAAGAGTCCCGAATACACCACGCGCATTTTGATGAACCGCGATGGCAATGCCGATTACTGGGAAAAAGTCAAAGGGAATGTCGAAGCGGCGTACAAGAATAATCTGCTCTCCGCGAAACAATGGGAGATGTGGCAAAAGATGTACGCCAATCGCGACAAGGAACTCGGCAACGCGTATCCGCTGTCGCCGGAAATTCAAAAGGCAATGGACGGCGAAAAGCGCGACAATGCGGCGGCAACGAATCAAGCCGTGGAATTCAAAGTGCCGAATGGTAGTGTGTGGTCGGCAATCTGGGACGCGCTCAAGCCCAAGTAAGATTGGAAATTGGACGTTAGAGGTTGGAAGTTGGAAAGCAGGTTTTCCAACTTCCAATTTCCAACATCCAACCTCCAAACCCGAGGCGGAAACCATGACCATCATCGGCGCACTGGTGCGCGTGCAAGCAGAACAACATGCCGCCGCATGGCAATCGCTCGCGCGTTTGCCCGGCGTGACGCCCTTTGAATTGGACGACGCGAACCAGTTGGGTTTGCTCATCGAATCCGACGATCTCGACGCGGCGTATCGGTTGTTGCAGCACGTCATCCCCAGTGCGCCGGGTGTGTTGAGCGCACATCCGGCGTATGCCCATTTTGAAGGTGGAGATTAGAGATTGGAAGTTGGAAGTTGGACACTTTGCACAATCTCTAATCGCCAATCGCCAATCTCCAATCTCTAAATCGAGAGGTGATTTTTTATGAACGATATAACCCGACGCGATTTTATAAAGTGGTCGGCGATGGCGGCGGTCGCCACGATGGCTGGTTGTTCCGCGCCGCAACAATCCGCGCCTGCGCCGCAAGCCCAACCGACGGCGCGCCCGACCGTCGAAGCCGCGAAGGAGTGGCACAAATCGGTCTGCCGATTCTGCGGCACTGGGTGCGGGGTGCAACTCGGCATCACGGACGGCAAACTCGTCGCGCTGCGCGGCGACCCCGAACATCCGACGACCAAAGGTCTCGTCTGCGCGAAATCCTTGTTTCTCCCCAAGATCGTCTACTCGCCCGACCGCTTGACCAAACCGCAAATTCGCAAAGCCGGCAAACTCGTAGACGCAACCTGGGAAGAGGCGATGACGCTCGTCGCCGACAAATTCACCGACGCAATCAAAACGAGCGGACCCGACAGCGTCGCGTACTATGGCTCCGGGCAAGCGCTCGCCGAAGAATCGTATTTGGCGAATCGTTTGTTCAAGGGCGGCATCGGCACGAACAACGTGGATGGCAATCCGCGTTTGTGCATGGCGAGCGCGGTCGGCGGGTACACGACGACGTACGGCAAAGACGAACCGATGGGATCGTACGACGACATTGATCACGCGCGCACGTTTTTCTTGATCGGCTCGAACACCGCCGAAGCGCATCCGGTCATCTTTGATCGCATCCTGGATCGCAAATCGAAAAACCCGAACGTGCAGATCATTCTCGTGGACCCGCGCAAAACGCCGGTGCGCCGCGTGACCGATGTGTACCTCGATCCAATCCCCGGTTACGATCTCGACATCTTTCACGCCATGGCGTACGTCATCATTCAAGAAAAACTCCACGACCCGGCATTCATCGAAAAGCACGCGATCTTTCGCAAAGTAGATGCCGACGGCAAAAATGTTGACGTGACGCTCGACGAGTATTTCAAATTTCTCGAAGCGTTCACGCCGGAAAAAGCCGCCGAACGTTGCGGCGTGCCGGCGACGAAAATTCGCCAAGCCGCGCGCATGTTTGCGCAAGGGCCCACCATGTCGCTGTGGTGTATGGGCTTGAACCAGCGCACCGTCGGCGTGTTTGCAAACAACTTGATCCACAACTTGCATCTCATCACCGGCCAATTCGGTAAACCCGGCGCAACGCCGTTCTCGCTCACCGGGCAACCGAACGCGTGTGGCGGCGTGCGCGACACCGGCTCGCTCTCGCACTTGCTTCCGTACGGGCGCGTGATTGCGAACGCCGATCATCGCGCGCAGATGGAAAAATTGTGGGGCGCGCCCGCCGGCAAAATCAAACCGGCGGACGGCTTGAACACGATTGATATGTTCAAAGCGTTGGGCGAAGACAAGATCAAGGCGATGATCATCATCACGACGAACCCAGGTCAATCCTTGCCGAACGCGAACAAGTATCGCGACGCGATGGGCAAGGATCGTCCGAACAAACCCTTCGTCGTTTCGGTGGACGCGTACCCCACACGCACGACCGAACTGGCGGACGTGGTTCTGCCGGCGGCGATGTGGTCGGAAAAAGAAGGTGTGTTCGGCATGTCCGAACGCCGCTATCAATTGATGCCGAAACTGATCAATGCGCCGGGCGAAGGGCGCTCCGATTTCGACATCCTGCTCGATTTTGCGAAACGCCTTGAGGATCGCGGCATCGTCGAAAAAGGATACATCAGCAGTAAATTCAAAACGACCGCCGACATCTGGCTCGAAATGATGGAAGCGTCGCGCAACACCGCGTACGATTTTACCGGCATGTCGCGCGAGCGCATGAAAAAAGAACGCGGCATTCGGTGGCCCGTTCTCGATGAAACGCATCCCGGCACGAATCGGCGTTTCGTCAAAGGCGACGATCCTCTGCTCGACAAAGGACCGTTCGCGGACGCGAATCTCAAACCGGGCGACATCAAGATTTACACCGGCGCGAACAACAAAGCCATCGTGTGGTTGCGTCCCTCCAAAGACCCGGCGGAACCGGCGGACAAGGATTTTCCGTTCGTCCTTTCGACCGGGCGCGTGCTCGAACATTGGCACACTGCAACCATGACGATGAAAGCGCCGGAACTGCGGCGCGCGCAACCCGAAGCGTACTGCGAGGTGCATCCGCTTGACGCAGAGAAACTGGGCATCAAGACCGGCGACATGATCAAACTCACGTCGCGGCGCGGCGACGTGACGGTGCGGACGCGTGTGATTGACACGACGCGCCCGGGTATGGTGTTTGTACCGATGCACTGGTACGAAGACAATGCGCTCATCAACAAGGTGACGATTGACGCGTATGATCCCGCGTCGCGCCAACCGGAATTCAAAGTGTGCGCGGTCAAAGTCGAAAAGGGCAAGGCGTAGGAGGCAACGATGAAACGATTTCTATTTCTCTCACTCGGCTTGCTTGCGTTGCTCGCGTTGACCATCGCTTGTCAACCCACCAAGATGCCGCCGCCGCCCACACCGCAACCGACTGCCATCGCCGTTTTTGAACCGACTTCGTCGTTCGCCGCTGGCGCGTTCCCGCCGACGATTCCCATCCGTCAATGGCACGACAACGCGTGGCTCATCACCGATTGTCTGGGTTGTCACGGCAAAGATACGACCGGCGAAGCGCCCAAAGTGGTGCACAAGGATTTGCCGGACTTGTATCTCAATGTCAACTGTCGCACGTGTCACGTGCCACAACCACCTGATCAATAACCACATCGCCGTCTCGACCTTCCAGGTCCCCCCCGACCTGGAAGGTCTTGATTGTTGGATGCTGGATTGTGGACGAAAATGATGCGTTTGGTGCACAAAGCAACGATGAAAAATATGCAAACCCGACGACAATTTTTAGCAGGACTGGGAATTTTATTTGGATTAAGCGCCGGCGGCTGGGGCGCAATCGCCGCGAAACGCCACACGCCGATTCAACTGCGTCCGCCCGGCGCGCAAACCGAAAATGATTTTCTCGCGGCGTGCATTCGGTGCGGTCTGTGCGTGGAGGCATGTCCGTACCACACCTTGAAACTTGCGGACGCGACCCAGTTTGCCGGCATAGGCGCGCCGTACTTGAGCGCGCGCGAGGTGCCATGCTATCTGTGCAAAGGGTTCGCCGACTTGAAATGTATCGCCGCGTGTCCGACGCCGGCATTGCAACCGGTAAAATCGTTGCGCGAGATTCGAATGGGCGTCGCGGTGATTAATCGTGAGACCTGCCTTGCGTGGCAAGGCACAAGTTGCCGCGCCTGCTGGCATGCGTGCCCGTATCCCAACGAAGCGATTGTGCTGGATGAACTGGGACGTGCGCTCGTGAACGAACAAGTGTGTATCGGTTGCGGCTTGTGCGATTACGCGTGCGTCACCGAGCCGAGCTCGATTATCGTTACGCCGCGCGGAAATACGTGAGTAGGAGAGAGGGAGAAGGGGAGCGGGGGAGATACACGTGTCTCCCACTCTCCCCTTCTCCCACTCTCCCTCTCTGTTTTGGGAAGATAGATCATGAAGATTGCTAAACCACATCGCCTAGACAAATGGACGCTCGCGCATCGCGCGTCTGCTATGTTGTTTCTCGCGCTCCTGTTCCTGGGTCGCTATGAGTGGTTTCCGTTTTTGAAAGGGTCTGCCGCGTCCACGCGTTTGTTCAACGCCATCGGCTTTGCCGATCCGCTTGCCGCGTTCGAAGCGATGCTCGCGAGCCGGCAATTCACGGTCGCGCTGTTATTGTCCGCCGGCTTGTTGTTCGTGTTGTACGCGCTCGTCGGGCGCGCGTTCTGCGCGTGGATTTGTCCGCTCGGCTTGCTCCTCGAATTGAACGATGGATTGCGAACGCGCGTCAACCGGTTCTTGCGCCGTCGCAAAAAATCCTTGCCCGATTTTCAACTGCCGCGTCATACGAAATACGCCGTACTCGTTGTGTTTCTGATTCTCTCGCTCGTCGTGCAACTGCCCATCTTCGCCACCGTCTCGCCGATCAACCTGCTCGCGCGCAGTGTGATTTTCGGACCCGATGCCGGGTTGCTTCTCGTCGGCGCCATCGTCGCGTCGGAATATGTTTCGCGCCGCGCGTGGTGCATCGCGCTGTGTCCGCTTGGCGCGTTCTACAGTTTGCTCGGACGCTTTGCGCCGCTCCGCATCCAGATCGATCAGGAAAATGAAAAACGAGGCAAACAATGCGGCTTGTGCGCGTACTATTGTCCGATGGGTATTGCGGTGCTGGACGATCACATCAAGAAAGGGAAAGTCGCAGTGAACGATCCCGAATGTACGCGGTGCGGGTCGTGTATGGATGGTTGCCCGCGCGGAAATTTACGGCTGGGCATCAGCAACCCGAAGGGTTTCTAAAAATCCTTCGGGTTTTTATTTTGGCGGCGCAAGGTTTTTTCCCTGTCTCGACTTGGCGGTCTTTGTTCTGTTTGAACGGTTGCGCCGTGACACTGTTTGAATTTTTTGCCGCTACCGCATGGACATGGATCATTGCGCCCTGCTTGCGCGAATTTCTTGTCGAGGTCGGCATGCTCGCGCGCGAGCATGAACATGATGTCGGCGGGCGGACGCTGACGCTGAATCAATTCCGCCATCATCTTCATCGGTTGATCAATGTGCGTGAAAAATTTTTTGAATCCCGCGCACAGATAATTCAATCCCGGTTCACCGTTCGGCGTCGTGATGATACGATCCTTGGGACAACCGCCGTTGCAGATGAAACGAACCGAACACGCGCGGCAATGGCGCGGCAGAGTGTTGCGCTTGTCCAAACCGAATTTGTGTTGCGGCTCGGAATCCACGAGCGCGATGAGTTTGTCCTGTTCGATGTTGCCGAGTTGATAACGCGGCTCGACAAAATGATCGCACGAAAACAAATCGCCATTGTGTTCGAGCGCGAGCGCGGTGCCGCACGTCTCGGCGAAAATGCAGAGCGATGCCGGTTGACCCAACCACACGCCGAGCGCGACATCGAACATTTGCACGAACACGCGACCCACATCGCGATGCACCCACTCGTCGAAAATCGCGACAAGGAATTCGCCGTACTGTTTGCCCGTGACCGAACGCGCTGTGACCTGATTGCCTTCTTGATAGCCCGTTTCGTTCGCGCGCTCGACGATGGGGATGAATTGAACGAACTGGGTTTTGATTTCGTCGCGGAAAAAGCGATACACGTCGAGCGGGTGTGGCGCGTTCGCCGCGTGCACGGTGGCGAGGATGTTGAACTCGACGCGCTGTTGTTTGAGCAACTCAATGCCGCGCATCACACGGTCGAAGGTGGGCGCGCCGCCCTTGTCCACGCGGTACGCATCGTGCCATTCGCGCGGACCATCGAGACTGACGCCGAGCAGAAAATCGTTCGCATGAAAAAATTCGCACCACGCCTCGTCGAGCGTTGTCGCGTTCGTTTGCAACGCGTTGTAGATTTTCATTCCAGGTTTCGCGTACTGTTTTTGCAATTCGACGGCGCGCTTGAAAAAATCCAAGCCCATCAAGGTCGGCTCGCCGCCCTGCCACGCGAATGTCGCTTCAGGCACTTGTTGCGCTTCGATGTACTGCCGCGTGTACGCTTCGAGCATTGCATCGCTCATGCGAAACGCGCTATCGGGGTAGAGGCGTTCCTTGGCAAGGAAATAACAATAGGCGCAATCCAAATTGCAGATTGCGCCACGCGGTTTGGTCATGACATGAAAAGTAACAGGAGCACTCACTCGCACATCTTTTCTAGGTGGGGCGCGGTACTCCGCGCCCCTACAAAATATTTATTCGACCACTTGCAAATCGGCGTGGAGCGTTGCCAACGAATCCGAGCCGACCCAGATGTCAAACTCCGCCGCGTCTTGAATCACTTTGCCCGCGTTCGTGCTCCAGTAACTCAACGCATCTGCTCCAAGTTTGAACGAGACCGTTTTTGTCTCGCCTGGCTGAAGCGTGATGCGACTGAACCCTTTCAGCTCGTGCGCTGGGCGCGAATCGGTGCCCCATTTTTGGTGGATGTAGAGTTGCACAACCTCATCGCCGGCAACCTTGCCGGTGTTCGTCACATCGGCGGACACGACCACCGCTTGACCGATTTTTATTTTCGATTCTGCCACCTTGAGATTCGTAATCGCAAACGTGGTGTAGCTCAAACCAAAGCCGAACGGATACAACGGCGTGGCCGGGCTGTCCCAGTAACGCGAGCGATACATCGGACTGCCTTCAGGTTGGTGGCTCAGCGTACGCGCATAGTACAGCGGCGCGTGACTGCCGTGACGCGGGAAGCAGACCGGCAATTTTCCGCCGGGGTTGGCATCGCCAAACAAAATATCCGCGACCGCATTGCCGCCTTCCGTCCCAGGTTCCCACGCTTCGAGGATTGCCGGCACATTTTGCGATGCCCAGTTGATGCTCAGTGGGCGACCGTTCAACAGCACAAGCACAACCGGCTTGCCCAGCGCGCAAACCGTCTTGAGCAATTCTTCTTGGCGTCCCGGCAAATCAATCGAGCCGCGCGATGCGGCTTCACCAGCCATGTCCGCATTCTCACCCAGGACCGCGACGACCAGGTCTGCGCCGCGCGCTGTTTTGACCGCGACCTGGAACGCTTGCTCCGCTTCTTCAGGCGGTTGAACCGGTTTCTTTTCGACGAGACCCAGGTCTTCAAAGAACGAGGCAAAGTCGCGGCGAATTTGCGGACCAGGCGCGTAAGAAATTTTTGCGTTCGGCAATTTCGCGCGAATGCCTTGCAAAACAGTGACTGCCGCCGGCTTGTGTCCAAACGCCAGCCACGATCCTTCGGTCGCTTCCATCGAATCGGCGAGTGGACCAATCACGGCGACGTTCTTGAGATTTTTTGCGAGCGGCAAGAGTCCGCCTTCGTTGCGAAGCAACACCATCGAACGTTGCGCGGTCAAGCGCGCGGCTTGGCGATGTTCCGGTTTGGCGGCAACCTTATCCAAAAGTGTTTCGTCCACGTACGGATGCTCGAACAAGCCCATGCGAACCTTGATCGTCAGAATCGGACGCACCATCTCATCAATCTGCGCCATCGAGAGCGAGCCATCG
The DNA here is from genome assembly GCA_903825565.1 of uncultured Anaerolineales bacterium. GTDB lineage: Bacteria > Chloroflexota > Anaerolineae > UBA4142 > UBA4142 > CAIKBD01. The sequence continues at coordinate 386 of CAIKBD010000467.1, read as the reverse complement.
TTCACAAGGTCAGCCAAACTTTCCAGGTATGAACCCGAAGCCATGTCCATGTTCAAGCCGGCTTTTAATGATCGCAGAGCGGCGTCGCGTTTGTCGCGCGCGTGACCTTGAATGACCAGGTTGCCAATTGCGAACGCATCGCTCACGACAAAACCGGCAAAGCCCCATTCGTCGCGCAACACCTTTCGCAACAACCAACTGTTGCCGCTCGTCGGGACATTGTTCAAATCCATGTACGCGCTCATGAACCGATTATGCGTAATTGTCACCCTGAGCGCAGCGAAGGGTCTCTTCTATGCGAGAAAAGATGTTTCGACGATAGCGAGCGCGATTACCTAACGTGTGCACGTCTCCTCTACACACCAAAAGGCGCTTCGGCTACGCCT
>CAIKBD010000466.1 GCA_903825565.1 uncultured Anaerolineales bacterium | reverse complement strand
TCTCGGCGAGCGCCCAACGCAAGAGCGTCAGTTCCGTCGCGTCGCGCAACTCGTCAATTTCGCCGCAGTACGGTTCGCGTGCTTCGCCGTACTCTTTTGGATGCACATCCACGCCGCCCTGAAACAGCAAGCCGTCGAGCCGATCATAAAGCGCGCGCAACGCGTCCGCGCTCAAACCCAGCGGGATCAAAACCGGCGCGCCGCCGGCAAGGTCTACCGCGCGGGTGTATGTCGCCAAGCCGGTGTAACGCGACAAATCGCCTTCGAGTTGCGAGCGTGTGGTAATTCCGATCAGTGGTTTCAAGTCTGCTCCTCAATCTTGCGGATGTTTAGCGCACCGGGTTGATCAACGTGCCCAGTCCTTCGACTTGGACGCGTAACGTGTCGCCGGATTTGAGATACACCGGCGGCGTGCGATAGTGCCCCACGCCGGACGGCGTGCCGCTGGCGATGATATCGCCGGGTAACAGCGTGATGCCTTGCGAGATAAACGCTACGAGCGCGGCGACGCCGTTGATCATCTGCGCCGTGTTCGCCGTTTGGCGCAACTCATCGTTGACCCAGCAGCGCACGGTAAGGTTCTGCACGTCGGCAATTTCGTCTTTCGACACGATGTAGGGCCCAAGCGGGCAGAACGTATCGAGCGACTTGCCGCGCGTCCACTGCTTTGCGCCCTTTTCGTCGTACTGCAAATCGCGCGCGGTAATGTCGAGCAGGTTGCAAAAACCGAACACGAAATCCAACGCTTCGATTTCCGAAACGCGTTTCGCGCGCTTGCCGATGACGATGCCCAGTTCACCTTCGTAATCCACCTTTTGCGTCAACGCCGGATCCCAGATGATCGGATCGCCGGGTCCGATAATCGAACTGGGGAATTTGGGGAACAAGACCGGGTAATCGGGATTGTCGCCGACGTGCTCTTGGCGATGCTCGCCGTAATTCAAGCCGATGCCGATCACTTTTGAGGGATTGGCGATGGGCGCGAGCAATTTGGCGCGGTCGGCATGAAACGAAATGCCATCAATCGGGTGACTGCCGAGAAATTCCAGCGTTTCGCTGGCGGCGTCCCACACCGCTTCGCCCTGCCGAATAAAATCGAGCGTATCTGCCGCGAGGTATTTTGCTTCTTGCCCTTGCGAGGCGAGATGCAACGCACGCGCCAGGTTCAAGTCCACGACCACATCGCCGCGCACTGCGCCCCACCGCACTTGGCCGCCGGCTTCAAACGTGACGAGTTTCATTGTGCCCCCTATCGAATTTTTGGATTATTGGTTGCCGATTTTACTACAAGTCAACCTGCCGCGCAATCGCGCGCCGCCGCCAGCAAAGCGATCACTTGCGCGTCGCCGGTCTGATCGAACCGCGCGTAATATCTGCCGACTGCCCAAAACGGTTCCGGCATTGCCAGCACGACGATTTGATCGCACTCGCGCGTGAGCCGCTCCAGCGCATCGCGCGCCGCAACCGGAGTGGCGAGGATCACGCGCGCCGGTTGCATGTGCCGAATCGCGCGTAACGTTGCCAGCATCGTCAGACCGGTTGCAATGCCGTCGTCCACCACGACGACGATTTTATTTTCGAGCGCGAGCGGTCGCCGCTCCCCGCGATACGCGCGTGCGCGGCGCGCGATCTCCGCGCGCTGAAATTCGATTTCGCGCGCGAGCGCATCCGGGCGGATGTCCAACTCGTCAATCAGCGCGTCGTCCAACACGATTTCGCCCGCGCTGGTGAGCGCGCCCATCGCCAATTCCGGGTTGAACGGCGCGCCGAGTTTGTGCGCGAGAAACACATCGAGCGGCGCAGTCAGCGCGTGCGCGATTTCCGCCGCAACGACGACGCCCCCGCGCGGAATTCCCAGTACGAGGACATTCGGCGTGTCGCGCAGAAACGCCAACCGCGCGGCAAGTTGTTTGCCGGCGCTCGGTCGATCTTGAAAAAGCATCGCGCTAGTCCCTGCGTGTGTAACTCGCACAATAGACTAATGTGCGAGTTGGTGCGCGAGTTGCTGTCCCGCTAGATTTCGGCGTGGTCGTTAATTCCCGCGAACAGGTCTGTCTCCAATTCCGGCGGCACGACGACGCGCGATTCCGCGCGCACGAGCGTTTCGACTTGCATCCCCTCGCGCCGAATCTCTGGCGGAATCCGGTTAAAGATGCTATTCGGGTTCATCTGCGACGCGTGGCAAAAGAGCGCGTTCAACTTTAATTCGACGTACTGCGCCACGTCAATTTTCGTCGTGATGATTTCGTCCGGCATGGCACGTTTCAAAAATTCTTGCATCGGCACGCCCAAGTCAATGCCGGCGCGGCGCGCCAACTCGGCGTAGCGTTCAAAACGACTGCGCGGAAACGCGCCCCAGTACAATTTGGACACCGTCCAAGGTTGCAAATCCTCGCGTGTAATTTGGTCGGGGTACGCGCGCGGATCGCCGGCGACAAAGTACGCCATCAGCGCGGCGCGGTGAATCTGGATGTGATCGGGGTGCCCGTATCCGCCGTTCGCGTCGAAGGTTGTGATTACGTGCGGCTTGTGCCGCCGAATCAGCCGCACGAGTTTTTCCGTCACCTCGAATAGGTTGGCTTGCCAAAATGCGCGCGGGTCGTTATTTTCCGGCGTGCCGAGCATTCCCGAATCGCGATAGTCGAATAAATAGACATTGTTCACGCCGATTTTTTCGGCGGCGCACCGCAGTTCGGCTTCGCGCACCTGTCCCAGGTTTTCCGGCGTTGCGTCCACGCCGGGCGCGATTTCGCCGGCTTCGCCGCGCGTCGCGCACACGAGCGTTACATCCACGCCTTCGCTTGCATACTTGTGCATCAGCCCGCTGACGCCTTGCTCGTCATCGGGGTGTGCGTATGCGCCGAGCAATCGTTTATTTGCCATTGCTTTTCCTCGCTAATGCGGATTGAGTGTCCGCGAAAACCAAAATGCCAATGCCGATGAGCACGATGCCGAATGCGCCGGCGAGAAACACTTCGACCGCCGCGCCAAAAAACCGAATCGCCAGGTATGCGCTAAGCGCCACAACGGCAACGCTGACGCCGACCGTCCGCATGGTTTGCAGGATTGTGCGCCAAGACGATTTGGGTGGCGCAACGGATTCTTGTCGCGTCGCACGCGCAATCCCCACACTGATCGCGCCCAGCACGCCGATGCCGCTCCCCAACGCCCACGCTTCGATGACGTGCTGGCGCAACGATTCGACGAACGCCAAGCCCACCAACAGCACGCCGAAGAAAGCGATGAGCGGCGCAATATCCCATTGCAGGTTCGTGCGGCGCGGCGCGGGTTGCGCCGGGCGCGGCAGAAAAAATTGCACGATGAACGTCGCGGCGATCAAGATCAGAAACAGGTTGATGATTTGATTCCACATACTTTATGCCAATTGTCGAATGTGCGGCGCGCGCCATAACAAAAAGAGACTGAACGCTAGCGCGATGCTACCGCCAAACGCCGCGCCAGTCGGAATGTTGAACGATTGCGCGACCGTGCCGGCGATGAGCGAGCCAATCGGAAAAAAGCCCATAAACACGACGGTGTAAACACCCATGACCCTGCCGCGCAACTCGTCGGGCACAACAGATTGGATCACGGTGTTGACCGTCGTGTTTTGGATCATAAAGCCCAAGCCGATGCAAACCAGAATGAGCAAGGACAACGGCAACCACCGCGATGCGGCAAGACATAAAACCATTACCGGAAAAAAGATGTTGCCAAAGGTGAGCAACCACCCCTTGTGGGTAAAGTCGCTCAGGGAGGCGACGAGTAGCGCGCCAATCAGCGCGCCGGCTCCCACCGCCGCGCTCATCAGCCCCAGCCCCAATTCGCCGGCGTGCAACACGTCGCGCGCGAACGCCGGGAGCAATGTCGAATAACCCATCGCAAAAATATTCGACACGGCGACGAGGATGATCAGGGAACGAATCATCTGATCGTGCCAAATGTAACTCAAGCCGACGCGCAACTGCGTTGCCGCCGAACCGACGACGGGCTTGGGCACAAAATGCGGCAGTTGCATCATTAGCAAACCCGTTAGCACGGCAGAGAAACTGATGCCATTGATGAAAAAACACCATCCCGGTCCAACGAGCGCGAGCGCAATGCCGGCGAGCGTGGGACCCATAATCCGCGCCGAATTGAAAATCGCCGAATTCAATCCAATCGCGTTCATCAAATCTTCGCGCCCAACCATTTCAATGGTGAATGCCTGCCGCGTGGGCGCATCGAATGCTTGCGCCGTGCCATTCACCAACGCGATGATCACAATGTGCCAGGGTTGAACCCAGCCGGCAAAATAATCGAGTGTGAGCAGAAATGCGTTCAGCATCATCACGGTTTGCGTGATAAATAGGATGCGGCGTTTGGACGTGCGATCCACCACAACGCCCGCCCACACGGCGAGTGTTAGCGAGGGCACGGCGGCGGCGAAACTGACCGCGCCCAGATAAAACGGCGACTTGGTCAGATCATAGACCAGCCACGGTTGCGCCACGTTTTGCATCCACGTGCCGATGAGCGAAATCAATTGCCCCAAAAACCACAATTGATAGTTGCGATGTTTGAGCGCGGCAAATGTTTTCGACAACAGGAAACTGCGTTTCTCATTGGATTCAAAAGAGACATCACCCGGATCAGCCATATTGGCTCAAGAACGTCAAGTCCGTCAATCACGTCCCGAAACTTGACGTTCAACACCTTTCCCAAATTTTCAGCGCCATTGTACCCCTAGACGCATTTGGCGTCAAACAGATCGCTTGCGGCGGATGTGCAAATGTAGAGATGTCTTGCCAGGGTGGCTCCACGCACTCTTGCATCACGGTGTGTGCAAAGTCACTTGACAGGTCAATTCTGTCATTTCGAGACGCTGATTTTGCGTCGAGAAATCTCGCTTTTGACGCAAGAGCGAGACTTCTCGCTCCGCTACCCAGAAACTTGACACCCTCACTCAGGCGGGCACGGGAACGAGCGCGAGGGTGTAACCGAGCTTGGTTGCCCTTTTCTCCAAGCGAGCGATCTCGCGTTCGCGTTCGCGTTTGAGGTAGG
>CAIKBD010000465.1 GCA_903825565.1 uncultured Anaerolineales bacterium | reverse complement strand
GTAGATGCGGCATTGTATCGCGCCAAAGAGCTGGGCCGCAATCGGGTTGTAATGGCAGAATGAAAATCGCTCCGGCTTTGGTCTGGTTGCCTATCGCCTTTCTCGGCACATTCTACTTTTACCCACTTGCCACGATCCTGCAAACCAGCTTTGCCGGCGCGGATTGGCGGCGCGGCGCGGAAACTCTGACCGACGCGTACTATGCGCGCGTACTAGTATTCACCGTCAGCCAAGCCGCACTCTCGACCTTGGTCACGCTCGGCGTCGCACTCCCCGCCGCGTACATTTTCGCGCGGTACGATCTACGCGGCGCGAGTCTCATCCGCGCGCTCGTCACCGTGCCTTTTCTGATGCCGACCATCGTCGTCGCCACCGCCTTTAGCGCGTTGCTCGGACCGCGCGGCGGTATCAACCTTGCCTTGATGCATCTCTTTCAACTCGCAACGCCGCCAATCCAAATTCTCGACACGCTGGGGATCATCGTGCTCGCGCACACGTTTTACAATTTCAGCGTCGTCCTCCGCATTGTCGGCGGCTTTTGGGCGAACCTCGATCCGCAAATCGAAAATGCCGCGCGCTTGCTCGGCGCAAATCGCGCGCAAACGTTTTGGCACATCACCCTGCCCCTGCTCGCGCCCGCGCTCGTCGCCGCCGCGCTCCTCGTGTTCATTTTCGATTTCACCTCATTCGGCGTCGTCCTCATCCTGGGCGGTCCGCGCCTCGCCACGCTCGAAGTGGAAATTTACCGGCAAACGGTCAACCTCTTTAATTTACCGGTCGCCGCCGCCTTGTCGCTCGCGCAACTGGCTTGCACATTCGGTTTGATGTTCGGCTACACGCGCCTGCAAACGCGCCTCGCCCAGCCCTTGCGCCTGCGCGCGCGCGCCAGTCTCAAACGCTCGCCCGAATCCGCGCGCGAAAAATTTTGGATCGGAACGTATCTCGCCACAGTGTTGACCGCCCTGCTCGCGCCGCTGGTTGCGATCCTGCTCGCCTCGCTCGAAAACGGCGGAGCGTATTACGCGGAACTGTTCGTCAACCGCCGCGCCGCGATCACATTTGTGCCGCCGCTCGATGCCGTCCGCCACTCGCTCACGTTTGCCGCGATTACGGTCTGGCTCGCCGTCACACTCGGCATGATCGCCGCATACGCGCTCGCCGAAAAAAATCGCGCCACTCCAATCCTCGATCCCATTTTCATGTTGCCGCTCGGCACATCCGCCGTGACGTTGGGTTTTGGCTTCATTCTCGCCTTAGGTAACTGGAGCGCGAGCATCTGGCTCGTGCCGTTCGCGCACACGCTCGTCGCATTTCCGTTCGTCGTCCGCAGTCTCCTGCCGATGCTCCGCAGTATTCAGCCGCAACTGCGCCAAGCGGCACAGATCCTGGGCGCGTCGCCGGCGCGCGTGTGGCGCGAAATTGATCTGCCGATTCTGACGCGCGCGCTTTTGGTCGGCGCGGTGTTCGCGTTCACCATTTCGCTGGGCGAGTTTGGCGCGACGACCCTGCTCGCACGCCCCGAAATGCCGACGATCCCGATTGCGATTTTTCGCCTGCTCGGTCAGCCCGGCGCAAGCAACCTGGGTCAGGCGCTCGCGCTCGCCACGCTCCTGATGCTCGTCAGCGCCAGTTCGCTGATTGTGCTCGAACGCTTGCGGATCGGCGACGCCGAATTCTGAAATCATGCCTTTCAATTTTTCCCGAAACAAACGCGATGCTTGAGATCACACACCTCACCAAAACGTATCACGGCGCGCCATTGTTGCGCGACCTCTCCTTTGCCGTTCACCCCGGCGAAATCGTTTGCCTCTTGGGTCCCAGCGGCGGCGGCAAGACCACCCTGCTCCGCATCATTGCCGGTCTCGAAGCGGCAGAACGCGGCGACGTATTTTTCGACGGCAAGAATTTGCGCGCCGTGCCCACGCACGCGCGCGGCTTTGGGATGATGTTCCAAGACCTGGCGCTCTTTCCGCACAAGAACGTTTTCGAAAACATTGCGTTCGGCTTGCGGATGCAAAACTGCGCGCCCGCCGAAGTGCGCGCCCGCGTGAACGAAACGCTCGCGCTGGTCGGGCTGGGTGAGTTCGCCGCGCGCGACGTGACACACTTGTCCGGCGGCGAACAACAACGCGTCGCCCTGGCGCGCGCCCTCGCGCCTCGCCCGCGCCTGCTGATGCTCGACGAACCGCTCGGCGCGCTGGATCGCATTTTGCGCGAGCAACTCATCGGCGACCTGCGCGCGATTTTGAAACGGATCGGCGCACAACAGGCGACGCTGTACGTGACCCACGATCAGGACGAGGCATTCGCCATCGCCGACCGGATCGCCATTTTGCATGACGGGCGCATCGTTCAGATCGGCGCACCGGCAGAAATCTATCGCGCGCCGGCAAACGTCTTTGTCGCCCGGTTTCTCGGCATGACCAATCTCATCCGCGCACACATGCGCGCGGATGCGCGCGCGGAAACCGAACTGGGAATTTTTGCGGCAACCGCACAACCCACACCGAGCAACAAAACGCTGTGGGCGCTGATTCGCCCGGCGTGGATTCACCTTGCCACAAGCGAACCTGCCCTCGCCGCGACCGTGACCGATTGTTCGTTTCGCGCCGGAGAATTTCGGGTGCGCGTCGTCACCGCGCGCGAAATTCCGCTGACGTTTTCGAGCGCCCATGCTTTGCCGGTCGGCGCGCGCATCGCGCTGGCGATTGACCGCGTCGAAATGCTGAACGCGGATTGAGCGGGCGATTGCGTTTGCATTCTCGCCGAAAAAAGATACAATGGGACGCAGATTTCATTTGGAGCACTCATGCCCGCCGCAATCATCATTCCGACGTACAACGAAAGCGACAACATTGAACGCCTCATCACCGCCATTCTCGCTCTACCGCTGGAGGCGCAAGTGATCGTCGTGGACGACAACTCGCCCGACGGCACGGGCGCGCGTGTGGACGCCTTGGCAACCCGCGACGCGCGCGTCGTGTGCGTCCATCGCCCAGCGAAACTGGGCTTGGGCACCGCACATATCGCCGGGATGCGCCACGCGTTTACGCTGAACGCCGATCCCATTCTCACGATGGATGCGGATTTCTCGCATCACCCGCGCTACATTCCCAACCTTATCGCCGGCTTGGAACGCCACGATGTCGTGATCGGCTCGCGCTACACAGCGGGCGGCGGCATGGAAGGGCGCGACGCGAAACTGCGCGTCGTCAGTTGGGGCGCGAACTTGTTCGCGCGCACGATGCTGGGTCTCAAAGCCACCGACTGCACCGCCGGCTTTCGCGCGTATCGCCGCGCCGTGCTCGAATCCATTGACCTCGACAGCGTCTTCTCCAACGGCTATTCATTTTTGATCGAGATGCTCTTTTTGTGCCAAGCGCGCGGTTGGCGCGTGGGCGAAGTGCCGATCATCTATCAGGATCGGCGCGCCGGCACATCGAAAATCTCCCGCACTGAAATCTACAAAGCGACCTACACCGTGTTGCGTTTAACCTGGCGGCGTCTGCGGCTTGCCCCCAGCGCGCTTCGGCGTTCGGTTTGACCCTATTTTTTGACGGATTGATCTAACGATGAACATTATGCCCAACGAAGAAATCGCGTGCAACTTGTGCGGCGCGCGCGACGCGACCCTGCTCTACCCCAGCACGCTCGTGCGCGACACGCTGAACGCCGACGATTTCCGTTGCACAAGCGCGGCGTATGGCGTGCATCCGCCCATCGTGCGTTGCAAGCAATGCGGACTCGTGTACGAAAATCCGCGCTGGGATTCCTCGCTCGTCAACGCAAGTTATAGCGTGGTCGAAGACCCGATGTATGTGGACGAACGCGAGGGGCGCGTGCTGACATTTAGCCGGAACCTCGCGCCGTTCGATGCGCTCGTCGCGCAAAATTCCCAGACACGGCGCTTGCTCGACGTGGGGTGTCACATCGGCGTGATGGTGGAGTTGGCGCAACAACGCGGCTGGGAAGCGTGGGGCATCGAACCTTCGACGTGGGCGGCGGAACAAGCGCGTGCGCGCGGCTTGCACGTGATTACCGGCACGCTCACCAGCACCGAAATTCCCAGCGACTATTTCGACGTGGTGACAATGTGGGACGTGATCGAGCACCTCACCGATCCCGCCGCGGAAATTCAAAACGTGCGGCGCGTGTTAAAACCGGGCGGCGTCTTTGCGATCCACACCATTGACATCGAAAGTCTTTTCGCCCGCGTGATGGGCGCGCGCTGGCCCTGGTTGATGGAAATGCACCTGTACTATTTTTCCCCGCGCACGCTGAGCAAGCTGTTGGCGAAACACGGGTTTCAAGTCATCCGCTCCAGCGCGCAAGGACGCTACTTGCGCCTCGGTTATTTCATCACCCGGATCGAGCCGTACAGCAAACCGCTCTATCGCGCGCTCGAAGCGATCATCAAACGCCTGAACTGGGGC
>CAIKBD010000464.1 GCA_903825565.1 uncultured Anaerolineales bacterium | reverse complement strand
TAACTTCCCGGATGTCACCCTGAGCGAAGCGAAGGGTCTCGCGCGTAGCGATCCGAGATTCTTCGCTTTGCTCAGAATGACAACTTGGGTGACGCGACAGTGGTATGCGGGAAGTTATTTTTTTACGAACCCTTAGCGGTGTTGTAGAGCGCGGTCAACGCCGCGATCAGCATGATGCCGAACGCCACGATAATCACATACTCGATCAAGTCTTGCCCTTGACCGTCGCGGTGAAACCGCAAAAGCCGTTGTAACATGGTGCCTCCTAGAACCGAATTTAGTGAGACGACGCCGGGGTGGGGTAGTCCCGGTTTCGTCCAACAAACCAACCGACAAAAGGCGTGCGCGATTTGCGCTATGGGGTTGGCAGGCGCCCCAACATCCTCCACACGGCAAAATTTGACCGGATTTATAAAACACGCGCTTAGAGAAACAGCTGCGCCGCGATGAACGCAACGGGGCCCAAAACCACAAGCCCAATCGCGGGCAAGATGAGGCACCCAATCGGCAAAATCATTTGGGTTGCGGCGACCATCCCGCGCCCTTCAATGTCCTGCTGGACCCGGTCTTGCAAAATACGCCCCATGCTCGTGAGCGCCTCGGCAATGGGACTGCCCAGTTCCGCCGAACGTTTCAGCAACGAGACCAAGCGCCGCACATCCTCGATGCCGGCGGTGCGTTGCGCCAAATTGTCCAACGCCTCGCTCAGCTGGAGTCCCGTCGAAATATCCTGGGAGAGCCGGCGTAGCTCCACCACGAACGGCCCGCCGGCCTTGACCGCGATTTGTTCCAGCGCTTGCGCCAACGCCTGGCCCGCGGCGACCTGAATCGCGAGCCGATGGAGCACGAACGCCATTTCGGTGCGGATCAACTCGCGGCGTTTGTTCACCAAACCGCGCAGGTGAAAATCCGGCAAATACAAACCGATGAGATCCAGGACGAACGCGGCAAAAATCCATTCCGGCGACAGGGTCAGTGCGAGGAAAATGCCTTGCACGAAAAAACCGACGGCAATCGCAACCTTCCACGCATAAAATGTGTAGACATTGGGATAACGCGCGGGATGTCCCGCCGCGGCGATCAGGTCGCGGTCCTTGTCCTCGCGGCGTAACAGATGCGCGAATCCATGCGCCGCGCTTTCCAAAAAAGGGCCGAATGACCGGTCGAGCAACGGCGGGAGTTGCACGCGTTCGGTGGGCGCGTCGGTCAGGCGCACGCGCTGGGTCGCGCCGGTGACGCGAACGGCGAACGCGTGCGTTAATCCGATCCAGATAAACTGGACGCCGAGACTGCCCACCAATGCCAATACGAAATTTGTCATGCGCTTACCCCCGCGCTTTCGAGCGGCGCGACTGCTTTCGCGCCGATGCGATTCATCAGGTAATACGCCGCCGCCGACATCACGCCGACGAGCACGACCGCGATCTGCCCATAGAAACTCGCCAGGAACGGCTCCTGCAAATCCGGTGCGGTCTGCCGCAACATGATCAAGAACACGAACGGCGCGGAACAAACGATCCGCGCTTCCCAGCGAATGCGTGACTGCGCGGTGGCGATGCGCCGGCGGCCCGCCGCCAGGCCCATCACGCTCTCGCGCAACGCAACGAGCACGGGCCCCAGTTGTTGTCCGCCCGAACGCTGGTTGGCGACCAACGCCTCAACGAGGCGGTCGAAAATCATGTCGCGCCGGCGTTCCGCGACGCGGGTAAGCGTTTCTTCCAGGGACGCGCCGAGCGACACCTGGGTCGTGATTTCGACGAAATCCGCACGCACCACATCGGGCGCGTGTTCCGCGACGGTCGCCAGCGCCATGCCCAGCGAATTGCTGGCGCTGAACGCCTCTTGCAGAATGTTCACCACATCGAGCAGAGCTTCCTGGTATTCGCGCCGGCGCTTGTCGCGGCGCTCTTCGAGAAACGTATAGTAGCCGAAGAACCCGACCAGCAGACCCAGGGGTGCGCCGGCGACCGCGCCACTCAAAACGTATGCGCCTGCGCCGAGCAAAACACCGAGCAACAGCGACGTCTTGACGTACTCCCAAGCCGTGATTTGCAAATCGGCCTGATCGAGTTTGCGTTGGATGCGCGCGCGCCACGATTCGTCGTCCGTCGGCGTGAGTTTATAGTGTGGGATCGCCATTAACGACAGAACGATGATGAGGACGCCAGCGGCGCCAATAAATGCGAATAAGACGTTTGGTCCGTAGAACATTTTTGATTTCCGATTTCCGGTTGCCGATTGCCGGTTGCCGGTTGCCGATTGCCAGTTTCAAGTTTCAGGTTGTGGGTTTCAGGTTGTGAGTTTCAGGTTTCAGGTTTCAAGTTTGCAGGTTGCAAAACGCGAATCGCATTTCAACCTCCCTACTCCCCACTGCCCACTCCCCACTCCCCACTGCCACTCCCCACTGCCACTCCCCACTTGCCCACTCTCCACTGCCCACTGCCCACTCCCCACTCTCCACTCCCCACTGCCCACTCTCCACTCCCTACTCCCCACTTCACCACTTGCGTTGCGCCGCATTGCCCATTTGCTCCGGCGTTGTCGTTACCCGCGGCGTCGGCGCGAACGGCGCGGGATCGATGCCGCGTTCGCGGAAACGTTCCGCGCGCGCGAGCGGGTAGGGCGTCCGCACGAGCGCGCCGCCGCCTTCGCGTTTGAAAACGGGCTGGCTCAAAATGCGTGCGCCCTGTTCGACACCGCCGGTCAGCTCGATGATTTCCTCGACCCGGCGCTGGTTCGTCGCCGGGTGCTTTTTCAGAAACACGACGAGGTGAAACGCGTCGGTGATCCATTCCGCAATCGTCTTGTCGCCGATCTGCGCGCCCTCCGGCGACATGGTCGTCAGTTGAATGAGCCGTTTGAGCGCGTCCGCCGCCGAGTTGGCGTGGACCGTCGCAAGAAACCCCTCGTGCCCGGTGTTCGCCGCGAGCAGCATATCGAGCGTTTCCGCCCCGCGCACCTCGCCGACGACGATGCGATCGGGGCGCATCCGGAGCGAGTTTTGCACGAGCCGCCGTTGCGGAATTTCGCCGGTGCCTTCCGCGTTCGCGTACCGCACGGTTTGATAGATGACATCCGTGATTGGCATCTGCAACTCGCGCGTGTCCTCGATGCACACGATGCGGTCGCCGGCCGGAAACAAACCCGCGAGCACGTTCAAAAAATTCGTCTTGCCGGAGGCAGTGCCGCCGGCGACCAGAATGCCCAGCCGCGCCTGGATTGCCGCGCCGAGAAACCGCGCCGCGGCTTCCGTCAGCGAATCGCGCGCAATCAGGTCAGGCATTTGGCGCGCGACCAACCGGTGCCGCCGAATCGTCAAAGCCGGGGAGGGCGACGCGACCGGCGCAATCGTCGCGTTCACGCGACTGCCGTCCGCGAGTTGCGCGTCGAGAATCGGGTTTGCCAAACTGACCTGTCGCCCGGTGGAGGACACGAGCCGATTGATCAACTCGATGAGTTGATCCGGGTCCACTGGCGCGTTCAGCGGCGCGGGATGTTTCCCCGTGTCATCAATGACCAGGATGTCCGCGCCGTTGACGATGATTTCCTCGATGCGTTCGTCGCGCAACAGCGCATCGAGCACGCCATACCCGAGCACGTCGCTCAAGACGCGTTGCACGACCTCGTTATCCGTGAGGTCGAGGAACGGCAACCCCTGCACCGGTTGGTTCTGCCGATAGTCCGCGACGATTTGGCGCGTCAGCGTTTCGACCTTTTGCCGCGTTTCGGCGGACGGATGCGCGAGATCGTACGTTGTCGCGGCGGCGGTCAAACGCGCGCGCACCTGCCGCAAAATGACGGCGTACGGTTTCTCGCCGGCTTCGGGGCGGCGCAAGGCGGCGTTCACGGCAGCGGCAAGCTCGCTCGTGCGCGGCGCGGCGGGGACGGTGGACGCAGACATGTTAGTTTATCCCTCCGTGACGGTGACCTGCGCCCGCGAGCTGTTTGATGCGCAGCAACGAAGCCACCGACAGGTTCGGGTATCGGGTGGATTGGCGACCGCGCCAAACGACGGCTGCCAACCCGCGTGGGTTGATCTGGACGTTGATCCTGGAAATCTTGGCGCGGGATGGGCGCGGCTGTTGGCTGGTTTTTCGACTGGCTTGCATCGTTGCTCCGGTTAAGCGTGCGTGTTATGCGTAGTCACTTAGTCACATCCGACTGCCTGACGGATGCGCGAGACGCTAGATCGCATCGAGCGTGCGGCATAATTCGTCGCGGAACATTTCCCATTGCGTCCGCGTCGGGTAGGGCAGGTTCGTGATGCGTCGCGCGAACGCGGTCCGTACCGCGACGGTTGCCTGGCGTTTGACAAGTTGGATGTGACCGATGTGCGTCACAATGCTATCAGCCAACGTGTACGCGTCGGCTGGTAAATCGGTAATTACCTCGCGCACTTCCTCCAAGCCGACTTTGCGCTTGCATCTGGCGCAGAACGCGCCGGTTTCCTCGTCCAGAATGAGTTCACCCCGGCAATCGTTCGTGGGACACCGGTACGTTGGCACGCACATGGATCGCATCGTTTTCTCCTGTCTCACCGAGACCGTTCAAGCGTCAGCCCCTCTCCGCAAATTTGGACGGAGGGGCATAACTACGCCCGACTCGAACCAAACATCAGCTCGGACAATTTCTTGCCCAAGCCCTCATTGCCCGCGCCGCCCAGCTTGGCGCGCGATTGCCAGATTTGCGTCACCGGCGGATACAGCGTCGAGGCGATGGCGACGTACTGCCGCGCAATCTCGCCGCGCGAATCAATCACGAGCGGAAAGCCGCGATTGAGCGACGCCGTCACCTTCGGCCCGCCGTCCGGGATGACGCCCACCTCCGGCATTTGGAGCGCGTTGACAATGTCCTTGCGCGCGATACCGTGTTCTTCGTGAAACCGATTCGTGACCAGGCGAAATTTTTGCCTGTCGAGCTGGAGATGCTTGAAGAGCGTATCCATCACTTCGGCGGTTGCGCGCACACTCGCGGCATCGGGGTTGATCACGACAAAAACGTAATTCGCGTCGCGCAATGCCTGCAGATGCACGGCGGCGTTGGTGTCCTGCCCCAGGTCAATCACGACGAAATCGGCGATACTGCTCGCGACGTTTAGCAATTCGTGCATAAAACCCCGACCCAGGTCGCCCTGAAAATATTCGTCGCCGCCCATGAACTGCTTGGGAATACCGATCAGGACGGACAGGTTGTTGCGAATTGGGATGAGATGGCCCTGCACCTCAGCCGGCGAGAGCAGGGCGGGCGCGGATAACACGCCGACGTTGCCGCTGTGATTCCGATACCCGGCGGTCTGCACGTTCATTTGGAAACGCCGCGCGAGCGCCGCGATGTTTTTGGCGATCTGCGCGTCGGCAATGCCGAAATGAATATGCGCGTTGCCGCCCGCCATATTCGCGTCGATCAAAATTGTGCGGCGATTGGCGAGCACTCCCAGCACCGCGGCGAGATTTTCCGAGGTCGTGGATTTACCGACACCGCCTTTCGCGCTCCAGACCGCGACGACCGCCTTTTCCCAACCGTGCGTCGCAATGACCTGCGCGACGCGCGTGTCCACCTGGGGGATGTAGGACGGCGAGGTGCGTTCGCGTAACGCATCCTGCACCGCGCGATGCGCGATGGCGACGAGCGCGCGCGCTTGCGCCTCGCCCAGGGGCGCGTCCACGTGCCCCTTTGCGCCGATCTGATAGAGCTTGGCGCCCCAATCGCCTTGTTGCGGAATCGCGCCAATGGTGACGATGGGCTTGCGCTCGTTATGATAGAGCCGTTGCACGTCGTTCGGTTCGAACGCGGGCAGGGTCGGATCGAGCAACACGATGTCGGCGTCGAGCGCGGTCGCGTCGCTGAACACGCGCGCGCCATCCTGGCACCACGTTACAATCTCGATGCCGTTCGCATTGCCTGGGCTGAACACGGACTGGAGTTGTTGCACGTCGCCCCAGGCGCGCAGTGCCAGCAACATTTTCAGCGCCGAGCTTGCGCCGGCGGCTGAACCTAATGATTCGGGATTGAGGGGCGGTTGATGGGATGCCATAGATGACCCGTGAGCAAATGACGAATGAATAAATGACAAATGACAAATGAATAAATGACAAATGACAAATGACAAATTGCGAGTTGCGAGTTGCGAGTTGCGAAGTGCGCGCGGCGATTGTTGCTGTCTACGCGCGTATAAAATGTCTACTCGTCTACGGGCGTTGAACGGCGCATTGGAGACATTGCGTTACCGGTATGCTATGCACAAACCCGCCCTGCGCGCGTTCGTCAACTAATCTAGTTCTGGGATTGAGATGGCCATTGGGACATCTCCAAAAATCAGAACGGATTTGGATCGCGGCGCGGGATTTTCTGACCCCGTGATAGCCGGCGCGCACGCTATATGCTCCATTGAAATGTCTGGCCATGATGCTAACTTTCCGGATGAATTGTGAGTTGCGAATTGCGAGTTGCGAATTGCGAGTTGCGAATTAAAAACTGACTTGCGCTATCGCACTTCCCAACCGCTTCGCGTGACCGCTTCGCGCAACTATTTAACTGCCCAACTATCTAACTACCCAACTATCGAACTGCCCAACTATCTAACTACTCAACTATCGAACTGCCCAACTATCTAACTACTCAACTATCGAACTACCCAACCATCCAACCACTTAACCGCTTCGCGCAACTATTTAACTGCCCAACTATCTAACTACCCAACTATCGAACTACCCAACCATCCAACCACTTAACCGCTTCGCGCAACTATTTAACTGCCCAACTATCCAACTACTCAACTATCGAACTACCCAACTATCCAACTAAATCAGCGCATCGGCTTTGCGCTTTTTGCGGATGAAACGAACCGCGACGACAAACAGAATGAGCAACACCCCACCGCACAAGAGCGGGATGAGCAGCGCCATGACGTTCGTGCCGGTTGGGATTTCGTTCTGTTGCGCGCGCGCCGGGGCGGTCGCACGCGGCGCCGCGGCAGTTGGCGCGTCAACCGCCGGTGGTTGCGCCGGCGCTGGAATGGCGGCGGGCGTCGGTTGCGCCGGCGCTGGCGGTTGCGGTCGCGGTACGTTCGGCACGGTGCTGTTCGCCGGCAACGGATGCGTGCCCGTCGCTGCGCCGCGCTCGCGCATCATCCACTGCACCCAGTCGTTGAACGTGACGCCGAATGTCGACGGTTGCACGCCGCTCTGCTCGCCCTCTTGCCCGGTTTGCGCGGGCAACAGCGCGAGCCGCACACGTCCGTTGTCAATCCCGAACGTCAGGAGCTCGACCGAGCTACGCGGCACGAGCGCGGTCACCGCTTGGATGTCGCCTTTGATGTAGGCGGGGCGGGGGGCCGCGCTCGCCTGCTGACCACTCGCCGTAAAACCCGAACCGGCGAAGGAGGTGTTTGGAATTTGTTGAAACTTGGCAATCAAGACCGGTACGTTTTGGATGACGACCTTGTTCGCCGGCAGATTCATGCTAGCCGGATCAACGCCGAACGCGGCGACATTCGCGGCGGGGGTTGGGGTGGGGACAAGCGTCGGCACGCGCGTTGGACCGAACGCCACGGTCGGCGCGGCATATGCCGAACCGAACGCGGGCGGGGTGGGCGTTGAGAGCAGGGAGGCGAACGTTGACTCGCGGCTCGCATTGATGTTGCCCGGCGCGAGCGAGATCACGATGTCCACCCAGTCGCCGGATTCGAGTTGCTGCGGCGCGGTTTTCGCGTCCACCGGGATGACCACCGCCACGCGGTCGGGATCGGTCATTATGAGCGCGAGCCGCTTGACGGCTTGCGGATTTTTCGGCGATACGACCGCACCCTTGCGCAACGGTTCACCGGCGTAAATCGGCTCGACGACGAACCCGCCGAGGTACGCGTTGATTTCCTCGCGCCGAATCAACGTCCGCGCGACGCTCACATTGATGCGTTGCGCATCCATGCCGAGCGCGTCGGCTTCGAGCGTGGTGTACGCCGGAATGTCGCGCACGGCGATGATGACGGAGTACGGTTCAGGCGCCATCATGCCGCCCAGCATCAGAAAACCCACGAATGCGGCGGCGGCCAAGAGCACACCCACTAACAAAGTCACAGAACGTAACATAGCCAACCTCGTGCGTTCAGCCATACATACGGCGACTGAACGCCATCAAACGCCTGTAAGATGAATTGCGTAAAACGCAAAACACTGCGCCAACCCAGGTGGGGGACTGCAACGCAAAGTGCGAATTGCGAAGTGCGAATTGCGAAACGCAACGTCCAACCTGAAACCTGAAACGTGAAACCTGAAACGCGAAACCTGAATTACGGAATCAGCGCGAACACCCCAACCACACTCACAGACGCAATCGCCCAACCGAGCGCAATCTGGAGCGGGGTGTGCTGGCGCAAATGCGCCCGCGCCCAACCAAGTGCCACAGTCGCCGCGACGAGAACTGCGCCCCACGCGGGGTGACCCAGGACGAAAAACGTCGCCGCGCATCCCGCACTCGCGCCGGCGTGGATGCTGACCTTGGTCAGACAGCGGTTGGTCGCGGCGCTCACGGCGACCGCGATTAACGCCGCGATCACACAGCCGACGACCACGCGGGGTGCGTTGAATCGCCAGAGCACCCCGCTCAACGCGCCGATACAAACTACCCCCAGCGCGTACAGTTCACCGCGCTGTTCCCGGATGCTCACCTGCGCGTCGGTGTGCCCGGCGCGCACGCGCCACGCCAACCACATCAATGCCGGCACGACGACGATGCTGACGGTCAACACCGTCCACCGCGCCGCTTGCGTCCAATCCGTTTCCAGTCCCGTCACAATGGCGAGCGTCGCCATCGTGATCGCGAATGGGTGCAGGAGATTGGACAGCGTATGCGCCGCCACGTCCCGGCTCATGATTGTTGCCATCTCCACCGAGTCCCAGCCGTCCTGCCGCGGCGGATGCGCCACGCGTTGCGCATCGCGCGCAATACCTGGCTCGAATCGGATGACGCTGGCAAGTCTGCTACCGCTTGCGCCGCCGGTGAGTCCTGCTGTTGCGCCGGCACCAACGTTGCGCGATCGAGAATTTCGATCAGCATACAATACGCGGCATAGCGCGGATTGCGAATCCATTCGCGCCAGGTCGGGAGTGGCCAGGGCAGGGGCGGCGTCACGCGCGCCAGTTCATTGCGGAGCGGGAATAGCTCGACGGCTGCCAGCAACTCGTCGAAAAAATGCACCATAGGCGCCAATCGCCGCCACGGAAAAAACGCCGCGCCAATACCGAGCGCGCCCAGCGCCAGGAACACGCCAGTGGCGGTGTTGCCGAACGCGAACCACGCCCACGGGAGCGGCACGTCATAGTACATGCCTAACCATAGCCCCGCGCGCGTGAACGCGAATGCTTGGGTAAAGTGCGCGGCGGCGATGAGCGCCAGATAGCGGGCGCGCGTCGGCAACACGGATTCGTCCCGCAGTTGCGCGCGGCTCATCCGTTGCACCTGGTACGCCATGCCGAAAAGATATAAATAGATCGTGAGGTGGAAAATGACCCGGATGGTGGATGGGTTCGGGTCCATTCCGAGGATGGGAGGCTCCGAAATAAATAGAGGAAAAATTACGAGCAGGATGGCTAACGCTATGATGCTACTGATGATCACAAAGCGCCGATTGAGTGTTGCGCGCGCAACATCGGCGACGCCCGCGAGCGCGCAAACACCGGCGACCAACGTCAGCACGTACGCCACCCAGTAGGTTGGGTTGGCGACGTGTGAATCAATGTGCGGTACGGAATCCATCAGCGCGAGCGCAATCGCCAATAAAACGACGAACAGGCGAATCAGCCAATCGCCGCTCCGGTGCTGCCGCCAGTTTCGCAATACCGCTGGCCGCACGAGGTATGCCGCAATTGCGGTAAAAAATAGGGGCGTCAGAAAATTTTCCACGTTACTCGATCCCCAGGTGCTGGACGGTCATGCGGATCGGCGCGCGCGCGCTGATCCGCGCCGCGGCGCGGGCGTGTTGCGCGCCAATGGTTTGCTGCTGGATGAAACGTGTCAACTCCTCCGCCTCCAGTTCCAGGTGCGTTTGAATGCCCGGTTGCATGGCACGCTGGCAGAGGACCGCCGGTTCCCGCATGGCACACGCAATTGCGTCATCGTCCAGCCCTGCCAACGTCAGGGTCGGATGCCCACATGCAGCGTGCGCCAGTTCGTGCAGACGCACATGCCCTTGGAGTAGCGGGTGGATCGATGACGCAACAAAAACGTATTCGGTCGCCGACGGCGCGGTCACGATCAACCGCGCGCCGTAAATTCCCCGCGGAAATGGGAATTCCAAAAAAATAAATTCCCGTCCCAGGACGCGCGTCAAATGACGCGCCCACTGGAGCGGAGAAAAATCATCGTCGTATACGGATGGGAGGACATACGCCATCGGGATTGCCATCGTCAACCTCAAGCAACCGTTTGTCACGCGCGTTCCCCCCAGTCCGCGCGTGAAATCATATCCCGTTTACTCTATTCATCCCCGGTTGGGGCGTGTTTGCGTTGGATGGCATTGACCATCTGCAAGACCAGCTCTTGCTCATTCTCCGGCAATGTTGCCGTGCGATAGGCGACTTGCTGGGCGATGCGCCCCGACCCCGACGCGAAACTTGTCGGTGCCTCGGTGTAGCCGGCGAGGTCCAGAAGAACGCGCTCTGGGATTCCCAGGATGCGCGCCAGCGCTTGGACACGTTGGCGGGCGGGGCGTTGATTCGCGCCGCGCTCAATCTGGTTGAGGTTCGTCGCGCTGATCCGCGTGTCCGGCGCAAATGCTTGGGACGCGCTCGCCACATCGACGAGCGATAATTTGAGTTTGGTGCGGATGCGGGCGATATAGGTTCCCAGCGTTTCGTCTGCGTTGGGCAGATCGTCAAATTGAGCCATAGGATAAAACTCTAGCGGTAGTGGTAGCGGAGATTAGGTGATTTACCATAGTTGCGCAATGCGTTCGCGCAATTGTGCCAGGTGATTGCCGGTTTCGCCTAGCACGGCAATGAGCACGCGCGCCTCACTGCCGGTGATATTATCCAACGCCGCGGCATCAAGTTGTGCCAGCGCCGCCTCGATGGTGAGTAAGGTTGTGCCCACCGCGCCGCGCGCGGCGGTCTCGACCATCGCCGTCGCTACCGGGGTCGGTAGCGGTTGCGCTTGTTGGAGTGCGGCAATCCAGCGCGTGCGAATTGAATCATCCATATCACATAGTGGAACGCGAGCGCGCGTTCACTTAATGCATGATGCGCGCAAATGGGCGTTTGATCGCCCAGTAAAAAAAACGCGGTTATCCAGCGATAGGCTTGAGCGCATTATGCGGCACGTTCACCGTGTCGCCGTCCCGGAACGCCACGACTGCGTACTGCGGATACTCGTGTTTCAGGACAACGCGGTTGCCCTGCTCGGCGGCCTTCGCGCGCACGTAGCGCGAGGATGTCAAAATCCGGTCGTCGGAAGGCAACTGCCGAAAATCTATTTGATAAAATGTTGCCATGTGTCAACCTCGCGGTGTATAGCAAGCAAAATCTTTTTCAATTTATCAAGAAAACTGTAATATATTATAAGCCAAATTACAATTTTGTCAACAATTCATTATTTTGAGACTGCGGCTGGTGCAAAGTCGGGTAGTTGTTACTTCGGAGCGAGAAGTCCATCCAGCCGCAAAAATGAGGTTCTTCGCGTTGACGCACATTTGCCCTGACGGGAACGCAAGTATCAGGGCAAATGTGCGTTTCATCATACCGCCGGCGCATTGGCTCTTTATGATGCGCGCGCAAACGTCAGGATTTTTCGCTGGGCTTGAGAGGAATGCGTACGGTCATCTTTCGCCACGGTGTCCAACACCGCCAGTAATTCCGGAGCCAGGGTCTTCCCCTCGGCGCGCGTCGCGCCAACGGCCAACCAACCCCGACTCTCCCAGGTTCGGGAAATGTCCTCAATGCGCCGCTGACTGATGCGCCCCCGGTGCGCTTCCGCTAACGCGGCAATCGTGAACTTGCCGCGCAACTGATCGCGCGCGTACAGACCCAGGATGAATTCGTCTTCGGTTAACCGGACCGGCACGGGTTCATTCGCCGCACCCGCGATGCGCGCGCCGATGACGCGCAGTTCATCGTCGTCGAGAAAAAATCCCTGAAGCGGCGTAGGTTCGGCGTCGTCACGCAAGCGCGCCAGCAACCGTCCCGGCGCAGACGCCGGAATATTCTGTGCGCCGGGACACCCCGCGACACGCGCACTCGTCTCGTCTGCGACACGGAAGACGAACGACCTGAGATTTTCACTCGTGGCGCGCGACAGCCCGTGCGCGGCGCTGGCGTACTGTGTCGCCGCCCACAGGTACACGCCGGCGCTACGGCCGCCGGTCGAAATGCTCTGCAACAGTTTGGCAATGGGGCTACGCGCGCCGGCTTGGTTGATCAGATCGCGCGCCTCATCCACGACGACGAGCAAGTAGGGGAGCGGCGCCGGCGCAATCGCGTTGTAACTTTGAATATTGCGCCGCAACGCGGCGCCGAGCAAATCATTCCGGCGGCGCGTTTCGATTTCGATTTCGCGCAACAAGTTTTCCGCTTCGTCTACGTCGCGCGCGACCTCGCCCCAGCGATGCGGCGCATCTTTCCAAAACACGAACTCGTTACGCTTGAGATCGATCAACGCGACCCGCAATTGCGCGGGAGCGTTTTGATCCATCAGCGCGGCGAGCGCGCAGTGAATCATCATCGTCTTACCGGAGCCCGACATGCCGACAAAACGCGCGTGCTTGATCGCCGGCAGCTCGCGCCAAACCTCGCCCTCGGCGGAAACGCCGAGGGGCACGCGCAGTTTGCCGCGCAAATCGTCCTGCCCGGTCAGCGCGTCCAGCAAATGCGCTTTCTTTGGCAGGCGCACGCTTGCGGTCGCCGCGGCTGCGCTAGGATTGCTCGGCGCATCTTTGATCAGTGAGACCAAGTAGATGATCCCGCGCTGAAATTCCGGCGGGTAATCGCCAGCGTGATTATCCAGCACAATCACGTGCCGCCCAATGGCCGCAGAGAGCGCGACCAGGAGACCCGGCGCGGTCATCTCGCCCAGGTCGAAATGGAAAAGCGTGTTGGGATGCACGACGATCATGTAGTAGTCCGGCAGGCGCGTCTCGCGGTGCAACCGCAACGACGCGTCGATGATGCGCGGGGAAAACAATTGCCCATCCCGTTTGCGATATCCCAGGTATTCCTGTAGCGCCGCCTGCAATGCGCGCGTGATCGCGTCGCCGGCGCTTTGCATTACGGCGAGCGAACGCGGATCGCGCATGCGCGCGAGCGCGTTAGGCTGCGGGTTGAGCCGCGCAAAGACAGGCGTCCCGTCCGGGTAGGTGTGGGCAAGATTTGTCATGGCAAAATAACCTTTATCCGTTCGGTCTCGCGCTCGCGCTCGTGCGTTGGGCGGCGACGATTTCATCCAGTAATTCGATTTCCGCCGGATCAGATAAGACGATCCGGGTCCGCGGAAGGGTTGGATCAAACTGTGGAGGACTTGGCGGCGCAGTTTCTTCGATGCGCTCAATAGTTGGCGCAGCGGGGGGCGGTGCGGTTGAGCGAGACGACACCGGTTCTTCGACGATCTGCACCACTGTCGGCTTTTTCGCGCGTGTCCAAACCCAACGCGCGAATGTGAGCACAAGAACCACGATTGCAACCCCACTCGCGCCGACCGCGCCGACCACTGTAGCGCGTTCCAGGAATAACCGTTGTTGCCGCGCGTCTTCCGCGCGTTGGGCGGCAACCTGGGTCAGGGTTGCTTGCGCGCGGACGGTGGCCGTTGCGTGTGCTTGCATGATCGCCGTGGCTTCGGCACGCGCCGTAGCTGTTGCGCGCGCGTCGGCGGTCGCCGTCGCTTCCGCCGACGCGGTGGCGATACGTTCCGCGTGTGCGGTTGCGCTCGCGCGCGCTTGCATGGTTGCCGCGGCTTCGGCGCGTGTCGTGGCCATTGCGCGCGCCTCCTCGGCTTGGCGCGTGAGTGTGGCACGCGTTTGTTCCAATGCCGTCCGGGTTTGCTCGACGACAATGGCTTGCGCCGTTGCGCGTTCAGCAATGATCTGCGCGTCGCGCGCCTCACGGGTTTGCAGAGCGTTGCGCGCCTCGCGCGTTTGGGTCACCGCCGCCTCGCGCGTGCGTTGCGCGATGGCGTTTAACGCCGCGTCCAGCGTCGGGTCTTGCGCGCCGGCGCGCGGCGGTGCGGGCATCAGCGATAACGCGAACAACCCCGCGCATAACGCAAGCGCGAGCACCACTGCGGTAAGCGCACGCGTTCCGCGAACCATTTTATTCCACCTCTGTGGGATTGAGCGGGACCGAAGCCAGTGGGGGAGCGCTGGGCGAGAGCGGCTGACTTTGTTCTTGCCGTCGAACCTGCTCCGCCAACGCCCCCAGCGTTGCGGGATCGTCCAGCACTAATCGCATCGCCGGCAAGCCCGGCGGTTGCGCCGGTGACGCGGTCGGTCCACGTTTGAAATTCTCAAACACCCCTAGGCGCGCTTTGCGTTCTTCGGCGGTTGCGCCGGGACGCATCAGCGCGGCGGTGGCGGCGGTTGCCTGCGCGGACTGTGCGGCGATGAGCAGTTGTTCCGGTGTTGCGTCGTGATCGGTCGTTTGAATTTTCGGTTCCGGCATGTCGGTCCATTGCCCGTGGCGCACCCAATTCCAAATGCGCCGCAAGTGCCAGAGACGATCCGTGGATTGACGCGGGAACGCAAGCGCGGGACCGATCATCCGTGCGGTATCCGTGATGACCCCGCTTTGCGCGTCGAAGTACGCTGGCAGTTGACCGGTTGCGTCGCGTGTGACGTAACTGGCGCGTGTCCGAACCCAAAGTGCTAGTCCACTGCCCAGCATGCTGGCGATGATGAGAAACCCCAGGAAAGCCAGGAGCCAAACCCATTCGCGTGTATTACTTGCCGCGGACTGCGTTTCGGTGAGCGAGATAGCCGCGGCAATGGCCGCGGGCTGAACCGTCGCGGTCGCCTTGGCTTGACCAAAGACTGCGGTTGCGGTTCCCGCATACGCGACGGCTTCCAAGGTTTTCGTCGCGTTTGATCGGTCCAGGATGACGGTCGCCCGGGCGTACTCCTCCGGCGAGGGCGTGGCAGGAGCGCATGCCACCGAAGCAACCCAGCCGATCAAAATCGCCGCAGCGATGACGGTCAGGCTACGACTACGACACGGATTCTTATTTTTATGGCGTAGGTCTAATTGGCTCGCCATTTGGAAACTCCTCCAGCGGTCTACAAGTCTTCCAGGAAGGCGTCGATCTTCCGCCCCGTGACTACGCTCTCGGTTTGCGCAACCACGGCAGACTGCGCCGCCGCCGCCCCATGGTCCAGGGCCGTCAATAAAACAAGATTGCGCCTTCCCCGCGGCAACGCGTCGAGTTTTTTGAAGAAAGGAATCAAGTGTGCGAACTCGGCGGGAATAGCCACGCGCACGACCCGGCTGTAAATCGTGCGCGTGCGGGGTCCGCGTTTTGCTGGTGAGTGGGAAGGCGCAATCTTGGGCATGCCGATTTTACCCGCGTAAGTTCTTGAACACATTGGGGCGTTGCGCGAGCTTCGCCAGTCCGACCGCGTTGGCGAAAACGGGATTGGGCAACACTTCCGCGTGCGGAATGCGCCGACACAGCGCGTCTTGCAAAACGAGTGCGCCGCCACCGGTCAACAGGACGTACGAAAAGCGCGCGATATTTTCTTCCCAGGTTTCTTGGATGAAGTCAATCGTGCGCGTCGCGAGCGAATTGAGCGCCTGGCGTACGATCGATTTCAAATCCACTTTTTGCCCGGCGATCACTTCGACCACTTTCCCATCGCGCAGATAGCGGCGAATCAATTCGTCCGCTTCGTGCATCGAGTCGCGGAAGCCGTACCGCGCTTTGAGCGCGCGCGCGATCTCTTGCGCGGCGACGCGCACACCCAGGTTCTCACCGCCCGTGAACCGTTTCTCGATTTGACCTTGATGTACCATCAACAGGTCAAGAGTGTTAAATCCACTGTCGAGCACGGCGACGGTCGTATCGGTGAAATCGGATTCGGCGCGCGCCCACACGCCGTGTTCATTCATGCCCCATGCGAAGAATGCGCCAACCGGTTGGGCGACCGCCTTGATGGCGTGAACACAAATTGTCGCTGCGACCCCGTTGTAGGTGAAGCGATGTTCGCCAACCAACCAGGCCTCGATTTGTTTGATCATGTCTTTGGCGGCAGGGGACATCATCACGGCAACCGGCAACGCGACGACGATGGCGACATTGCTTTCACCGCCATCAACTATTTGGGCGAGCAAGGCACGCGTCACCGCGCGCAGTTCCGGCGACTCGACGTATTTGGATGCATCGAAGCGTTCCAAAACCGATGCATATCGTTCGACATTGGGTCCAACCATGTAAGAGCCGTCCTCTGATTCGATTTGAATCGGCTTGTCTGGTTTGTCCCCGCGTCGCTTGTGCTTGGCATCAAAGCCGCCGAGCGAGAGCGAACCCAGGTTCATGTCGCCGACGCCAACTTTGGCTGGGAGGTATGCGGTAGCGACGGACAAGCGCGTCTCGCGTTGTTTCAGCCACGCCGCGTGGATTGTCGCGGCCTTATCAGCCCCAACGCCAGAGACCACAGCCAGCTGTTTTGGATCCGCCAGCGCGCTGGCCGCTTGCACATCGAAATGCGCGACGATTTTTTCCGCAAGGGCGGGGGAAACACCCTCAAGCGATGCGAGATACGTTTGGAAATCGGGCAAGGCGTCTGTGGTCAGAACACCAAAACGGTCACGCACGAGCGCGCCTTTGAGACCACCATTCCCGAGGTCAACCGCGATTTTTTGGATGTTCACTGTGCCTCCTAAAAAAAGAATCAGTCTCCCCAGCGCGTCATCGGCAAACGCGCCGATGATTTGGAGTGGAGGCTGATTTGTGTTACAATGAGCACAGCCTTCCACGTGCTTATATCACGTTGGGGGTTAGCGGCTAGGTGATGTATCTGCATCACCTAGCCGCGATTTGTTTATCGAGAACCTTGTTAGAATTGTAACATAATTTTACAGGTTTGTCAAATTATTGTAATTTTCGAGATATAAAAAACCGCCTTTGGGCGGCTAATGATTAACAACCTGAAGATCAACACCAACGCAAAATCGTCGCAAAAAACCTACACAAAAAGATTTTTACCGGGATGTAACTCACCAACATCAGCCAGACCACGAATTACCGCAACGTCACTCTCGTCAATTTTCATCCCATGTCCTGCATTAAGAACCGTTACGCGTCCATCTTTGATCCAGCGCCAAAGACTAACGATCTCCAATCTATATTTTTTTCCGGCTTCAGGCAAGGTGATGGCATGTCCTTTCAGAAAACGATATTTTTTCCTCAATGTCTCTTCTAACTCTAGTCTTTGGGCGATTATTTTTAGTTTCTGTTCCTCCACTGCGAAATCCCCATTCACTTTCACTGCCGGGATTTTACCATCGCTGACGAAACGCGTCAGGAGATCCGCAGAGAGGCGATATTGTTTGGCGGCATCGCGGAGGAGAATATAGTGAGGAAAAGTGGTTGGTTTCTTACGTGGACGAGCCATTTTTTCTTCCAATCATCTGGGTGAGCGCACACGGGTTATACGCGCG
>CAIKBD010000463.1 GCA_903825565.1 uncultured Anaerolineales bacterium | reverse complement strand
CGGTCGCGGCAATGTTCTGCGCGTGCGCGGTCGCGGTGAATTGCGCCGCAACCTGGGTTGTCGTTGCGTGTCCGGCGAACGTCGTTTGCGTGGCGTGAACCGCTTGGCGCGTCGCCGTGCCGTTGCCGGCAAACGTGGTCGCGGTCGCGGCGGCGTCCTGCGCGATACGCGTTTGTTGCCCTTGCAAGATGAGATACTGCCGCGTCGCGTCCGCTTGCGTAGTCGCCGCCCGTTGGAGCGATTGCATCTTCGCCGCGGCAATCGTCGCCTGGGTCTGCGCGTCCACGAGTTGCCCCAGCTCGTCACGCGTGGGGGTGGTCGGCGGGAGCGCTTCGGCGCACGCGACGAGAGCCAGGAATATAGTTATGCCGAGCCAAGCCAAGCGTTTCATTTTTTCACTCAAACCATTTCAGCGCCAACGCGCGCGCGCGCTCGCGTTGCGAGTCGTGTTCAACCCAGCGCACTTTCGGCGCGGCGAGCATCGGCGGTTGTGGTTGCGCGGCGAGTTGAATTGCCGGCGCATCGTTGCGGTTCGCGCGTGTCATTCGTTCACCGATGAACACGCCGATTCGCACTGCGCCGACCGCCATCAAGGGCAATGTCGCCGTGAGCGCGCACGTCATAACGAGCACGGTCGCCATCGCCGCCGCGTTCGTGAGTGCGAGCGTCAACGCGGTCGCCGCTGTCGTCGCGCCCCAGGTTGCAAGCGCGAGCAGTGCCAGCGCGCCGAAGATAAATACTAATGACAGCGCGCGGCTCATCGCGCCTCCTGGGTGCGCGCGTGATATGTCCGTCGGCATTGGCGGTCGGTGCACACACGGTCATGCGTGTTTGGGAAAATGAACCATGCTTTGCACACGCAACATTTGCGCGGGCGCGCGAGGATGGTGATCTGCCTGGGAAGTGGATGCCGCGTGCAAATTTGTTTGTGGCGCGCGGCTTGCGCGTACGTCTGGCGTTCGAGGGCGACGAAGCGCAGGGTGAACCGGTGCGTGATGGGAAGCGAGCCCCCTTCGAGGGATTTGATGTATGAACGCGTGCAACCCAGCTTGCAACCCAGTTCGTAGGCGCTCCATCCTTGCGCGTCGCGCAGTTGTTTGATCCGCGTTGATGTGACCGCTTGGCGTCCCATTTTTGCCTCAACTTGAAGTTTACCGTGCGCGTGCTGACTTGCGTTTTCTGACTAGTCACGCCGTAGTCAGAAAATTGTTCAGCGCCTCGTTTGTTTATGCCTCGGTATCTTTACCCTCGGAATCGCGGATCCGGCGATTTTGAGCGTGACGAAGGGCGTGAGAGCGATTTTCTCTCTAACTTGTTTTTCTGTCATCGAAAAAAATAACAAATATACAGAATAAACTTACATATTTAATTATACAGATTCAACCTACATTTGTCAATAGTAAAGATTGGGGCAATAATCGGAAAAGGGGGACGACAGCTCTGCTCTGTGCGCTCACAAAGACTGCGTGTGGATTCAGGTGATGAGACCAAGGACATTTGGGGCTAGAGGCGACGAATGTTTTTTTTGCTAAAAGAGTTGAGCGAGGGTATAATTGGGGAAAGAAAAAATCGCTTGGCTTTCTCCGGGGCCAAGCGACGAAAATTGACTGCTTTGCAAAACACAAAATACCCCCCGCGACTTGGCTGAGTCCGAGGGGATGGCTCCAAGATGGTCTGATCATCCCGAGCGATGATAGTGTACCACTTTCGCCCGTGCTGGTCAAATGCCTGCGCGGTTTTTTATTTTTTGGCAACCCCTGACCTGGGTTCATTTCAATTCCTATTGCATCAGAACTGGCACGATCCAATTTATCCCAAGAGAGTAGCCAATGAAAACTGTCCGAGACGCTTGCGCACTTCAACCGAACGCACTGAATATCAAACTCAGTGACCAAATCGAACAGCTGGATGAATTGATTAACGCTGAAGGTGATGGGACTGCTTTTTTCGACAAGACGCATATCACCCAGGGTATGCAAGACTTGATCACCGAAGGCGTCGCGCGGCTGGCCGGTAATTCATCCCAGGCGGTCTTTCATCTCAAGCAAGCGATGGGCGGCGGCAAGACGCACTTGCTCGTCGGCTTTGGTTTACTGAGCAAGTTCCCTGCGCTCCGCGCAAAATATTGCGCGGGTATGCCATACGCTTCTACGTTTGCCACCGCCGATATTGCCGCGTTCAATGGTCGTAACAATCCCGATCATTTTTTCTGGGGCGAGATTGCAAACCAATTGGGCAAGGGCGATCAATTCCGAGAATTTTGGACAGGTGGACCAAAAGCACCCGACGAAAAGAGTTGGCTAAAATTATTTGAGGGTGACAAACCCGTCCTTATCTTGCTCGACGAGATGCCGCCCTACTTTCACTATTTGGACACGCAAAAAGTTGGCAACGGTACCGTCGCCGATATTGCCACGCGCGCCTTTGCGAATATGCTGACCGCCGCAGGCAAAAAGAAAAATGTTTGCGTGGTCGTTTCTGATCTTGCGGCGGTGTACGATACTGGGGCGAAATTGATCAACCGCGCGTTGGAAGATGCGCGTTCCGAACTGGGGCGCCAGGAGCGCAATATTACGCCTGTTGACCTTGCCGCGAATGAGATTTATGATATTCTCCGCAAGCGGCTGTTCAGGGCTTTGCCTGACAAAGCAGAGATCGGAGATATTGCCGAAGCATTTGGGCGCAAATTGGAAGAAGCCGCCAAATCCAAGACGGCGAATCGTGGCGCGGAAGCTATCGCCGACGAGATCACGGCGACGTATCCATTCCATCCGCGCTTGAAGAACGTCATCGCGCTTTTCAAAGAGAATGAGCAATTCAAACAAACGCGCGGCTTGATCGAACTGGTGTCGCGTTTGCTCTTGTCCGTGTGGAGCCGCCAAGCCAACGATGTCTTTTTGATCGGTCCGCAACATTTCGATTTGGCACTGCAAGACGTGCGCGACAAGCTCACGGAAATTTCGGGGATGCGCGATGTGATTGCCAAGGACTTGTGGGACGCACAACAATCCGCACACGCCCAAGTGATCGATCTACAAACGGGCAAGGAAGCGGCAACCCAGGTTGGCGCGTTGTTGCTCACCGCGAGTCTCTCCACCGCAGTTAATGCGGTCAAAGGTCTTACGCGCGAAGAGATGGTGGAATGTCTCGCGTCGCCGTTACGCGAGCCATCCGATTTTCTCGCGGCGTTTGAGGAATTGGAAAAAGTTGCGTGGTACGTTCACCACACGCCCGAGTATCGGTACTATTTTGACCGCCAGGAAAACCTGACTAAACTCTTGCAGGGGCTGGCGCATGATGCGCCGCAAAATCAGGTCGATGATTTGATTCAGCATCGCCTGAAAGAAATGTTCAAGCCATCGCGCAAGACGTGTTATGATGAGGTGCTTCCGCTTCCCAAGTTGGAGGATGTCACGGATCGCGTGCGACGCGGGCGGGTGCTGATCGTCGTCAGTCCTGATTCCAAGATTCCGCCCGAAGAGGTGCAAAAATTCTTTAGCGGGTTGAGTCAAAAGAACAATCTGTGTGTTCTGACCGGCGACAAGACGGCGATGGGGAGCGTGGAAAAAGCCGCGCGCCAACTCTACGCTTCGCAAAAAGCCGATGGGCGAATTCCCAAAGGACACGCGCAACGCGCCGATCTTGAATCGAAACAGCAAACGTACGAGCAGGATTTCAACGCGACGGTATTGAGTTTGTTCGACAAGGTGCTGTTCCCGATTCATCGCACGGGACGCGATCCAATGCTGGCGTCCAAGGCGCTCGACAGCGCAAGAGATACGAATAAACCCTTCGACGGTGAAGCGCAAATCGAAAAGACGCTGACCTCGAATCCGTTGAAACTGTACTTGGATGTTGAAAAGGATTTTGACGCGATCCGCGACAAGGCGCAAGATTTGTTGTTTCCTGAAAACCAAGACGAGGCGCGGTGGTCGGATGTGGTGGATCGGTACGCCGAGCAACCTGGGATGGTGTGGTTGCCGCCCAAAGGTCTGGATGCGCTCAAGGCAATTGCGTGCAATCGCGGCTTGTGGGAAGACCTGGGGAATAGCTATGTCACCAAAAAGCCGAAAAAGAAACGCACGTCCGTCCAAGTGATCGCGGAATCCGATCCTGACGACGACGGCAAGGTGCGCTTGCGTATCAATCCGCAGAATGCAGGTCCTGCACCACGCATTTATCTTGCCGAGGATGGCCCCGTCAGCGAAGCGAGTCCGCAACTCAAAGATCAGGTTTACAGCACTAACGCTTTGCACATCAATTTGTTGGTTCACGACCCGTCGGGGCAATTTGAAACGGGCGATCCGATCACCTGGTCGAACAAGCTGGTTTTGCGGAATGAATTGATCGAATCGAATGGCGAGCGCAAGGTGAAATTGTTTGTTGCGCCGCGCGGCACGATTCGGTACACGCTTGATGGTAGCGAACCGCGCGAAGGCGCCATTTACAAGAATGTGGTTGCGATTGGCGATGGCGATGTGTTGCTCCGCGCGTTTGCCGAAGCGGATGGACTGGAAACCAAAGCCGATTTTCGATTTGCCGCCAAAGGCAAAAAGGGCGTGCAGATCGACGAGGTCAAGCCAGGTCGCTTGGTGTCACGCGCGGGTCGCAAACTCGATTCGCGCGGCAAGACGTTCGAGGGCTTGAAACAAGCGGCGGATAAATCGGCGACGTTTGAAGGCATCGTGTTGACGGTTGGTCAGGGCAATCAAATGATCTCGATCAACGTAGGTGAGATCAAGATCGATGCCGCATTCATTCAAGCATTGCTCAGCAAGGT
This sequence comes from uncultured Anaerolineales bacterium, assembly GCA_903825565.1. Classification (GTDB taxonomy): domain Bacteria; phylum Chloroflexota; class Anaerolineae; order UBA4142; family UBA4142; genus CAIKBD01. The sequence goes on along the minus strand of CAIKBD010000463.1, from coordinate 15,461 downwards.
GCTGGAGAAATTCACACCCGATACGCCTGTGACGATGACGTTCCGCAAGGCGCATTTTCAATCAGGGCACGATTTGAAAGAATTTGCCAGTAAACTTGGCATCGAATTGCAATCGGGGGATATAGAACAGTGAGTGATAAACCTCAGACGGTAGATTTTGGCGCGTCCGCCGCGTTTGGCGCGCATCTTTTCCGCGTCCACATTCCCGCATCGCGGAATGACGCGGTGATCATCGTCGAGGATTATGGGTATCGCGGCGCGGAAGGCGGCGTGCCGCGCGAAGAAGCGCGCGTGATTTTGGCGCGTCCCGTTTGGTCGGGCATGGCGGATACGGCGCGGCGCGAATTTAATGATCGGCTCAAAGCCGCCAAGGTGCTGACGGGACGCTGGCATACCGGCGAAAATCTGGTTGACCGCTTGCTGGGCAAGGAATTGTGTGTGCTGGCGTGGGCGGCAGAAACGGCGAATGATGAACAGTGCGCGATCATTTGTGGCAAATGGTCGGCGTTGCGTCCAGAAGAACGCTGGTGGTTGTTTGCGATGACGGTTGCCGAAGCGGGCTTGCCCGAAGACACGCAACGCGGTTGGCGACGCGCGCTCTTTCACGCCTTGTCCGACGGCGAGAAACCGCCCGCGAATCGCAAGCGCCGCCCCGTTGAGCAAGATATGTTCAAACTCCCCTTATTCAAGGAAAATGAATGACGTATAGCGTTACACCCCTGTCCCTTCAAGATGCACCTGCGCTCATCGAACGCTTGTTGCCCGTCCAAAAACTTTCTGCCGAAGCATACAAAGAGCAAATGGCAGTTCACGGCAAAACGCTGACTGCACTCGGCAGTTATTGGAAAGGACGCAAGCCGCTCATCCTCAACAAGGCGTGCATCCTGGGTTGTTTGCTCCCCGCTACAAATGATCCTGCGCGCGACCTGGCAATTTTTGAAAAGTTGATGGCGATGGACGACGAATCGTTCGTCGCGCGAATGTTGCGCCGCCCGCGTCTCCAGGAAATTCTCTCGCAAATTTCGATTGCGCGCATCGCCGATTATTTCATCATTGACCCCGAAGGAATTTTGCCCGCGTCTGCGCCGATTGATTTTACTCAGCCCGAATACAAAGCGATCAAGATTGCGTGGCGTCAAGACCTTACTGAAATGGATCGCCGCCGTTTAGAAGCGCAACTGCTTCCGAATGTGCCGTACCGTGAACGGGTTGAACAAGCGCAACGCCCCGAAACGGTGATGGACTCGGTTCACGATCATATCTGGGATGCGGTCAATGAATATTTGCAAACGAACGCCCATTCCTTTCCAGAGTTGATCGAGCAACTAGGGATTATGCGCTTTGGTCATCGCCCGCGCGTGGCAGACACTTTTTGCGGGTCGGGACAAATTCCGTTTGAAGCGGCGCGGCTGGGTTGCGATGTGTACGCGTCCGATCTCAATCCTGTGGCGTGTATGCTGACCTGGGGCGCGTTCAATATCGTCGGCGGTTCTGAAGCATCGCGCGAACAACTGGCGCAAGACCAAGCGCGACTTGTCGAACGAGTTCAGAAGGAAATTGATCAACTGGGCGTCGAGACGGACGGCAAGGGCTGGCGTGCCAAAGTATTTCTCTATTGCGTGCAAGCGCGATGCCCACAGAGCGGCTGGATGGTTCCGCTTTTGCCCACGCTGATCATTAGCAAGGGCTATCGTGTCATTGCCGAATTGGTACCCGACCCCAAACACAAACGCTATGACATTGAGATTCATTCAGGCGTGACCGACAAACAACTGGACAAGGCGGCACAAGGCACGGTGCGTTCCGATGGACAAGGCGGCGATTCGTACTTGATTCATTCCGTTGATGGAACTGAATTTCGCACCAAGATTTCAACCTTGCGCGGCGATTACCGCAAAGACGATGGTTCAAATGCCAATCGCTTACGACTGTGGGAAAAGAACGATTTTGTCCCACGTCCCGATGATATTTTTCAGGAACGACTGTACTGCGTTCAGTGGATGCGTCCCAAGAAAAAAGGCAAGGGCGACGATTACGAATTTCGCGCGGTGACAGCGGCTGATCTCAAACGCGAAAGTATCGTCGAAGATTTCATTGCCAAGCATCTGACCAAGTGGCAAAACAAGGGATGGCTTCCAGAGATGCGGATCGAGTCAGGTGAAAAAACCGATGAACCAATCCGCACGCGTGGTTGGACTTATTGGCATCATCTTTTCAATCCACGCCAATTATTGTTGGCAGGATTAGTGAATCAGTTCAGCGACGTGCGACTAAAGTTTGGACTGACGCAGGTACTGAATAATAATTGCCGTTCTAGTCGTTGGCATCCTGGCGGCGGTGGTGGTGGACTCACTGTCGGAATATTCGACAATCAAGCATTGAATACGTTGTTCAATTATGGTTGTCGCGGTAGTCAATATGCCGCAAATTTTCTACAACAAAAATATCACAATCATCCATTTATAGATGAGGTGGAGCGTCGAGTAGTATCTCTTGCCGCAGATCAAATAGAAAGCAACGAAGATATTTTCATCACCGACCCGCCTTATGGTGATGCGGTCAAGTATGAAGAGATTCTAGAATTTTTCATCGCTTGGTTACGCAAAAACCCGCCCGCAGAATTTGCCAACTGGGTTTGGGATAGCCGTCGCTCGCTCGCCATCAAAGGTGAGGATGAAGATTTTCGCCGAGGGATGGTTGCCGCGTACAAACGCATGACGGAATGTATGCCCGACAATGGCATTCAGGTCATCATGTTCACGCACCAGTCGGGTTCCATCTGGGCAGATATGGCAAACATCGTTTGGGCATCGGGCTTGCAAGTGACTGCCGCGTGGTACGTCGTGACGGAAACGGAAAGTGCGTTGCGCGGCGGCAATAATGTAAAAGGGACTGTATTATTAGTTTGTCGGAAACAGCAGGGTAATCAGAAAACCACGCGCGATGATCTGGCATGGGAAATTCAAGAGCAAGTGGAAGAACAGGTCAAGTCGCTCACGGGGTTGAATCAACAAGCCAAGGGCATGTACCGCGACGAAAATGTTTTCGAGGACGCGGATATTCAGATGGCGGGCTATGCCGCCGCGTTGCGCGTGCTCACGCGCTATGCCGTCATTGACGGACGCGCTATGACCGCCGAGGCGATTCGCCCGCGCGTCAAAGGCGAAACCACGTTTGTGGATGGGCTGATCGAGTTTGCGGTCGCAACGGCGAACCAATGCCTGGTGCCGCAAGGCATCGCCAAACCATACTGGGACAAGTTATCGGGCGCAGAACGATTCTATTTGAAGATGCTGAGTATGGAAGCGCGCGGAGCCAAGACACTCGACAATTACCAAAATTTCGCCAAGGCGTTCAAGGTGCGCGATTTCAAACCGTTCCTCGCCAGCCAAAAAGCCAACAGCGCGCGGCTCAAGAGCGCCAGCGAGTTTGGGCGCGCCGAGATGGGCGAAGCATCCGAACTGTACGAATCGGTTTTGCGCGCGGTGTTGTACGCGATGATGGAACTGGAACAGAACGTAGACAGCAACGACGTGCTGGCGCATCTGACGCACAACGTGCCGAATTACTATGGCGATCTGACCCAGCGCGAGATCGCCGTCGCGCTCGCCGATTATCTCGCCACGCAATTGCACGGCTTGAATCCCGAAGAAGCCAGCGCCGCGCGTGTTTTGCGTGAGCTGATCAAGAATCAAAAACTGGGATAAGAAAAAGACCTGCGAGGTTTCTAAAAACCTCGCAGGTCTCCTAACGCCAGACAATCGTTGATCAGCGTTTCCAGATTCGGCGCGGTAAACGTGATGCCCTGCGCGGGCAAACGATGATGCTTGATGTTGGGGTCTTGGTGATAGTGATGCGGGAATGTCGGCTGGAGTGAAGCGTCGTCGGGATGCGGTTGCGGATCGTACCAGCGAATTTTTTCCGCGCCGCGAAAAACGGTATAGCCATAGTCAGTAATGCGCGCAGTCTGAAAATCAACAACCTCTTTGACGCGAAGCACCAAGCCATTGGCAAATTGGATTTCACCTTCAACTCTGGCGGTCGAACGGCTGGTGCTAAACAAGCGCAGATTGGATGCCTTGATTTCGTTAAGGTAACGCTGTGGTAAAGCGTAGATGAGCGCTTCGTATTCAATGCGAGTTGGAAAAGGCATAGTTCACTTGGCGACCGGCAAATGTAAAGCGGGTTCGCGCGTGTCTATCGAAATGGGTTCGCCCTGCCCACTGGCAGTCAATTGGCGCACACGCTCCTGCGACAACGTTTGCAACATCGCTTCACGGTCGCGTTTGATCTGATAGTATCCTGACCATTCGGCAAACTCTTCAAGATGCTCGCCATTATCCAGTAGGCCTTTTTGATAGAGCGCAAAGAAATCTTCTGAACTGATCCAAAAGCGGCGTTCGTAGCGGCGCGTAATTTCGTCCGCCGCGCGCAAATCATCCAAGATTTCAGTAATTGTCACTTGCATTTTGCCCCTCTCGATTCTAATTTGAATCGCGCGAATTATAACACGGAGCGCGCACACGCGTCAAACGTTTGAAATTTCTGTTTGCCCAGAGGCATTCCGCCGATGAATCCTATCAACCGCTTCTCCTCGCGCCGCCAACGTTTGGATCACGCCTTTCTTAGCGCGCGATTGAAACACGCCAAATCGTACAAACGCATCGCGGGCTATTTTCGCAGTTCGATCTTTGAATTGGTCGGCGAAGAAATCGCGGCAATCCCCAAGGTGCAAATCGTCTGCAACAGCGAATTGGATGTGGCGGATATTGCGATCTCCAAACACGCCCGCGAGACCGCGCTCAAAGAAAAGTGGAATCAAGCGCCCGCCGAAGTGGAGGCATTGCTTCACCGCGAGCGCTATCGCCGACTGTATGATTTGCTCGCCAGCGGTCGCGTCGAAATCAAAGTCGTTCCCAAGGATCGCGTATTCATTCACGGCAAAGCCGGCGTCATCGAATCTGCCGAAGGGGGCAAGACTTGCTTCCTGGGTTCGATCAACGAAACCAAGAGCGCGTTCGCGCAGAATTATGAAATTCTGTGGGAAGACACCTCGGCGGAAGGCGTCGCCTGGGTCGAAGAAGAATTTGATGCGCTGTGGCGCGATGCCTATCCGCTTCCTGATGCGATCATTGAAGAAATCAAACGAGTTGCCGACCGCATTGAAATAAAATTCGAGAACGTTTCACCGCAAACCCTCCCCGCTGCCGCCCTCGCCGAAAGCCCAATCTACCGTGGCGGCGAACAGCTCCAACCCTGGCAACGCTCGTTCGTCACGCTGTTTCTCCAACATCGTGAGACCTACGGCAAAGCGCGTTTGCTCCTCGCCGATGAAGTCGGCGTGGGCAAAACACTTTCGCTTGCCGCCAGCGCGGTCATGTCCGCGCTCCTCGACGACGGTCCCGTGCTCATCCTTTGCCCATCCACGTTGACTATGCAATGGCAAACTGAACTCACAGATAAGCTGGGCATTCCCAGCGCGGTGTGGTCGTCCCAGAAAAAGTGGTGGCTCGATCCGAAAGGACACATCGTCAAAACGCGCGGCGCAGAAGATATTACCAACTGCCCATTTCGCATTGCCATCGTTTCAACAGGACTAGTCTTTCAACCGACTGAAGAACGTGAAAATTTGCTGAAACGCAAATACGGCACGATCATTCTCGACGAAGCGCATAAAGCGCGACGACGCGGTGGGCTGGGCGCGCAAAGCAATGAACCCAATCGCCTGCTCGATTTTATGCTCAAGATCGCATCGCACACCCAGCATGTCTTGCTCGGCACGGCAACGCCGATCCAGACCGAGGTAAGTGAACTCTGGGACTTGATGCACATTCTTAATGCGGGCGCAGAATTTGTTTTCGGCGTGGATGCATTTAGCCAATGGAAGAATTTCGAGCGAGCGTTAGCCGTGATCAAAGGCGATGAATTGCCGCAAAATGAAAGAGATGCGTGGGAATGGATTCGTTGCCCGCTTCCGCCCGCCAATGCCGATGCGCTGTTTGCTAATCTGCGGCTAGGATTAGAATTACCAGATAAAAGTTTTTTCACCCCGCGCGGTTTTGGTTCGTTGAGCTATCTTGAGCAACAAGCGATTTCTCAAGCGCTTGCGCCTGGCTTTTTGCGCGACCATAATCCCATCGTTCGTCACACCGTTTTACGCCGACGACAGACATTAGAAGAAGCAGGGCTATTGGAACGAATTGGCGTAGACATTTATCCAGATCCAAATACATCGGCGACCGCCTATCCTGGAATTGGATTTAGTGGATCGGGTTTGTTGACCAATCATCCATTCAACCTCGCTTACCAAGCCGCCGAGTCATTTACAGAAGCATTGCGCCGACGCACCAGGGCGGCTGGGTTTATGAAGACGCTTCTCTTGCAACGCATCTGCTCGAGCTTTGCATCTGGACGCGCGACCGCCGAAAGAATGTTGCGCCGAGAACTGCTTGAAGACGAAGAAGATGCAAAACAGATCGAAGAAGTGTTGAGTGTGCTAACGCCCGAAGAGGCAAACAATCTTAAAACTATTGTTGAGGAACTTGGGCGTCCCGAAGCTCGCGATCCCAAATTTGCCGCCGTCAAGTATTTTCTCACCGAGCACCGTACCGAAGACAAAACCTGGCTTGAGCACGGCTGTATCATTTTCAGTCAATACTATGATACGGTGTTTGCGCTTGGCACAGAACTTGCCAAGTTGCTCCCTGGTGAACCGGTGGGTGTTTATGCAGGTGCAGGCAAGAGTGGAATTTTCCGTGGCGATAATTTTGCATCCGTCGAACGTGAGGAGATCAAGGGCGCAGTAAAGAAACGCGAGATTCGTCTCATCGTTGCCACCGATGCCGCCTGCGAAGGATTGAATTTGCAAACACTTGGCACACTCATCAACGTGGACTTGCCGTGGAATCCCGCGCGGTTGGAACAACGGCTGGGACGTATCAAACGATTTGGACAAGCGCGGCGGACGGTGGATATGCTCAACCTGGTCTATCACGAAACCCAGGATGAGCAAGTGTATCAAGCGCTATCGCGCCGAATGCACGATCGCTATGACATATTCGGTGGTTTACCCGATACGATTGAAGACGAATGGATCGAGAACGTCGAAACGCTTGAACAAATGATGGATGAGTACATTCACTTGCGCAAGCAAGCGTGCGATGTCTTTGAAGTTCGCTATTACGAAACAATTGACCCCGACAAAAATCGGTGGGAGTTGTGCTCACAAGTACTTGCTCAACGAGATGTGGTGGATAAATTGTCAGAGCCGTGGTAGGGTGGATTCCCAAGAGAGCAGGGACAATCGCTTGATTACGAGAGGAGTAAATTATGGCTGAAGTAACACGACGTCGCACAGGGGAACTTGTCCGGGGTGTATTCAAAATTCTGATTGCTAACCCGGAAGGATTGCCAGTGAAGGTGCTTCTCGGGCAATTGGAGCGAATTGTTCCGCCCACCGAGTTTGAAAATACTCCTTATCCTAACCATCCGAATGTCCGTCGGTACGAGCGGATTGTGAGGTTTTCAACTATTGGTCCAGTCAAAGCAGGGTGGTTGCTCAAGAATAAAGGACTCTGGTCTATCACCGATGAAGGTAAGAAGGCATTTGAGAAATTCCCCGATCCCGAGAAATTCAAACGGGAGTCAGATCGACTTTATCGCCAATGGGCAGAAAAACAGCCGCTAGAAGAGGTCGAAGAACCTGATGAAGAAGCCGCCGAAGTTGCCATTACCATTGAAGAAGCCGAAGAATCGGCTTGGAGTGAAATCGAAGAACACCTATCGGGGATGAATCCATACGATTTTCAGAATCTGGTTGCAGGCTTACTACGCGGAATGGGGTATTCGGTGTCTTGGGTTGCGCCAGCGGGACCTGATAAAGGGATTGACATTATCGCTCATTCCGATCCGCTTGGCATCCAGGGACCGCGAATCAAGGTGCAGGTCAAAAGACAAGCCCAAAAGATCGATGTGCTAGGTTTGCGCTCGTTTATGGCGCTCGTCGGCGATGTGGATGTTGGACTGTTTGTCTCTATGGGCGGCTTTACCCGGGACGCAGAAGACGAAACGAGAAGTCAGCAAGGACGACGCATTATGCTTGTTGACCTCAGACGGCTGTTCGATCTATGGGTAGAGCATTATGACCATATCCCCGAGACCTATCGCCGCACGTTCGCACTCAAGCCAGTATATTTTTTGGCGCCAGAAGAATAGTGACCCCGCAAGGGATTTCCCAACAGAAACTAACTACTACTGACCTAATTCTTCTGCGCCGTGTCGGTAGTGGCGATGTTTTTGTGCATCATTTGTTAGTGGAGCATTTTGCGGCGATAGAACAAGAAAAAAAGTTGCGAACTTCCAAGCAACGAAAGAAAAGGGGTAGGGTTAAAATACTCCCTACCCGCTACTTTATTTCGACAAACCTTGATGCCCTTGATGGTGGTCGCCCACGTTTGGATTTTGTCTGCAAGTACTTTTCCAGAGATGGCGCAAAGATCAGCCACTCGTGGCCTAATCGTATGCATTTGATTTTGTCACCATCAATAAGACGATAAACATGGTCGAGAACGACCCCCAGTCTCTCCGCCGCTTGCTTGGTCGTCACATACTTACTAAGGTCATTGCTCATCTCATCCTCTCCCCCAATGGACTGATGCGCCGGTATGGATTGTGTTGCAATCGGTTTTCGCCTGGGCATCGAGAACACCTCTAAAAACAAGAATCGTCACTTGACCAAAAAGAATTTGTGTCCAGTGACGATTCTTGCATAGATGTGAAATGGTGCCCCGGGAGAGACTTGAACTCTCACGTCCAAACGGACACAGCCCCTCAAACTGCCGCGTATGCCAATTCCGCCACCGGGGCGTTTCTCACTTCGATGTGCATTATAGACGCAAATGCGATGCGTGTCAAACTTTATTCAACCGGCACAATGCCGTTCTCGATCTCCGCGCCCATTAGCACTTTGAGAATGCCGCTCGGGTTGCTTTTGCCGACGCGTTTGTGCAATTGCTCCGGCGTCAACGGGCGATTGCCGTTCGCCAACAACGCGCGAAAGAGCGCGGTCGTCAGCGGAGTGCTCGGCGCGATATAACCCGGCAAATGCCCACAGTGTTCGGCAAGCGATTCCCACAATGCGTCCACACGCGTCACTTCGCCGGTCTCGGGATGGATATGATCCACCAGGAGAGCATCAGCCGGCACGGGGTACCACACGCGACATTCTTCGCACAAGAGCGCATGAACTTCCTCGCGCAGGTCGCGCCCGTTTTCGGCAAACCAATTGGGATCAATCTGAAATAGCGTTTTCGTATCAGGACGAGCCACAGAAGCCATAATTCAATTCAACGATAGAAATAGGATTAGCGCCGCGCCTCGTCGGCAAGCACGAAATACCCACCGCCGACCGAAGCGAACGCGCGACTTTCGATGAGCGCGCTTAACACCGCGCGCGGACCCGCGCGGCGCAACAAATTCACCGCACTGTAGATTGTTTTGGCGTGCACGCGCCCCGCACCGCTGAGCTTTGCCAACTCTGGGAAAATTTCTTCCAGCAACGTGTTGAGCGTATGTTGCTCCCGCACAACTTGCGCGGCCGCTTCAATGCCAGCCACATCCGGCACGACGATCAACATGTCTTCATCGTACTTGTGCGCGATGGGCTTTTTTTCTTGCGAAAAGGTTAAATGCCCATTGATCCCGCGCGCCACGCGCACCCACAGCCCGCGCTCGCGTTGCGCCTGAAAATCAATCGTCAGTGTCAACGGCTGCTGCGTGCGGCGCAAGGTGATGTACGCGCCCGGCGATAATTTGCGCGCGTTCAACCACGCCGTCAACCCGGCAATATACGCGCCCTCGGCGCGCGCATACCCGGCAAATTTTTCCTGGGTCGTCGCATCCACAAACGTGATCCGCAGACGGGGACGTTCAAACGCCGGCAACAGCGCGCGCACCGCGGCGGTCAGCGGCAGAGTGCCCGCGCGCCGATGCGGGTACGTCAAGACGAGCGTCACTTCCTCGCGCGGCGGCACCGCCGGCTTGACGCCGTTCACATCCGCTTCGTCTTGCAAGTCGTTCGCAATCGCTTCAAATTCGTTCGTCAGCGTGATGTGACGCGCGGGCGCGCCGCTCAAAATTTTCGGTTGCTCGCGCGCTTCGGGCGGCTCTAGCCGCACGAGGAACCAGCGCGGATCGCCGGGCACGCCCACATCCTCGAACCGTGCATCCCGCGCCAGCGCGAGATTCAACGCAAACGTGGCAACCGATTTTTTGACGGTTTCCGGAAATTCGAGAATCTTGAGCAACTCGGGCGTACGTTGCGCGTCACCGGTTTGTTCGATAGCGGCTTCGGCAAGATTGAGATAGCCATCGTGCACTTGGGGCAACAAGCCGCGCAGGAACCAGCCGTCATCGAGACGCACAAATTCTTTATCCGCACTCAGGCGTTGCACCAACACCGCACGCACGGCTTCGCCATATTGCGCGACCGCTTCCGCCGGTTTAATCGTCAGTTCGGTCAGCACGGCGCGTTCTTCGTTGAGCGGATGGGGCGCAGTATACGCGGCGGCAAATTCACGCGGCGCGGTTTCGCCTTCCAGCGTCACGGCGATCACTTGGAATGATTCGCGGCGCGGATTTTCACCGGCGCGCACCTGGGTCACCACGCCCTCGCGGTGCTCGAACGTCGAGAAAATCAAATGCTGTCCAACCGGATAAGTTTGTTTCGGTTGATACACCGGCGCTTGCCGCGCCGCGGCTTCCGCCAAACGCTTTTCCTCTTCGCGCACGCGCAACTCGATCAAGTGCGCGGCAATTTCACGGCTCGATGCCGCCGCACCGCGCTCGAGCAAAAACGCATACGCGCGCTCGACATCCGTCGGGGTCGTGCCAATCGAACTCCAAAAATCCGAACTCGCCATCTGTTCCTTATCCGCCAGGTTGGATCAAAAGACAACGTATCGTCACCGACACATTCACGTTGTGACGATACGCCATCTCGCTCATTTGCGCGCCATTATAACGCAGTTTTTCGATTCGCACAAACTTTGCCGCGCGCAAAAAAAACGGCGGCGCAAATCGCCGCCGAGGTGTGCACATTTTTGCCGCCGCGCTTTTACGCGACCAACTGCGCGCTCACTCTGAGTTCCACGCCGGTCAGCGCCTTGGACACGGGGCAACCCTTTTTAGAAACATCCACCAATTCCGCAAACGTCTTGGCGTCCACATTGGGCACCTGGGCGGTCGTTTCCAATTCGATCACCGTGATCGCCGGTCCCGCTTCGAGATGCACGCGCGCCGTGGTGTGGATACGTTGCGGCGGAAAACCGGCTTTGGTCAACTGCGCCGAGAGAAACATCGAAAAGCAACCGGCTTGCGCCGCGCCCAACAATTCTTCGGGGTTTGTGCCCTTGCCCTCTTCAAAGCGCGAGGCGAACGTGAACGGTCCCTCAAAATAACCGCTCCCCAATTTCATCGTGCCCGCGCCCTCACGCAAGTTCCCCGTCCAAACCGCTTCGGCGGTGCGAATAGACATGTTCGTATCTCCTTTTCCGTTTTGGCTTTTGTACCGACGCGCGAATTATAGGAGCGCCATTCGTCCGCGTCAAGAGGGTTTGGACAAATCTAACACATTTCTAATCCGCCGTTTTTTCCATCACGAGAATGTACTCGACCGGGTACGCCAGCACCGTGTTGGAATTCCTCGCGGAGGTGAACTTGCCGCTGTACGGATCGCGCGTCTGCGGCAAAATCTTGGCGGGGATCGCACGCTTGATGATCGCCTGCGCGCGCAAGCCCAAATTTTGCAGCTGTTCGGCGAACACTTCGGCGTTGCGAATGGGAATCTTTTGCAATTCCGTGTTCCCGATCACGATGCACGCTTTGCCGCCCACGCGCAACACGCGCTTCATCTCGCCGAAACATTCGAGCATATCGGCGAAATAATTTCGCACCTCGCGCGCTTTTTTGCCGTCGCCCAAATCCCCGCAGATGCGTTCCGCCAATTCGCTCCGGAGATCAATGTGCGCGCGCGCCGTGTACGCCGAGCCGATAAAGCGCTGGCGAAACGCCGGCAAGGTGTCGAGGTACTCGAACCACAGCGCGGTGAGTTGATGCAAATCGGCGTACTCGTACGACGTAACATACGGCGGACTCGTCACGATCAAACTGACCGTACCCGCGCGCGCCGGCAACGCCCGCGCATCCGCGCACTCGATCACGCGGTACGCCTCCAGCGCGCCGCGCACCGACGGCGCAAGCAGATTCCAAAACTCGGCGTTCTGCTTCAGCATAAAGCGCGCCTGCCGCAAAAACGCCGCACGCGGTTCCGCCGGCGTCTTGCGCGGGTCGCGTGTCGGCTTGACGCTTTTCTGCAACCAAATCGAGCACGTCTTGAGAATTTGCGCGAACGCGACGAGAAAAAATTCGCGTTGCGCCGCATCATCAATTTCGGCAAGGCGCGCAAGAATTATGCCTAGTTCGTTTTTCTGCGCGGGTGGAAACCAATAATCAATCCGCGCGTTTGCCGGCACGAGCGTGGCGCGCCGTTCCCCTGCCAGATCAGCGGCGAGGCGCGCATACTCGGCGGCGAGAACCGCCGGTGAGATCGGCGTCGCCTTGACGCGCGCGACCAAATGCGCGACTGGGTTAATGTCCACGCCGACAGCGCGGCGCGCTTGCACCAACGCCTCGATCAACGTCGTGCCACTGCCCATAAACGGATCGGCAACCGTTTCGCCCGGCGTAGATAGTTCGCGGATTAAACGCGCGGCAAGTTGCGGAATGAATTTCGCGGGATAGGTATAGTACCCATGCGTGAGATACCGCGTCTGTTTTTGCGTGCACTCGGCAAATGCCCAACTGGGATCAATCGCCAGCGCGCGAAAATCGAGAACCATTGCCATCGCCTCGTCGAACCAAGATGCGGCAAGTATAACGGCGTTTCGAGAAAAGTCAAAGGCGTGAACACGAAAACCGCGAAAAAGCGCAAAAGCCGCGAAAGGGGGTGGCGCGAGTGCGCGTCACGTTTTTGGAACATTACTCTTTGCCAAACTATCGGAAGCGTGATAAAATTTGGGCACATCCTTTTCCAAAACGCAATTCCCAATTCCCAATTTCCGATTTTCGATTGCCAACTCTATGCACCTTGCCGAATCTTTGCGAATCCAACCCAACGATGTGATCGCGTTCGTCGGCGGCGGCGGCAAAACCAGCGCACTGTTTCGCCTTGCGGATGAACTTGCCGCACGCGGCAAACGCGTGGTGGCGACGACGACGACACACTTGGGCATTCCGCAAATCCGCAACCGTGCGCCGCTCCGCTTCGACCCCGCGCCGGATTTTTTCGCGCGCGTGCGCGCCGCGTTGAACACGCCCGCGCCCGTGCTGATCGTCGGCGCGGACACCGCCGACGGCAAAGTGACGGGCGTGCCGCCGGAATTTATTGACACGCTTGCCGCACACCACCTTGCCGACGCCATCGTCTACGAAGCGGACGGCGCGCGCGGCTTGCCGTTCAAAACCCCTGCTCCCCACGAACCCGTCATCGCCGCGGCAACGACCGTGCTCGTGCCCGTGATTGGCATCACCGCGCTCGGCGCGCCGCTCGACGCCACGCACGCGCATCGCGCGGAACGGATCGCCGCGCTTGCCGGCGCGCGCCTCGGCGAACCGATCACCCTTGCCATCGCCGCGCGCGTGCTCACCGCGCCCGACGGCGGGCTGAAACACAAACCTGGGTCGGCGCGCGCCGTCGTGCTGATCAATCAGGTGGAAACGGAGCCGCAATTCACCGCCGCACGCCAACTCGCGCGCTTGCTCCTGCACCGCGCAGAAATTCAAGCGGTCGCGCTTGCCGCTTTGCGCGCCGCGCCCAACCCCGTCCACGAAACGCAGCGGCGCGTCGCGGCGATCATTCTCGCGGCAGGCGCCGGCACGCGGATGCAAGGACACATCAAGCAACTGTTGGCGTGGCGCGGCAAAACGTTGATCGAAAACGCGCTCGACCTCGCCTCACGCTCCCAAGCGCACGAAACGCTCGTCGTGTTGGGCGCACACGCCGAGCAAATTTTGCCGGTCGTGGCGGGCTGTGCGGCGCGAGTCGTGCTCAACCCAGGGTGGGCACGCGGACACGCGACGAGTCTGCGCGCCGGGCTGGACGCGCTTGCGCCGGAAATTTCCGCCGCGCTTTTCCTCAACGCCGATCAACCGTTGCTCACGCCCGCAGTCCTCGACGCGATCCAGCAACGCTATTTTGAGACCGACGCGGCGATCATCGCGGCAATGTTTGCAGGGCGACGCGGCAATCCGGTGTTGTTTGACCGCGCACATTTCGCGGAACTTGCGCGCTTGACCGGCGAGCAAGGCGGGCGCGAATTGCTCGCGCGCCATCCCGTGACGCACGTGGAATTTGCGGACGCGCGTTTGGGCACAGACGTGGACACGCTCGCAGAATACGCGGCGCTCCGGGAACAAGACCAAGAAGGGCAACCGGATCGCGAGCAGGCAAATTGACACACCTTGCTGGCGGTGGTATAGTTGCAATGGGTTTTGAAACATGGTAGATCACAAAAATATTTCGTCCATCATCTTGCCGACTTTTATTCGTGTCTTGATGCCGAACGGCAAAGTTGAAGAGATGAAACTCGAAACGTACCTGGCGGGCGCGGTTGCCGCAGAAATTGGCGCGGATGCTCCGCTGGAAGCGTTAAAAGCGCAAGCCGTTGCCTCGCGCACGTACGTCGTCTCCATTCAACGACACTTGGAACAAGCCGCCGATGTGTGCACGACGCCGCACTGCCAAAAATGGGTTCGCGTCGATCCAGTATCTGCCCCCGAAGTTTTCCGCGCGTTGAGCGAGACCTGGGGCATGGTTGCCGTTCACGCCGGCGTTTTGATCAACGCGTTCTTCTTCGAGCATTGCGACGGGCACACTCGTAGCGCCGAGGAAATGCACATTGACGCGTTCCCCTACTTGCGCGGTGTGGATTGCGCGTGCGGCTTTCTCTCGCTCAAAGGTCATGGCGTCGGCATGTGCAAGCGCGGCGCAATCGTAATGGCGCGGCGCGGTTCGACGTTCGAGCAAATCCTGGGACATTATTACCGCAACATCAACATCATCCCAACCGTGCCGGAAAATTTGCTTGTCGAAGCCGAAACGCCGGCACGCCAAGAACCAGTTCCCAGCGCGCCGACGGCACCCGCGCCGAAACCGCGCGCGCGCAAACCCAAAGCGACGAGCGACGTATCGAATGTCCCGGAGAAACCCAAGCGCGAACGTAAACCGCGCGCGAAAACGTCTGAAACACCCGCGCCAAGTACACCGCCCGCCGCCGAACCCGCGCCCGCGCCGGTTGCGCGTCCCAGCGCGCCGCCCGCGAATGTGATTCTGCCGCCGGCGCAAGTTCCGCCGCCCGCCGTCGAACCCGTGCCCGCGCCGGTCGCGCGTCCCAGCGCGCCGCCCG
>CAIKBD010000462.1 GCA_903825565.1 uncultured Anaerolineales bacterium | reverse complement strand
GTGCGGGTACACAATCGTGTCCTTGGTGTAATGCCCAATGTACGCAATGTCAAACATACGCACCTTTCTTCAAAATGAAATACAGCGAGCAAAATCTAGGCGCGCGCAAACGCGCGGTCGAGCCACGCGAACGTTTTGCGCCCGCCAAACCGATGCCCGCCCGGGAAAAAATCTTTGGCGAGATCCTCGGCGCGCCCCACCAGCGCGTACACGCGTTGCAACTCGCGGTACGCCTGGCGCACGCCGGCAATCGGAAAGATCGGATCCTGAGTGCCGTGCTCAATCAACAGCGGGCGCGGCGCGATGAGACCGGCAACATCCGCTAGTTCCGCGTAGCGTAGGATGCCCGGCACGTAATTGTCCGGGCAATGCACGATGGACATGATCGAAGCGCGATACGTGCAGAACGCGCCCGCCACAACCGCCAACCGAATGCGCTCGTCGAGCGCGGCGGTGTAGAGCGTGACCGAGCCGCCGCCCGAAAGACCCAGGCACGCGATTTTTTCCGTCAGCGGTTCGGCGCGCGTGCGAATGTAATCTATCGTCCGCATCACATCCCACACGCGCAAACCGGCAAGCGCCTTGCCGAATAGCAACCCGACGGAATTGACCATCTCGCACGATTTGGCGCGCGCGCCCACGCCGACGCGAAACGCCGGCGCGCGCTCCAGCCGCTCGCCGAACGCGCGTTGCACCGGCGCAAACACCATAAACCCGTGCCGCACCAGTTGGCGCGCATAATCGTAATTGTAGGCGCGCAAATTGGCGCGCGCCGCGCGATCCTTGGCATGTCCGACGAGCAATTCCGCGCCATCGCTCCCATGCCCGTGCAACGCGATCACCGGGCGGTACGGCGGCGGCACATCGCGCGGCGTCAACACGTAACACGGCACCGCGACGCCGGGTTCGCTGTAAAAATAAATTTTTTCCTGCCGATAATTTTCGCGCTCGCTCACGTCCACGACGCGCGGCGCCAGTTCGCCACGTTCCGCCGGCAAGCCCCCCAGACATTCGAGCAACCGGGCGCGTAACGCGTCGCGCCACGCGTGCCACGCGGCGAGCGTCTCGGCGCGAAACGCCAGTTGCCGCGGCTGGGTGGCGTACTGTTGCCACAAATATTCCAACGTCGAAAAATGTGCGGGCGGTACAGGTTGCATCGCGCTCTCCCTTTTTGCAGAGTGGAAAAACCTGGCGGCATTATAGCACCCGGCTAAATTGCCGGCAAATGAATCACCGCACCGGGCGCACGGATTCAAGTTCACACGACATCTATCGCGCCTTCATAAATTCTTCACACGTTGCCGCTATGATACGGGCAACTTGATAAAGGATGGAATGGATGGACAAGAAATCAATTGTGCTCTTAACTGGCATCGGCGTCGCCGTGTTTGTGGGCGTGCTGGCACTGGGCTTGCTCTTTCTCGCGCCGACATCGAACGCCAAACCCAACGCGCCCGCGCAAGCGGTTGCTCCCAAAATAGTTGCGACCCAGGTTGCGCCGGTGTCTGCGCCAACCGTCGCGGTCAACGCGCCTGCGCCAACCACTGCGCCAGCTGTCGCGGCAAACGCGCCTGCGCCAACCACTGCACCGAGCGGCGGGATGGGGCGTGGGCGTGGGATGGCACCGGGGCAAGAACCCGGCGGTCTCGTCGCTATGGCGGCGGACGGCAAGACGACGATCCCAGCGCCGGCGGGCAGTAACCTCGCCGCGAATATGGCGACGCAAACCGTGCGCGATCTCAACATTACTATCGCGCTCACACCGTACCCGCCCGTTAGTTTTCAAACCGGCACGTTCGACGTGACGCTCAAAGATACGGCAGGCAAAGCCGTGACCGACGCGCAGATCAGTCTCGATCTGACGATGCCAGGCATGTGGATGCCGCCGAGCAAGCCGGATGCCAAACACTTGGGCGACGGCAAGTACCAAGCATCGGCGCGATGGACGATGCGCGGCTTGTGGCGCATCGAAACGATTATCACGCGCGGCAGTCAAAAATATTCCGCATTCTTCGATGTCTGGTTGTAACGATGGAATTACTCAGTGGTTTGACGATTGCATTCGTCACAGGTGTGATCAGCAGTTTCGGACATTGTTTGGGCATGTGCGGCGGCATCGTCGCGATCTATTCGGCGCGGCAAGCGGCAACCGCCGAAGCAGTCGGCGCCAAGCCGGGCATGTTGGCGCGCGCCGGCAGTCTGTTGCCGGTGCACGCGGGGCGCATCACGACCTACACGTTCCTGGGTGCGCTCGTCGGCTTTGCCAGTTCGCTCCTCAGCGAAATGGGCGGCTTGGTCGGTTTGCAAGGCGGCTTTTCGATCCTTGTCGGCATTTTGATGGCGATCATCGCGCTGAGTCTGATGGGCGTCTTGCCCTCCATCGAAACCGTACTTGCCGCGGCAACGCGCGGCATTGCGCCGATGCAACGGATGCGCGGGCTGTTCGGGCAACACAGCATTTGGGCAAACATCTTGCTGGGAATTTTGTGGGGCATGTTGCCGTGCGGACTCGTGTTTGCGATGCTCGTCGTCGCGGCGGGCGCGCAAAGCGTATGGGGCGGCGCGTTGACGATGCTCGTGTTCGGGCTGGGCACGATTCCGACCCTGCTCGGTTTCGGTCTTGCGGCAAACATGCTCAGTCCACAACTACGCGGTCGCTTGCAAATATTTGCCGGCGTGCTGATCTTGCTCTTTGCGCTCCAAACCATTTTGCGCGGGCTGGCGGTGGCAAACCTCGTCCCCTCGCTCATTCTCGGACCGGTGATGCTATGGTGAAATGCGAACATTGCGGCGCGGAAACGAAACACCCCGTCACAAAAATCATTGACGGCAAGCCGCTGAACTTTTGTTGCGGCGGATGTTTGCAGGTGTATGAATTTTTGCGCGCGGAAGGTCTGCTCGATCAAGTAAAAGCCGAAGAAGCGGCAGAAGAGAAAAAACGCAAGCCATAAAAAAAGACCTTCAGGTCTCGACGACTTGAAGGTCTTGCGTTTACAGTTTGACTTGCGCGCGCACCGTGCCCGCGCGTTCGTGTCGCGCGATCAATTTCACGATGCCGCCCTTCGGCGCGCGCACGACCCACTCGACCTTGAGCCGGTCGTCGGTCTGGTCGTTGAAACTCCAACCGACCGGCGCGGCAGGTTTGTACGCGCGTCCTTCGAGTTGGCCCAGTTCCTCACGTGGCTTGCCAGTTTCGAGCGTCGCGCCTCTCGGCAATTCGATTTCGCACACGACGCCGCGCACGACCTTGTTCTTGACCGCCAACTTGGTCACGTTCGTCGGCAACCAACCGGTGTTGTTCACGACGAGTTCCACACGATACGCGCCCTTGCCCAGCGGCGTCGCGCTCGCTTCCAGCAATTCGAGTTTCGGCGAAATGAGCAAATGCCAAATCGCCCAATCGGAAAACGGCGCGATTTCTTTTTCGAGAAATTCGACCGGCGGATTGCGAAACGCGTACAACTGATTCCAGCCACCCAACTCGACCTTACCAAGTTGCGGATGTTCGTACGCGTACCAATCAATGTAACCCTTGCCGCCGAGTTTTTCATCGCTCCACTTGAGCATCAGCAAATCGTGTTCAAACGGATGTTCGCGGTACCAATCAATGAACTTGTACTCGGTGATGCCGGCTTGTCTCTGCGGACTCCAAATTTCCACCGTCCAACCGAACGCGCCGATGTGCTCGTAAAGCCAATCGTCGAATGCGCCGGTGATGATTTCTTTGGGGTGATAACGAAAATCGTGATAGATCGAAATGTTGGGATAGCCGCTCAGGTCGGTGCCCTTTTGTCCGATTTTCTGATACGTCCACAAATCTTCCGCCGGCATCGCCTCGTCGTTCTTGGTGCTGAACGGGCGCAGAATCACGCCGCTGTACGTATGAAACGAAATACCGCCGGTGATGTTGGGATGGCTCGCGATGAATTGCACGACCGCGCGCACTTCGGGTTCCGAAGTGGGATACGGACCCGCGCCGGCTTGCTCGCCCTCTTGTCGCCACTCGGATGGGAAATTGCGATTCAGGTCGAGCCGTTCTTTTTTCGGTTGCGGTTTGATGGTGACGCCGTCATAATCTTCGAGACGACCTTCGGGCAAAAGCCGATAGTACGCGCCGCCGGTTTCGGTTGGGTCGCGGCGCACCATCAAGCGTGGCTCGTCCGGCGAAATTTTCCACGCGCCGTTCGGGTCGGGCACGCGCATCATCAACATCCGACCATCGCTGTCCATATCTTCTTGCACAAGCCCGCCGATGGGTTCTTCGTCGTACGGGTACGGGCGCACGCTCGACCGCACGATTTTCGGTTTGTCGGCGAGCGCGAGTTCCGCGCCATCGGGATTGAAACGCGGACAGATGTAGAACGCGCGCGTGTCGAGGACGCGGGTCACGTCCGGTTTTTTGCCGTACTCGGTGACGAGTTTGTTGATGAGATACACGCACGCGGACGACGGCGAAATTTCGCTCGCGTGAATGTTGCCGTCCACCCAAAATGCCGGTTTGTCTTTCGCGTCGCCGGTCGCCGTGTTCGTCAGCGTGGCAACCCAGATGTCGCGTCCCTCGTAACTCTTGCCGATACTTGCAAGTTGCACGAGCTTGGGAAATTCTTTGGCGAATGCTTTGAGCAGGCGGGTCAGTTCAGCGTAACGATAATACTTGTCGAATCGAACGTCGGGCATGGTTTTTCCTCCTTGAATGTGTCCCGGCACAATTTTCGGGCGGTAGTATAACACGAGTAATCCAGCCATCAAAATACTTTCATCGTCCTTTTAGAATCTTGTGCTACAATCGAGCCGAGGACACGATGCGAATTTTGATTGTCGAAGATGAACCCGCAATTGCGCAATTCATTCGGCAGGGCTTGACCGAAGCAAATTACACGGTGGACGTGGTGGGCGATGGCAGAGATGCGCTCGATTACGCGCTCGCCACCGAGTACGATGCGATTGCGCTCGACATTCTCTTGCCGCGCCTTGATGGTTTGCAGATTTTGCAGGTGCTCCGTGCGCGCGGCAACAAAACGCCTGTCCTACTTTTGACGGCGCGTGACACCGTCGAAGATCGCGTGCGTGGTCTCGATCACGGCGCGGATGATTACCTCGTCAAGCCATTTGCATTCGCCGAATTGCTCGCGCGCTTGCGCGCGCTCTTGCGTCGCCCACCGCTCCAAGCCGATGCAGTTTTGCGCGTCGCCGATCTCGAACTTGACCCAGCGCGGCACGAAGCACGACGCGGCGGACAACGCCTCGACCTCAGCCCGCGCGAGTACCAACTCCTCGAATTTTTGATGCGGCATCCCGACCAGGTTTTGACGCGCACGCAAATCATCGAACATCTTTGGGATTTGGACTCGTACGTCGAATCGAATGTGGTGGATGTGTACATTGGTTATCTGCGCCGCAAGATTGATCGCGCGGGCAATCGCCCGTTGATTCACACGGTGCGCGGCGTGGGTTATCGAATGAGCGAGGATGCCGATGCGTAGATGGAATTCGTTGCGCGCGCGTTTGACCTTGTGGTACGTTTTACTCGTCGGGGTAACGCTCGCGCTGTTCGGCGCGCTGACTGTGTTCGGCGTGCAACAACGTTTGCTCGCGCAGTACGACATTATTCTGCAAAGCAATGCCGCGCAAGTGGTTCACTCAATCCGCGAAGAAAATGGTTTCCCAGTTTTTGATGACTCGCGCATTTTTCAAACAACCGCGCAACGATTCATCCTGGGTGGTTTCGGCGTGCGCTTGCTCGGATGCGATGGGACTGTGCGCGATGGGTTTGGCGCGTACGAAAATTTGCCGACGTTCATTCCATCGGGCGCGGGGCATACGACGCTCAACGCCGCCGACGATTCAATGCGCGTCTACAGTCAACCGATCAAGGGGAGCGATGGACGATTACTGGGCTGGCTCCAAGTCTCACGCACACTCGCGCCGCTCGACGAAGGCGTTGCCACGCTCCAACAACAATTGCTCTTGCTCGCGCCGATCATTCTCGCGCTGATGGCGCTGGGTGGATTTGTCATTGTGCGCCGTGCGCTCCGCCCGCTCGATCAATTGACGCAGACCGCGCAAACGATTGGGCGTGGCGATCTCGCGCAACGCGTCAACTATCGCGGCGCGCCCGATGAAATCGGACGACTCGCCGCCACCTTCGACCGAATGCTCGATTCGGTGCAAGCGGCTTTCGAGCGCGAAAAGCGGTTCACTGCCGATGCCGCGCACGAACTCCGCACGCCGCTCACCGCGATCAAGGGACGCATCGAAGTTACGCTCAATCAACCGCGCGCGAATCAAGAATACGCAACCACGTTGCGCGATGTGGATCGCCAGGTCAATCGTCTGATGAAACTGACGACCGATTTGCTTTTCCTCGCGCGTCTCGATCAGCCGAACGCACACGCGAACCTTGCGCCGCTCGACCTGAGCGATTTGCTCGCGAGCGTGCTCGACAGTCTCCAGCCGCTCGCCGATGCGAAACAAATTATTTTCGCGCGCGCGCTGGCAAGCGAATTGCCCCTGCACGGCGATTTCGATCAACTCGTCCGTCTGTTCACGAATTTGCTCGACAACGCAATCAAGTTCACGCCACCGAATGGAACGATCACAATCACGACTCGCGCAGAGCACACGGGCGCGCGCGTTGAAATCCGCGATGCTGGAATCGGTATCGCGCCTGAACAATTGCCGCATCTGTTCGAACGTTTTTATCGCGCGGACGCCAATCGCGCGCGCGACGAACGTGGCGGCGCGGGACTGGGTCTTGCCATCGCCACGGAAATTGCGCGACGACACGGCGGCAACATTGTCGTAACCAGCGCCCCAGGTTGCGGCGCGACATTCACCGTGTTTCTCCCCAACCCAAACTAAGAACGTTCTTAATTCTTCCTCATCGTTTTCATAGACACACCTGGTATGCTGATGGCAAATCGCAACAGGAGATCGTCTATGTTTCGCTTCACCGTTTTCCTCGCGTTTGGGTTCTCACTTTTGGTCTTGCTCGCGGCGTGCGCGGTTGCGCCAATGCCACCCGCAAACACCCAACCGACGACGGTCATTGTGCCTCCAATCGCCGACCAACGACCGCCGACCGCAAACGAACTTGACGCTTGCCGTCGTAGCGCCAAAGAACTGATGGTCGGGTTCAAGTTATTGGATTCCAAAGTTACATTCCTCTTGTGGGCTGACCAAAACCTGGATGCCCAACAACCTGTCCTCGATGAATTTGGACGGCAAGTTGCCACCTTGAATCAAGCGATCGAATCAAGCGATCTTGCCAGGGCGATAGATGCCTCGAACCGCGCGACTGATTTGATGTGGCGGCTCTTTCGCGAAACCAAACCAATGCTCGACGCGAGACCAGGCAACCTCAACGACCCAAAGAAACGCTACGAAATGGTTGCACCCATCGTCGCCGATTCGGTGGCGTTGGGAACGATCAAGTTAGCGAACACAATTGCCAGCGGACAGGACGCTAAAAGTTTTCAGTCTTCCATCAGCGCCGCCGCTGACCTGGTCGCGCAGGCAAAGCAAGCGGCTGACCAAGGCAACTACTCCTTGGCGATGCAAGTGCTCAATCGAGCCGTTCCGCCAGCGGATGAGGCGATTGTCGGTCTGCCAGCCAACTCTGCAGGGTTGGCCAACTTTCGTAGCACGTTCGCGCCGACCACGAATCAACGACCGCCGACGGGCGTTACGACGCCCGCCGCCACACGCGCCCCCGTCCAAGTCGCCCCGAGTGCAACACCGCAATCATCGCTACGGGCAAGCGTCACGCCTACCGTTTTTCTGCCGATGGTCACCACTACCGCTACGCCCATCCCAGGATTTGCATTCACATTGGGCAGTGCTGGAATTGATTACGTCAAAGACCTCACGCTGGACCGTTCGGGCAACACCATCGTCGCGGGCTATTTTTCGCAGACGGTTGATTTCGACCCAGATTCTGGCGTTGCCAACCTCACGAGTCGTGGCGCGGTGGATAATTTTATCGCCAAGTACGATCGCGCAGGAAATTATCGCTGGGCAATCGGCATCGGCGGCGCGGGCTTGGAGATTCCACATTCGGTCGTGACCGACCAGGACGACAACATTTACATCGCGGGATATTTTTCCGCGTCCGTAGATTTCGACCCAGGCGCGGGGACTGCCGCGTTGAACAGCGCGGGCGGGCGCGATGTGTACGCCGCCAAGTACGACGCGAACGGCAAATATCTCTGGGCAACTGGATTCGGCGGCGCGGGCGATGACGAGGCGTTTGATCTCGCACTCGATTCTGCGGGGAACATGTACGTCACAGGCATTTTCACAAACACGCTCACACTCGACGGACGTAGCATCACGAGCACAGGTTCGACAGATATATTCGTCGTCTCGTACGATGTGAGCGGAAAATATCGGTGGGGTTTTGCCGTTGGCGGTGCGGGACAAGATCACGGACACGCGATTCGCGTTGGCAACAACGGCAAGGTTTATCTCGCGGGCTTGTTTTCGCAAAGCGTAGATTTCGATCCGAGTGCAAACACCACACCGTTGACGAGCGAAGGTGGCTGGGATGCATTCCTGGCGCAGTACGACACGAACGGAAATTTTCAATCGGCGAAACGATTCGGCGGGCGCGCGAACGACCAGGTGCGCCCAGGCGGAATGGCGCTTGATGTGCGCGGCAACCTATATCTCGCGGGTGATTTTGCGCTGACAACCGATTTCGACCTGGGTCAAGGTGTGGCGAATCTGACGAGCAAGGGGAGCGGCGATATTTTCGTTGCCAAGTACGACGCGAATGCCAATTACATCTGGGCGATTGGAGTGGGCGGCGCGGGACTCGACGCGGCGCATCGCCTCGCCGTTGACGCGAACGAAAACGTGTACGCGACGGGCTGGTTTGTCGGCGCGGTGGATTTCGACCCAGGCGCGGGGACGCGCGTGCTCAACGGCGCGGGGACGAACGGCGCGAGCGATGTGTTCGTCGCCAAGTATGATCGGCTGGGCAATCTATTGTGGGCGAATGGATTCGGCGCGCCTGTTGCGGGACAAGACAAGTTCAGTCTCGGCGGCGGCATCGCGCTCAATGCGTTGGGCAACGTCGTCATCGGCGGACGATTTTACGGCGATGTGGATGTTGACCCAAGCGCGAATGTCGTATCGCTCAAGAACACGGGCGAGTCTGACGGTTTCGTCGTCCATTACGACGCCAATGGAAATCTTATTCTGGGAGTCACAAAATGATCAAGCGATTTGTTGCGATGTTCGCGTTCACATTTTTGATCGTCGCGTGTACGGTTGCGCCAACGCCAACCGCAGGCATCCGACCGACCGCAATTGTGTCGCCAACGATCCAACCAACCAACTATCCAACGGCTGGCGCACAACCATCAAACCCACAAACTCTGCGCGTGGATTTCAATGACGGCAAATTCGATCCGCTTGTCCGCAGTTTCGGGCCAACCGACAATCCGCAACAAGCGAATCCCGCGTACACCGTGAACATCGAAAACGGCGTTGCGAAATTTGTTGCGCCGCAACGCAACGCGGGCGTCGCGTTCACGGGGATGCTCGACCTGCCACGCAACCTCACGCCGATTCGCGGCGAGACGAGTTTTCAGTGGACGTTTCCGAACGCGAGCGAATTATTGAAATTGGGAAATGAGCAACCGAACGCGTGGGGCATTGCGGCGGTGTACGTGCGCGGCGATCTGCGAAACTGGGAAGGCGGTCAGTTCGGCGATTACTGGCTCGGCTTTAATCGCGACGCGCAAGGCGCGCAATCGGTGATTCGGCAGGGACAAACGAATCTCGTGCGCGAACCATTTACTGCGAAAAACCAGGTCGCGTATCGCATCGAGAAAAAAGGTTTGATGCTCACACTTTACGCCAAGTACGATGACGCGGACTGGCATAAGGTCGGCGAGATTCAGATTCGGCTTGCGGCGAATGGCTCCGACGCCGTCGCCATCACCCACGTCCGCGTCGGCGACACGAGCGGCGCGCCGATCTCCGTGAGCGCAGACGATTTCATATGGACAGGTTTGCCGATTTCGATGAGCCAACCAAGCAATACTCCAACGATTCAACAAACGAGCGAACCAACCACTGACGGCTACGTCAAAATTGCCAACGTGAAATTGCTCGACGCGCGCGACATTGCATTTGATTTGGCGTGGCAAAATTCGTGGCGCGACGCAACGAACTGGGATGCCGCTTGGGTGTTCGTAAAATACCGAGACCCAAAGGGTTTTGGAAACCCTTTGGGTCTGGGTTGGCAACACGCGACGCTGAGCGCGAATATGAACGATTTTCAAATTGCCCGCGACAATGGTGTCGCGGCAGTTTTTTCTCTCGCGTCCGATGGCGCAGGCGTGTTCGTCCATCGCGCGCGTGAAGGCAAGGGCGCGCATCACTGGGAAGGTGTGCGCGTGCGCGCGACGAACTTGCCCGCGAACGCAGAGGTGCGCGTGTTCGCCATCGAAATGGTGTACGTCCCGCAAGGCGAATTTTTTATCGGCGATGGCGTTTCGCCAGGACGTTTTCACGCGGGCGGCGATTCGAAAGCGTCGTATCGCGTCACGCAAAATGCACCACGCTTGGCGAACGAAGCGGGCGGCTTGTGGGCGGACAACACGCGCACGAATCTACCAGCAGGCGGCGCAGGTCCCGAACCCTGGGACAATCCCAGGGGAACTCTATCGCTTGATTTTCCAACGGGCTATCGTGGATTTTACACGATGAAGTATGAAATCTCGCAAGGATTGTACGCCGCGTTTCTCAACACGCTCACGCGCGACCAAGCCCGCGCGCGTTTTCCGACCGCGCAAGAGTTGGGGCAGAATCGTTATCGCTTTGAAATCTCCGAGCGGAATGGAACGTACGGCGCGTCCGCGCCAACGCGCGCAAACAACTGGTTGATGTGGGAAGATGGACTCGCGTTTGCGGATTGGGCGGGCTTGCGTCCGATGACCGAACTCGAATTTGAAAAAGCCGCGCGCGGCACCGCGCAACCAGTTGCAGGCGAGTTCGCGTGGGGTACGAACAAAATCGTTTCGCTGACTGGGTTCGATGGCGTGGATGGAGGCGGCGTTGAAAAGCCATTGCCTACAGGCGCAAACACATTGTTCAATCGCACGATCCTGGGTCCTGTTCGCATCGGCATTTTTGCCGACCGCGCAACGCGCGAACTGTCGGGCGCGTCGTTCTACGGCATTCACGATTTGAGCGGCAACGTCGTCGAGATGGCGATCACCCTGGGCAACACGAATGGTCGTCGTTTCGTCGCGAACAATGGCGATGGCGAATTGGACGCAAGCGGCACGGCAAATGTCGCGGGCTGGGTGCGCGCGCCGCAAGGATTCACAGGCGCAAATTTTCCGAACGGCGGCTGGGGTTATCGCGGCGGCGATTTCTACAATCCCGAACTCGATCTGCGCGTATCCGCGCGGAATGTTGCCACCTTCGCGGGTACGCGGCGATTGTTCGGGCTGGGTTTCAGGGCGGTGAAAAGTTCACCTTGAGCGAAGCCGAAGGGCGCGCCATAGAATTGCGGGGAAACTCGCACGTGATTTATCGGTTGACCGCTTGGGCTTGCTTTACAATTTCTTGAATCTGATTCAAATGGTCGGTCTCGTGTTTCAATCCCAGGATGAAACGCGCGAGCGCATTGCGCGGTTCGCTCTGGGGCGAGTACTGGTACGTGTTGTGCAAATCCGGTTCGCAGGGCCACGCATCGAGCAATGCCAAGCGCATCCGCCGGCTTTCTTCGAGACGACGCCGGCATTGCGCGATGGTCGTCACGGTTTGCCAGGGCACTTCGACGCGCGAACGTCCGCCGCGAAACGGCACGCCGCGCGCGAGTTCGCACGCAATCGCGGCGGCTTCTTCGGCGGTTGCCGTCGTATGCACAATCACATGCCCCAGCGTCCAAGCGATGTTCAATTCCTCAGCCGTCTGCGCGAATTGGTCGTGCGCGTTCGGGTCGGTTGGTTGAAACGTCACATCGGCATCGTCGCAATCTTGGATGAGCGCGAGTTGCGCGTCAATCATCTCGTTCGTAAATTTTCGCAGATCGTCCGGCGTGAATTGCGCGGCGAATTGCATCAGTGTGAGTTGTCCAGAGTACAGTGGTGTCAGGTCGAGCATTGTTGTCCTCGGTGTTTCAAGTTCCAAAGTTTCAGGTTTCAGGTTGATGTTCGACTTGCAACTTTTAACTTGCAACTTTTAACTTGTCTCTCAGCCATTCCTTACTTGCCGGCAAATTATAACATCGCACACCGGTCGCATTGTAAATTGCGTTGACGATGGCAGGCGCGGTCGGGATGGATGCGAGTTCGCCGACACCTTTTGCGCCGTACGGTCCGTGTCGCGTTTCATCTTCGACAAAGAACGCAATCACTTGCGGCGTCTGTTCGACCTTGGGCAAATCCAATTTGTGCAACGAATCAGTTTGCACGAATCCGTCCTTCATCACAAAATTTTCTTGGAGCGCCATACCCAGCCCCATCGAAACACTGCCCTCGATTTGTCCGAGTAGCGCGAGCGGATTCATCACGCACCCCACATCACACGCGGCAATCACTTTGAGCACCTTGGTCTCGCCGGTTTTCACATCCACCTCGACCAGAATCGCTTGCGCGCCAAAACCGAACGCGACGTGATGATATTTTTCCGTGTGCGGCGCGACGTACTGATAACTCACTTTGGGCAAGCGTCCTTCGCGTCGCGCTTGCTTGACCACATCAACGAGTGGCGCACTCGTTTTGTCGCCGCTGACAATCCCGTTTTCAAATTTCAAACTTTCCGGCGCAACATCCAGCATTTCCGCCGCAACCTGGCTCAACAACATGCGCGCTTCCTGGCACGCGTGTCGCGCCGCGTTGCCGGTGACGTACGTTTGACGCGATGCCGTCGTCGCAAAACCGTCGAGCGTCCAATCGGTGTCGGCGACGAGCACCTCGACCTTTTCGTACGGCACACCCAGTTCTTCGGTGACGATTTGCGCGAGAATGCCGACGAGACCTTGACCGATTTCTGCCGCACCGGCGCGAATCGCCGCACGACCGTCGCTGAACAACTCGACCTCTGCGCCGGCCGCATCGTACGCGCCGCTCCCGAACCCGGTATTTTTGTACGCGCACGCCACGCCCCACGCGCGCCGCTTGTCACCCTCAACCGCAACGAACTCGTGCTTGCCCATTTCCGCAATCACTTTTTCAAGACACGCATCGAGTCCGCAACTCTCAGTCATCACCTGGCCCGCGAGTGTGCGTTTGCCGTACCTTAAAATATTGGCACGCCGAATTTCGGTCGGCGCGATGTTGAGCGCGCGCGCGAGTTCGTCCATCTGGCTTTCCATCGCGAACGCGGATTGCGTGACGCCGAATCCGCGAAACGCGCCGGACGGGACATTGTTGGTGTACATCGCGTACGTGTTGACGACAACATTCGGCACCTCGTACGGTCCCGCCGCG
The DNA here is from genome assembly GCA_903825565.1 of uncultured Anaerolineales bacterium. Taxonomy (GTDB): domain Bacteria; phylum Chloroflexota; class Anaerolineae; order UBA4142; family UBA4142; genus CAIKBD01. Next base: position 4,433 of record CAIKBD010000462.1, on the reverse strand, counting down.
TGCGTCGTCGAGCGAAGCATCACGTGATTGCTCAAACTCGCGTACGCGCCGCCGTCGCCGTAAATCTCGACCTCGTGCGCGACGAGCGTGCCATCTTTTTTCGCGCCGGTCTTCATCTTGATAATCGTCGCGTGACGTTTGGGATGCGTGAGCAGAGATTCTTTGCGCGTGAACGTGAGCTTGACCGGACGTTTTGTTTTGAACGCGAGAAGCGCGACGTGAATTTGCAGAATCGGGTCTTCTTTGCCGCCGAACGCGCCGCCAATCAAACAATTCACGACGCGAATTTTTTCTTCGGGCACGGCGAGCGTCGCCGCGATGCACGCGCGGTCGTTGAACGGAATTTGTCCGCCGCAATAAACCGTGATGCGCCCGGTCGCATCGGGCACGGCGAGCGCGGCTTCGGGTTCGATAAAGGCGTGCTCGACGGTCTGGGTCGTGTACTCGCGCTCGACGACGACATCACTCTGCGCGAAACCGTCCGGCAAATTGCCGGCATCGAGATGAAAGTGCGCGAGGAAATTGCCATGCGCTTCCTTGGAGATTTTTTCCGGATGTTCGTGGACGAGTGGCGCGTCCGCTTGTGCGGCTTGCTTGGGACCGGCGACGACCGGCAAAATATCGTACTCGACCTCAATCAACTTGAGCGCGGCTTCGCCAATCGCTTCCGACTCGGCGGCGACGAGCGCAATCGCATCGCCGACGTAACGCACTTTATCGTAGCACAACACGGGCCAATCAATTTCGTGCACGCCAAAATCTTTGCGACCTGGGATGTCGTCGGCAGTCAACACAGCGACAACACCTGGGATGGTTTTCGCTTTGCTTGCGTCCACACGTTTCAAACGCGCGTGCGGGTAGGCGCTTCGCAGAACCTTGGCGTACAACATGCCCTCGACAAATAAATCGTCCGCATAAATCCCCGTGCCGTTCACTTTGGCAATTGCGTCCGGTCGCGGGAGCGGTTGGCTAATCGCGTGCAGAGGATTTTTTACTTGGGGCAGAGGTGGCACGGGATAACCGGCGAGGTCTTGCACCGCGCGCAAAATCGCATTGTGCCCGGTGCATCGGCACACGTTCCACTTGAGTGCGTCCTGGATTTCATCGAGCGTTGGATGCGGATTTTTATCGAGCAATGCTTTCGTGGACATGATGAAACCCGGCGTGCAAAAGCCGCACTGGGTTGCACCGTGCTCGATAAATTTTTGCTGAATCGGATGCAGTCCGCCGTTCGCGCCGGCAACACCTTCGACGGTAACGATGTTGGAATTGTTCGCGCGCTCCATCAACACGAGGCACGCGCGCACGGCTTTGCCATCCTGGATAATCATGCAACTGCCGCAATGCCCGGTCGCGCAACCATCCTTGACGCCGGTGAGACGCAGTTGGTCGCGCAGAACGTCCATCAATTTGGTTTTGGGCGCGGCAGTGATTTCAACTTTTTTTCCATTCACCGTTAGGTTGTAAACCTGGGTCGGTGATTGGGTGATTGGGTGATTTGTCATGGTTCTCTCCTAGAACCCGAACGGAGTTTTTTGGCGCTTGGCACTTTTCGACAGGCGAGGGTGCTTGCCGCCGTCGCACACACCAGGTCTGCGACGACCAACGCGCCAGAGGTTTGAAAATTCTCAAATCATACTATATTGGACGCATGCTTATTTTGCAATCCGTCGAAAATCAAAATATATTTTTTTGCCCAAACCATCTATCTTGATCAACGTGAGAGCAAAAGTATCTTGATCGTGCGTGAACAGATTTTGCCACCCGACTCCCGCGTTCTTGACAGAAGTTGGGCTTGCTTGTTGACGAACACGGTACTCGAAATTAACTCGGTCATCAAGGATGACAAGAAGAATTGCAATAGTCAGTTCAATTTCAGGGATAATGATTGCAGAATTTTCTCGAATCTCCAATACACACTTTTCTGTCAAATGGTCTTGGGCAGAAATTGTGTGTACAAATTCGGGTGTTTGGTGATGATCTGTTTTTTGTTTTATGAGCGCGGCTACGATAGTTGCAATGGCTCCCATCAATGCGGCAATGATCGTAGCCAATGCTCCAATGATGACGCTTGGGCTTGTATCCATATTGTGTGTATTCTATGCAGATCGAGCATCTCTTGCTTCAGTATATGTCGAAGATAAATCTCTCAAACGTTTATTGGATTCGTTGAGTTCTGCGAATAGGCGATCAACTTCCAAATCGCCATGGGCTAGCTCGACGCGCAGAAGCGAAACCGGTATCGCCGTCAAAATGTCCAGAGAATGATTGATCTCTTTGATAAGTTGTGTTCTCATAGATTTTATTTCTGATTGTGATTGTATTGCTTGCTTGCTCCTATTCCCAACTGACTTGAATAGACGTTCCAGCCGTGATATCTTCCACAATGCCCTAGTTATATTATTTGGCACTTGGGAAGTCTGCTGTTCAAAGGACAGTTTTTTTTCTACGGAAATAGGACAATGTTTAAGTGCATCACTCACTTCGCCATACAACATATCCGCGTTCGAGATAGATTGCACTTCCAAGCGATACTGTAATGGAGTTGATGAATAGGCATATGCATCGGGACCATGTTGTTCATAATATTCATCCAAATATGGTATAGGCCAGATAGTCCGCTTACCAAACAATTTTCTCGCACGATTTGCAATTTGTAATCGGGTGAAATTTAGCACATCCCGTTCTCCATTCGTATGTACGTAGCTGAGCCGGTAGAAAAGTCCCCAAAAAATGATGTATCCTACAAAGACAAGTAATCCGAGACCAAAAAGGTAAGAACAACACAAAGTGCCGCTCAGAATGAATGAGTTCAGTGTATCCATCTCTTTTCCACCTTTTGTATTTTCCATCTTCTTTTGTTCTTGCCAATATCAATCCCAACTTACCTATTGGCACGTTTGGCTCGGTGACGCAGGCGATTTCATTCTCGTACATCACTACGCAAGGTTACTCTCTGCCCACAGTTGGCTGAACTTTGATCACATTTCGGATCCAACTGGTCCCAAATAATCCACCAGCCGCACTTCATCATTGATCACTCCCTTGTCGGGATCCCAAATGAGCATTTGCCCATCGTGACTGATTTCGTACTTGGCACGTTCTTCCATCGCCGCGTGATACACCGATGGAATCCAGCGCAAGGGAATTGAAAGCACCCGCTGATCGGTCAATTCAATATGCAAATAGTCGGAATCGAAACGCGCGGTCTTGATCCGTGTTTCTTTGGGAAAAGTATACGCCGAAGCTGGGTAAGGAATATCGTACCACACAGCGCGTGCGGAACTAGTAGTCTGACCATTTAATTCTGTCCAGTTATTGTTTTCGCGCATTGCCGTCGTTCGTGGTCTCGCACGAAACGGCGGGCACGTTTCCAATCAAACGACCAAGAAACGGGGTGATGCTCAGCATTGCGACGATATTCCCACGCCAGAATTTCCATGACCAACGTCCACTCGTCACCGATCCGCCGATCCAAGCACTGTCGCGTCAAGGCACTCAAGATAATCTCGGCGATGTTGAGCCAAGAGGCATGCAACGGTGTATGGTGAAACAGCAAGTGCGCCAAGAGTCGATCCGCTTCCGCTTTTCCAAAAATCTCGATCAAGGTCTCTGGTGCATGCGTGTTTAGTTGGTCCAACACGATATCAATGATCGGCACCTGGGGATACATTTCATCCACCAAGTAGCGCATCGCTTTGGCGAAATCCTCTTTCGTGCGACGCTGTGTGACCAACACGCGCCGCTGACCGGCTTTGGGTTCGATGAAGAGAAAAAGATTCCGTGTGCCACACCGCACATATTCGTAGTCGCGCCGCCGCGGATAGCCGGGCTTGAGGGGACGCACCGCGCGCGCCTCTGCCAATAATTGCACCGGTTGCTCGTCAAAACAGACAGTTGGACGCGCGGGATCATATGGCTGAGCATACAACGTCACGACATCTTTCATGCACGCGATGAAGTCCGGTGTGATGTTGGCGTGGCACCAACTTTCAACTTGCCAGGGCTTGAGTTTGTTTTTTTCAGAATCTGCCGCGCTGTTTCAGGCACGATCTCGGGCACGATCTTACGGGCGATAGATTCACTGGTCAGCAGGCGCACGGTCCATCGGTGAAAACCTGCCGGGGGCGCACTGCACGCCAAGGCGATCAGCAGAATTTCTTGTTCGCGCGTCAGTTTGGTGGGTTGACCTGGGCGCACTTGTTCTGTGAGTGCAGCTTTCAATCCGCCTTCGACAAACCGTTGCCGCGTGCGTTGCACCGTTTTCGTTGAAGTCGCAAAGACATCGGCAATGTTCGTATCGTTCCAGCCTTTGGCTGGGGTGATGAAAAAAGGTTCAAGTAGTTGCGGGAATTTGATCCCGTTTTTGTTCCGTGCGCTTTAATAATTTCATCAGTTGACGCCGTTGAGCTTGCACTGACTTGCCCAGCGTT
>CAIKBD010000461.1 GCA_903825565.1 uncultured Anaerolineales bacterium | reverse complement strand
TCTTGAACAATGCTTGATGGAGTTTCAGACATTCTACAATCGCACCGCACGACCCTTTCACTGGAAATTTACGCGCGCGGATCTGGAAGAGCGTCTGCGAATGCTCTGCTAACCCCACACGAACTTAATGAAAGAACCACTAAGCCGTTTGCCATCGGCGTGCGTGTGTTGCGTCGCCGTGCCCAGCGGATCGGTGATCGTCGTATTCTCTTTTTCAAACTTGAGTTGCGTCGTGTTGCCGAACGCATCGGTCTGACTTGCCGCCTGCCACAGATTTTGGTTCGTGCCGTATTGATTCTTGTATGGCGTGTTGCCGCGCGGCAACATCACCGCCGAGACAATCGTATTTGTCACCGAGCCGGTGTGCGTGAACACCGGCGTCGCGCCGAGCGTGTCCACGACACGCGTGAGGTGCGTCGTCAGAGCCGGTTCACTCGTCGTCTGGTAGCCGAACTTGATCGTGCGGCTAAACGAATCGGTCACTTGGACGAGGTGCGGATAATTCCAATCGTCGCGCGGGTTCGCGTATGTAAACGTCAGAAAGCGTCCCAAGCCATCGTCCACACGCGTGACGCGCCCTGCCGCGTCGTTTGTAAATGTCAGCGCATTGCCGCGCCGATCTTCGACGCGCGTCAGCACGCCGACCGGTTCGCTCCCCACCATCGCTTTATCAAACGTGTAAAGCAATTCCGCAACTGGGTCGAGCAAGTAATAGCGGCGGTCGGTCTCTTGCAGTTGGTGATTGATTTCCTCGCCGTTCGCCTTCCACGGCGCGCTGGCGTTGGGGCGATTGAACCACACGCCATAGCCGTCGCCAAACAGGACGTAGATGTCTGTGTTCGTCCACCGTTTCAAGCCCACATGAAAACTGTGCGAGAAAACATCGTCGCCGAAAGGATCGTTGTAATAGCCGGAGGTCTTGAGCATACTCGCGGCATAGTTGAGCGTGAATTGAATCGGCAATGGACCACCCAGGTCGAGGAGCGGCAGCGCAAAAGTGTATTCGCCAATCGAAGTAGTGATCGGATCGCCGACGATACCCGCGTTGCCGAAAGAATCGTTCGCGGTGCTGTGCGTGCCGAGCGGGCGCGTGGATTGCGGACCCACTGGACCATCCGCATGTGCGGTTGTCAGCGTGGTCGCCATCCAGATCGCGCCGAGACAGATTGTCAGGATAAATCGAAAAGGTCTTGCGCGTGGTGTGTCCATGTTACTTTTTCTCCCAAGGATTTTGAGCGGGCTCCAGCCAATACGCCTGGATGTACTTGCCCATTTCTTCCGGCGAAGCGAAATAACGCGTCTCGCCATTGGCAAGGCAAACGATCTGGACGAGATTAGTCGAAGCACTATTTTGCTCTGACGTATCTTTGCATTCGCGCCAGATGTAAACGAGAAAGGTGAGTCGTTCCGGGTTGGTTGGTTGCATACACCGATTATACGAAAAGCAACTGGGCGTGTCGTCTGCCGGCAGTCACGATTTTTGCACGATTCTGCGCGGGCACAACCGTGATGCAACCGTGACCGTTAGGCAAAAAAACAGGCAGAAGAATTCATCTTCTGCCTTCAGCATTTGGGTAGCGTCATCTCGACGGTAAAGCCGCCGGCGGGTGTTGGCTCGGCGCGAAACGTGCCGCCCAACGCACGCGCGCGCTCGCGCAAGCCCGCCAAGCCAACCCTGCCGCCAGTGTGCGCCGGGTCAGGCGGTTCGCGCGGCGGCGCATTTTCGACGCATAGCCGAATCGTGTTCGGCGCATCCTCCAACCGCATCGTCACGCGCGGCGTCGTCGGTGCGTGGCGTTGAATGTTCGTCAATGCTTCTTGCGCGGCGCGATACAATGGCAACGCGAAACGCGTTGGCAAAGCATCCACGTCGTCTGTGACGCGCCACGTAACCGCGACGCCGGTCGTGCGCCGAAAATCTTGAACCAGTGCGCCAATCGCCTCTGGCAGGGAGAATGTTTCGAGCGCGACGGGGCGCAATGCTTGCACCGCGCGCCGCACATCCGCTAAACCTTGCTTGACCAACTGCCGCGCATTTCCCGCCGCCTGTTGGCGCGCGCCGTTTTTTTCCGGCGGCAAGCGCACGAGCAATTCGAGTTGCACATCGAGCGCGGTCAAGGTGTGTCCCAGCGTGTCGTGAATTTCCCGCGCGATCCGGTTGCGTTCGTCCGCGACGGCCAGTTCCTCGATGCGCGCCGCAGACTGCCGCAACTGCGCGTGCGCCGTTTCCAACTCGGCGAGCAAGGTTTGGCTTTTGCGCCGCGCCGCGTCGGTCTGCGTCCACAAGTACGAAATAATGCCGAGGAAAAAATAGCCGCTCAGAAACGGGAAAAATTCGATCAACCCATTGGGCACGCCGCTGACCCAAATGAAATCGCCGCCGGTGACTGCCACGAAAATTCCCAGCCACAGGATGCTCGTTCGCAGAGGAAAGAACATCATCGCTTGCGAGCCGATGATGAAAAACGGGAGCGAAAACTGCGCGCGCCCGGTCGGCGCAAACACGAGCAAGGTTCCGAACAAAACCGTCTGCGCCGCGAAATAAGCGTGCGCGCGGCGCGGCGGAGTTTCTTCGTGCGGCGAACACGCATAATAGAGGAAAAGCCCCGCCGCGATCAATCCCAGCGCCAGCCCACGCCACGCTTCGGGAATGTGGTTCAGCCCTAGCGCGGCAACCCCCAGCATCACGGCGGTCGCCGCCAGGAGCATCGGCGCAACCTGGGTGTAGCGCGCCCAAACGCTAGACACGCCGCCAACCTCCTCTGCTCGCGCGCCGCACCGCGTCGTTGCGGTCGCGCGCGCCCAGTTTGGCGAGAATGTGGCTGATGTGATTTTTGACGGTGCCCTCGGCGAGACAGAGCCGCGCCGCAATTTCGGTGTTAGTCGCGCCGTCACTCAGCCAGCGCAAAATTTCTTGTTCGCGCGGCGTCAACTTGTCGGCGAGCGGCGCATCGGTCAAACCGGGATTGAGCGCGCGCTGAATCACTTTGGGCGTGATGGTCGGATCGAGGATCGCGTCGCCGGCGTGCGCCGCGCGAATCGCGGCGGCGAGATAATCGGGGTCGGCGTTCTTGAGGAGATAGCCGGCGGCGCCGGCTTGGAGCGAATCGAAAATGTATTCGTCGTCGTCGAAAGTGGTCAGCACGATAACGCGCGCGCACGGAAATTGCCGGCGAATTTCGCGCGTCGCCGCAATGCCGTTCATACCCGGCATTCGCACGTCCATCAGGATCACATCGGGCGCGGTCGCCGCGACGAGCGCGATTGCCGCTTGTCCGTCGGCGGCTTGCCCGACGATTTCCAAATCGGGCGCGAGGGTAAGCAAAGCCGCCAGTCCCTCGCGGATCAAAGTTTGGTCGTACACAATTGCAACGCGAATCTTGTCCATCGGCGCAAATCCTATCGTCGAAATTGAGTATTCGCATTATAGCACGCCTCGCACGCACGCCAAACTTCACACGGTTTCCATCAAATCTCCATCACCCTTTGGTAAACTGGGGTCAGAAACAACGAAACGAGCTTCCCGCGACAAACTCGCTTTCGATAAAAAAAGGAGATGACCCAATGAAAAAGAAACTTTTCGTCAGTGTGACGTTTGCCGTGATCGCCATGTTGAGTTTGACTCTGGGCGCGTTCGCGCAAGGTCCGCAACCCGGACGCGGCTTTGGCACGGGCACGGGGTACGCGTTGCCCCCCGCCACCGGCGGCACGCTCGACGCGCAGACGACCCAAGCGTTGATCGACGCGTTGAACGATGAGTATCACGCGCACGCGTTTTACGAAGCGGTGATCGCCAAGTTCGGACAGGTTGCGCCGTTCACGAACATTTTGCGCGCAGAACAATTGCACATCGAAACGGTTAAATTGTTGCTCACGCGCTACAACGTCGCCATCCCGGCGGACGCGTACACCGGCAAAGTGACTGCGCCGGCAACGTTGAAGGAAGCGTTGCAAGCGGCAGTGGATGCGGAAAAGGCGAATGTCGCCCTGTATGATCGCTTACTCGCCTCCGTGACCCAGGCGGACATCAAGACTGCGTTCGAGCAAATGCGGCTCGTCTCGCAGACGCGCCACCTGCCCGCGTTCGAGCAAGCGTTGACCGGCAACTATGCGACCGGCACGGGGCAAGGGTTCGGCGGCGGGCGCTGGAACAATTCCACCGCGCCGACGACCACGCAAACGAATCCGCTCCAACAATTCTTCGGCGGACGCTGGAACCGCTAACCGCACCTGACTGACGCGCTCAATGAGAG
>CAIKBD010000460.1 GCA_903825565.1 uncultured Anaerolineales bacterium | reverse complement strand
GTGCGTTGGAAAAAGACCACCGGCACGATTTGGTCTGTTTTGTAACCGCTCTCTTGTTGTAGCGGTTGCAAAACAATGTGCGGCAAATTGATGCCGGCGACATAGTAGCCGTCCGGTTTGGCGCGGACGAGTTCAGCCCAGCCGACTGCGCCGCCGCCGCCGACTTTGTAATCAATCACCACTTTTTGCCCCAGTGATTTTTCCAGGAGCGGTTGTTGGCGGCGCGCCTCGCGGTCAGATTGTCCACCGGGATCGAAGGGGATCATGTACGTGATTTGCTTGGTAGGGTACGGTTCTTCTTTGGGCTTGGGTGGTTCGCTCGCGCACGCGGCAATCGTTACCGCGACGATCAACAAACCGAGTACGAGTACAGTTGTGGGGATTCGCATCGGACAACTCCTTTGTTGAAAATTTGTCGGCGATGTCAGCCGAGCATGCGCCAACATCGCGGGCAATTTTTTTTGGCAGATTCACTGCCGCGCTAGTCGAATTTTGTACTTGTAGCAATCGGCGCGATAGTACGTTGTGGTGTGATGCACCGGGCGCATCGCCGTCGTAAAAGTCAAACGCTCTTGAACGAGCAGGGGGGTGCGGCGAGCGACACTTAACTTGCGTGCAAGGACTGAATCGGCTTCGGTTGCGCTAATCGATTCTTCGGCTTCGAGCAACGGCACGCGCAGAATCCGTTCCACGGCATCGTACAGCCGAATCGTGTTGAGATCGCTTTGGGCGAGCCGCTCGCCGATTTCCAAAAGCCAATAACCGATGGCGAGCGCGATGGGATCGGCGTCGGCAAATTGAAGCCGCTCGATCAAATAGACGCGCGAATTTTCGGCTAGTTGCAATGCGGTGGCAATCGCCGGCGGCGGTATCACTGCTTGTGCGCGTAACAATTTGAATTGCGGAACGAGGTTGCGGCTTTGCACATCTTCCGCAAACGAGGTGAGCCGCGCGAGGCGACCCTCGAGTTTATCGCGCTTGAGAAACGTGCCTTTGCCCGCTTGGCGATACACCCAGCCCTCGCGCGCCAAATCATTGATCGCGCGGTTGACGGTGATACTGCTCAGGTTGTACCGCTGTTTCAACTCGCGTTCGGTTGGCAAGCGATCACCCGGTTTGTAACGCCCTTGCTGGATTTCCTCGCGCAATGTTTCGGCGAGCCAATGATACAGCGGCGCGGCGCGGTGCGGTGGCACGATAATTCTCCTCGAAACGCCATAATATTATATTATTACAGTATTCATACTGTACCACGCTTTGACCAAAGTGTCAAGTGTAATTACGCCTTGCGCTAGGGCTTTTCAAAAGTCAGGCGACCCTCATCCCAACCTTCTCCCTCAAAGGGAGAAGGGGTAAATTCCCTCGCCCCTGCCGCGTTATGGACGCGCTAGCGGGGTGAGGGGTGATGTCAAGCGACTTTTGAAAAGCCCTGCGCCTTGCGCTAGAATTCTTTGACTTTTGAACCTATACGCGGTACAATATTGTCCGAAGTAGAAAAGAGAGCTTAGCGGCGGATGTTATTCAAGTCCAATGGAAATTGGCGCGAGCGGTTTGGAACAAGGAGTGCGCGGGTGAGTGCGGGTAAGACGATGATGCGAGAGCGAGAATCGCTGGTGCGGCGTGTGGGGCGGCGGCTAGTGAACATTGGCTTGAGCGCCAAGATGACCGCGTTGGTTGCGGTGGGCATGTTTTCGATGATCACGCTATTTGCGTACCTGGGCACAGCGGCGCTCAGCGAGAACACGCAACGCACGTTGCAAGAACGCGTCGTGCTCGCGCAAATGACCGCCAGCTACGTCGACGCGATCCTCGACAACGTTGAAAATGTCCTCACGCACGCGGCGGTGGATGAGGATTGGACGAGCGCGCAGTTCATCCCCACCGCGTTGGATCAAACGTATCATCGGTTAGACCTGTTCGCCTCGCGCGTCTTTTTGGTGGACAAGATGGGCAATGTGCTTGCCGCACAACCGCCCGTGCCCGCCCCATTTTCTTTTCGCGCGGTCGTGCCGGTCATTGCCGTTTTGAACGGTGCGCCCTTTGCCGTTTCGCATGTTGCCCAAACTGAGGAGCCGTTCGGCTCGCTAGTGGTTGCCGCTGCGCCAATCTGGGACACTTCGGGGACGGTGACGCACGCGTTGGTGATCGCTTTGAATTTGGCGAATCCGAACATTCGCGCGTTTTCCAATCCTATTGGGCTGGGGCAATCCGGCTACATGGACCTCGTGGCATTGGATGGGCGTATCTTGGCGAGCACGCGTCCCAACCGGATCGGCAGTGAAAGCGATCACGGCTTTAGTTTGCGCGGCATGATTCGCGATCATCGCCAAACCGTTTCCGCCTGTCACGATTGCCATACTCCGCCTGCGCCGTCGGAGCCGCAAGCCGAAGTGCTGGCGTTCGCACCGTTGGAACGCGTGCAGTGGGGCGTGACGGTGCGCCAAAGCGAAGAGGAAGTGTTCGCGGCGACGCGTTTGTTGCAAACGCGGATTTTTGGCTTGATGATCGTCGCCGTTGCCGGCGCGCTGGTGCTGACATACCTCACGACGCGTAGTGTGATCGTGCCGGTGCAGGCGCTAACCGCCGCAACTCAGCGCATCGCGGCGGGCGATCTTGATTCGCCGATCAAGACCCCAGCGCGCGACGAAGTCGGCGTGCTGGCGCGCTCGTTCGATGAAATGCGCGTGCGCCTGAAAAACTCCACCGCCGAGATTCAGGCATGGAACCGGGAACTAGATGCGCGCGTGCGCGAACGCACCGCCGCCTACGAAGCGGCGGCAAAAGACAATGCGCGCTTGTACGCCGAGTTGCAACGCAAAGAGCAACTGCGCGGCGAATTGTTGCATCGGGTCATTTCCGCGCAGGAGGACGAACGTAAACGGATCGCGCGCGAATTGCACGACGAAACCAGCCAAAGTCTCACCGCGTTGATGGTTGGCTTGGACACGGTGCACATGGCGTTGGCGCAAGACGCGCAAAAAGCGGACAAGCATCTGCGGAGTTCCAAAGCCATCGCCGAGTCGTTGCTGAAAAACATTCATCGGCTCGTCGCCGATCTGCGCCCGTCTTTGCTCGATGACCTGGGTCTTGTGCCCGCCATCGAATGGTACGGCGAGCAACGGCTCAAACCGCTGGGGATTACGCTGCACCTGGATGGCAAGGGGATCAAGGCGCGGCTATTGCCCTCCGTCGAAACGGCGCTGTTTCGGATTGTGCAAGAAGCGATGACGAACATTGTGCGCCACTCGCAAGCAACGGACGTGCAAATCCAGTTCAAGCAACGCGATGGGCACGTCTCGTTGCGCATTTCCGACAATGGGCGCGGGTTCGATCCGCAGGCATTGCAACCGGTGAATTGGCATGAACAGGGCTTGGGCTTGCGCGGGATGCAAGAACGTGCGGAAATTTTGGGCGGTCAATTCGATTTGCAAGCAGAACCGGGAAAAGGCACCGTGATCACTGTGCGCGTGCCGATGCCAGAGTAGAGAGGCAATGAATGCCAAAGATCCGAATTCTGATGGTGGACGATCACGCGATTTTGCGCGAAGGGTTGCGCGCGCTCCTGGGTTACTATGACGACGTGGAAGTGATCGGCGAAGCGCAAGATGGCGCGGAAGCCGTGACCCGCGTGGGTGAACTTGCGCCGGACGTGGTGTTGATGGATATTGCGATGCCGGGCATGAATGGTTTAGATGCGACCCGGATCATTCGTAACCAGTACCCGCAGACGCGCGTGTTGATCCTGACGCAACACGAAGACCCGCAGTATGTTGTGCCGCTGTTGCAAGCCGGCGCATCCGGCTTTGTGTCGAAACGCGCGCTCGGCAACGATCTGATCAACGCGTTGCGCGTGGTGGCGCGCGGCGAAACGTTCCTGTACCCGACCGCCGCGACGACCGTCGTCGAAGAAATTCGCCGGCGCAGCGTCGAGGCGGCGACCGAGCCGGACGCGTTGACCCCGCGCGAAATGGAAATTTTGCAACACATTGTCGGCGGGCAAACCAACGCCCAAATTGCGGCGGATTTGGCGATCAGCGTCAAGACGGTCGAGTGGCACCGTGCCAACTTGATGAGCAAGTTGAATATGCACTCGGTTGCCGATTTGGTGCGTTATGCGCTGGAACATGGGCTGTCGGAAAAAAGCGAGTGACGCAATTAGCGCTGATCCAATGACTTGTGGCGAACCTAGACGCGGGTGATTTTTTATCCGCGCTTGCCGCGTCCAATAAATGCGTGATGAGCGATTGCCCCCGAATACAATGATTTTGTTGGCGAACCTCGTCGGGTGTTAGAAACGCCCGCCTAACACAGGTGAAAACCCGATAGAATCGGGTTGAATCGGTTTCAACCGATTTTTAGACAGTGTAGCATCGCGACCGAAGATGCACGAAATTTACCGCAGACGCAGAGGACACAGAGAATTTATTTTAAAACCTCTGCGCGCTCCGCGCACTCCGCGTCTCTGCGGTAAAATTTCAAATGTTCGGTCGCAATGCTCCAGTCTCCGAAAATTGTGATATACTGGATCGCGGTTCCGCAATCGAAGCATCCAGCGAATTTGCCTATGCCCACACTATCCGATCAACTCAAGGCGCTCGGTGTCCGCGTCGGCGCGCGCGATCTCCCGCCGCCGCAACCGCGCCCAACCCACACTCAACCCATCGAAGCCGTGCTCCCCGGTCGCGCGCACGCGACTCCGTTCGGCGCGGCATTTGTCGTCGAAAAAATTTTTGCGCGCGATTACCGGCACGGCAACACGCCGCTCCCGGTCACTGCGCCGCTGGCGACGATTGCCGAGTGGGCGCGCGAGCCGCGCCTCGCGCAAGGCGATCTCACACGCTTTGTATTCCTCGACACCGAAACGTCCGGGCTTGCCGGCGGCGCGGGCACCTACGCGTTCCTGATCGGGCTGGGGCGGTTCGCCGGCGACGCGTTTCAACTCACGCAAATTTTCATGCGCGACCCGGCGCAAGAACCCGCCGCATTGTCCGCGCTCGCCGAATTATTGCAACCGTGCGATGCGCTCGTCACGTTCAACGGCAAATCCTTCGATGCGCCCTTGTTGCGCGCGCGATACACACTCAACCAACTCGCCATCCCGTTCGCGGACGCGGCGCATCTCGATCTACTTCCGCTCGCGCGGCGGCTGTGGCGCAACCGCTTGGAGAGCCGTGCGCTCGGCGCGCTTGAAACGCACATCCTGGGCGCGACACGCACCGAAGAAGATATTCCGGGTTGGCTCATCCCGCAAATCTATTTCGATTATTTGCAGAGCGGCGACGCGCACGAATTGCGCGGCGTGTTCTATCACAACGCGATGGATGTCGTCGCGATGGCGGCGCTGTTGAACCACATCGCGCAATTGCTTGCCGATCCGTTGACGTTCGCCATCGCACACGGGTTGGACGTGATCGCTATCGGCAAATTATTCGAGGATTTGGAGCGCTGGGAAGACGCGGCGCGGCTGTACGCACGTGGCTTGGAACTGGATTTGGCGGAAGAAAAATTCCGCGAGACGATAAAACGGTTGGCGAACTTGCAACGCCGGCGCGGCGATCTTACGGCGGCAGTCGGGCTGTGGCGCAACGCGACGAGCACGCGGCAAGTGTACGCGTTCGTCGAACTCGCCAAGCATTATGAGCACCGCGCGCGTGATTACGCGCAAGCCGAACGCGAAACGCGCGCCGCACTTGCCATCGTCAACGCGCGCGATTTTCCGGCGGATGCGCGCGCGTCCTGGCGGGCGGAACTTGAGCATCGTCTCAAGCGGTTGCTGGCAAAGCAGAAAAAAACGTAGGGCTGTTTGTCAAAACATCCTAGGTCGGGCGTTTGGGCAAACGCCCCTACATTTTCGCATTCGCCGTTTCGCGCAACGCCGTTTCTGCATCAACCTGTTGCGACTCGGCAAACGCGACGAGCGCGAACAACGCCTCACCCACGTCCGCCGCACGCGCTGGCGCGTGCGCCAATTTTTCGACGTGCGCCGCGAGCGCGCGCACATCCGCCGGCGTTTTGGCTTTGTGCGCGATCTCTTGCGCGCGCGCCAGCGCCGGCAAATCGCGCGGGATGCTGGGTTTTGTTTTCTTCTTCCCGCCGTTCTCCGCTTGTTTGATCTGCTCCCAGTTGGCGATAATCTCGTCCGTGCCGTTCACCTTCACGTCGCCGAATACGTGCGGGTGCCGCCGGATCAATTTTTCCGAAATTTCGGCGACGACCTCGCTCAACGAAAATTCGCCGGCTTCGCTGGCAATTTGCGCTTGCAACAAAATGTGCAGGAGCAGATCGCCGAGTTCTTCGCGTAAATGCGGCAGGTCGTTCGCGTCGAGCGTTTCCAAGACCTCGTAACACTCTTCGAGAAAATCTTTGCGGAGCGATTGATGCGTTTGCTCGCGATCCCAGGGACACCCGTCCGGCGCGCGGAGATGCGCGACGACTTCGCCCAACCGGTTTAACGAACCGGCGCGCGCCAGCGGCGGCACGTAGATCGTCGTTAGCCAGTCACAATCAGCGGCGCGATCCAATTCGGCAAGCGCGAACGACGTGAGCCGTTGCGCGGCAGTGCCCGCCGCATCCACACGCGTGACGCCATGTTCCGGCGGATAGACCACGCGCAGAGTTGCCAGACACGCGCGCGCAATCTCGCGGCTGTGCACCTGCCCAATCAAGGTTGGCTGATCCGGATCGAGACGTGGAAAATGTTGCCGCGCGAGTTCGGTCGCGTCGGCGATCTGCAAGCCGCGCGCGAGCGGATCGAGTTCGAGCGCGACGCACGCCGCATCCACAAAACTCGTCCCAGCGATGACGCGCGTTGCAATTTGCTTGGCGCGCGCCTGCGCCAAAATTTTCCGCACGCTACTTTCGCCGAACAAGGGATGCCCCGGCACGGCATAGATCACGTCGCCGGTTTGCGCGCGCGCCAGGATCGCCTCCGCAATCGCGGCGGGATCAGCGGCGGGCGGATCGTCGAACGCGTACGCGTCAAGCTCGGGGGGCAACGCGGCGACGGCGGGGTGCGCGCGCGTCCGCAGAAAAATTTCGCGCGCGTGCGCCAACACGTCGCGCGCTTCGAGCGTCAGCGCACGCGGATCGCCGTGCCCTAAACCCAGGATGATGATGCTCAACGGTGTGACCTCCACTCGCCAATTTTCAAGCGGGAACATTATAGCGCGGTTGCGTAAAACTGAAAATTGCGTATAATGGAGGCAGTTGGACGTTGCCGGGTGTCGGCAGTGTCCGACTGATTTTTTATTCAGAAGGGGTCGTGCCGAATGGCTGAAAAACCCATTTTTCTCACACCGGAAGGACGCGCTAAACTCGAAGCGGAATTGGAAAATCTCCGCACCGTGCGGCGCGCCGAAGTCGCCGAGCGGATTCACTCCGCCAAAGAAGAAGGCGACATTATGGAAAACTCTGCCTACGACGAAGCGAAGAATGAGCAAGCGTTCGTCGAGGGTCGGATCATGACGATTGAGCAGATGCTCAAGAATGCGGTGATGATTGACGAAACCCGCGTCAGTGATCTAGTTGGCGTCGGCTCGTTCGTCACGGTGCTCGAACGCGGCGACGACGACGAAGAGGTGTACCAAATCGTCGGGTCTGCCGAAGCCGATCCACTCAAGGGGCGCATTTCGAACGAATCGCCGGTGGGCAAGGCGTTGCTCGGCAAACGCATCGGCGATGAAGTGTCGGTGAAAATTCCCGACGGTGTGCGGCATCTCAAAGTAACCGAGATTCGCTAGCCACAGCGCAGACGCAACAGTTCGGAGGACGGGAGACGAAAGACGAAACCCTTTTCGTCGTGCGGCTTGCGTCCTCCGTTTATTTAAGGGGAGAACGATGGACGATCTCATCACGCGCTTGAACGATCAGGAACAGCAACGCTATCAAAAAATGGTGCGCTTGCGCGAGCGCGGCATCAACCCGTACCCGCTCCGCACGGCGCGCACTCACACGGCGCGCGCCGCGCTCGACGCGTTTGCACGCGGCGAAGCGGTGACCGGCGCGGCGTTCGCCGGGCGGCTCGTCGCGTTGCGCGATATGGGCAAGTTGACTTTCGCGCACTTGCAGGACGGCACGGCGAAAATTCAGTTGCTGGTGCGGAAGGATGTTGTCGGCGCGGAGCAGTACGCGTTGCTGATGAAAGACATCGATCTCGGCGATTTCATCGGCGTCACCGGCGATCTCGTCCGCACGCGCACCGGCGAGATCACGATCCAGGTTGCGACGTTCGAGTTGCTCGCCAAGACCTTGTCACCGTTGCCGGAAAAGTGGCACGGCTTGAAAGACACCGAGACGCGTTATCGCCAGCGATACCTCGATTTGTTGGCGAACGAAACAGCACGCGAAATTTTCATCAAACGCGCCCAGATCGTTCAAGCGATGCGAAAATTTTTGGACGGGCAAGATTTCCTCGAAGTGGAAACACCGGTGTTGCAACCGTTGTACGGCGGCGCGGCGGCGGAGCCGTTCGTCACGCATCACAACAAACTCGACCGCGATATGTATTTGCGGATCGCGGACGAACTCTACTTGAAACGCTTGCTCGTCGGCGGGTACGAGCGCGTGTACGAAATCAGCAAGGATTTTCGCAACGAGGGAATTGACATCAAGCACAATCCCGAATTTACGATGATGGAATGTTACCAGGCATACGGCGATTATACGACGATGATGGATTTGGTCGAGGGGCTGTACGGCGCGTGCGCGCTCGCCGCGCATGGCACGCTCCAGATCACATACCAGGGGCACGCGCTCGATCTCACGCCGCCCTGGCGGCGCGTGACGATGCGCGATCTCATTCTCGAAACAAGCGGGGTGGACATTTATACGGCGACCGATTTGCCCGCGCTCTTGCGCCGCATCGCCGAACTGAACCTCAAAGTCGAACGGCATCCCACCTGGGGCAAGCTGGTGGATGAATTGTTCAGCACGTTCGCCGAGCCGACCTTGATTCAGCCGACGTTCGTCACGAATCACCCGACCGAAATTTCGCCGTTCGCCAAAAAGACGCTGGAGAATCCGAACGTCGTCGAGCGGTTCGAGGCGTTCGCGGCGAATATGGAACTGGGCAACGCGTTCACCGAGTTGAACGATCCGCTCGATCAGTACGCGCGGTTCGTCGAACAGCAAACGCAACGCCAAGCCGGCGACAAGGAAGCGCACCAGATCGATCTCGATTTCATCGAGGCGATGATGCACGGGATGCCGCCGACCGGCGGCCTCGGCGTGGGTGTGGATCGCATGGTGATGTTGCTCACGGATCAAGCATCCATCCGCGAAGTGATCCTGTTTCCGCAATTGCGTTCGTAAGTTCGGACATTACGTTGCCACATCGTGGCGTTGCCAAAATTCCAGTTCGGTGTCACCAAGCCGCCCCCAGTTCGTTGAAAGCGAACTGGGGGCGGTGTGCATTTGGGTAGCGTTGCGTGTGTGAATTGCAACGGGGCAAGCCGAGTTACTTGACGATGACGGTTACGCTGAACGTTTCGGCTTTCGGGTCAGATTGCACCCACGCTTGCTTGTGCACGAACTTGAGCGTCGCCGTGCCGGCGCTGGCGGCGGTAAAGCGGAACTCGTACGTGCCGCCACTGCCAACAATGTTCGGCGCGGCGGGCAACGGAATGTATTTCGCTTCGCCTTGCGATTTGAGCACTGGCTCGTTGCCCGACTCCAACGCCCACGCGTACCCCGTCGTGGCGTTGCCGGCGAGCGAGACAAGGACGACATTGCCGACGCCGGCGTTGATCGTTTTGCCGTTGTCGGCTTTGGTGACGGTCATCGGTTTCACTCCCGGTTTGCACTCGCCGCGCATGAATGCCCATTCCTCACATTCGCTCTTGTCGGTAAAGACGCAATAGCCGGCTTCGCCGCCTTTGGCATCTTTGCGAATTTCCAACTTGCCACCGTTCTGCACGCAGTACGTCGAGGCGGGGTTGGCGATGTTCGAACCGGGCACGGTAGCCGCTGGCGCAAGTTCGTACCAAAAGTCTGCGAGGAAACCGCGTGCGTCCGGCTTGAACAACTCACGCACAATTTCGGGTTTGCCGCTCACGCACTTCCATTCGTACACCGTCGCGCGCCCGGTCACAGCGGCGGGGATCACGCTGGCGGCGGGGTTCGCTTTGCAGTAATCGTTCAGCGCGGCGGCGGGCGTCTTGTTCGTGTCTGCTTTTTCTTGGCATGGCAGGTTCGCGCCGACGGTGCAGGCATAGACCTTGTTGTTCATGCACCGCCAAAACGAAGACTGCGCGAGAACTTCTTTGGGCATGCTCGGCGAAATTTTTGCGGCTTGGATCAAGCCGGTCAGCACGGCGTCCGGCATTTTCGCGCCGGTGTAGCGCGCGTCTGGCGCATCCACGTTGCCAACTGCGGTGCAGTAGGCGAACGGATCGGTCAGCGCGGCGGTTGTCGTCGTGGCGGGTTTTGCACCGGGTTTGCACTCGCCGCGCATAAACGCCCATTCCTCGCACTCGCTCTTGTCCGGAAAAATGCAATAGCCCACTTCGCCTTTGGCGTCTTTGCGAATTTCCAACTTGCCGCCGTTTTGCGTGCAGAACACGGAAGCGGGGTTGGGCATTCCAGCGACCGGTGCGCCGGTCGGTTGCGGTGCGGCGGTGGGTTGTGGCGCGGCAGTCGGTTTGGGCGCATCGGTCGGCTTGGGCGCGGCAGTCGGTTGCGTCGTGGTGACAATCACGGTTGGCGGCGCCGCCGGCGTCGGCGTCGAACACGCAACGCCGGCAAGCGCAATCAAAATCAAACTGGCGATCCAAATCGGGATTGAGATTCTCATGGAGTTGACTCCTCTGAAATTAGGACGCGGATGAACGCGGCTGGACGCGGATAAAAAGAAATTCCCCGCGCTCGTCCGCGCTCGTCAGCGTCCAAGCGATTTTTTTATTCGACTGTTAGCGTGCGTGGAATTATTGTTTGGTAAAGATCAGCGAACCCGCGCCGGGCACGTTGGCGGTGAGCGCTTGCCCGCTCGTGTATACTGTGCCGGTGATCGCCCCGGCGCCGGGGCGTTCGATGGTGAGCGAAAATGCGCCGGTGTATACGTTGAACGATCCTTGCACATTTTCAATCGTGGGCGTCGTGACGCCGTGCGCCTGGGTCAGTTTGCCGGTGACGCCGCACGAGGGCCCGCCGCATCCTAACGCTTCTTGCAGTTGCAACGCGTACTCGCCGGCGATCCAGGTGCCGGAAATATTGAGGCGTTGCGGCGCGGGAGTGGGCGCGGGCGGCGCGCTTTGGACGGCGATGGTAACCGATTGGCGCGCTTGGTTGCTACCGCACCAGGCGATCAGCGTGTAGGTTGTGTTTTGGTGTGGCGCGACGACGAATGTGCCGGGCGTAGCGATGCCGCCAATGCCGTTGTCAATTTCGACGCGGCTGGCGTTGCCGACCAAGCCCCAGCGCAACGTGGTAGATTGTCCGCTCGTGATGGTGAGTTGATCGGCGGTGAACGATTGGATGCTCGGCGTGCCGGTGCACCCCGCGGCGGTCGGCGCGGGCGTCGGTTGCGCGCTGACGACGTTGATCTTGACAGTCAGCACGGGACCGAACAATTTACCGGTGTCATCGCGGAGTTGCCAGCGCCCTTCGGCAGGTCCGAGCCGGTTCGGCGCGGTAAGCGGGATGGTGAAATCAACCATGTTGACGGACGCCACGTTGACCGGCACCGGGATTTCGCGGACGACGCCCATCACATCGCCGCCCACCCAAACCAGATGATACTTGGACGACCACGTACAAGTGCCGCTATTTTGCACGCGCCAAATTTTGTTGAACGGTTGATTCACGAGCCAGGGCGTGCCATCGGGCACGGTCACGTCACTGATGAAACGCATCGCGTTGGTGCAGGTCGGCGTGACGGTGGGCGCGGCAGTCGGCGGCACGGTTGGCGGTCGGGGCACGGTCGGCACGGCGACGGTCGGCGCGGGCGGCTGGGTTGGGACGACGGTGGGTGCGCCGCCGACGAGCACGACAATGGTCGCCGGATCGCTCGTCAAATTATCTTGATTGATCGCGCGCACGCTCAACGTGTGTTGCCCGGCGGATGCCTTCCAAGTGTGCGGCAGAGCAATGGTTTTTTGCGGTGGATCGATTTTGGCGTCAGCGGCGACGATGCCATCCACGAGAAATTCAATTCGGATGATGCCGCGATTATCGCTCGCGCTTGATTGCACGGTAATGTCTTGCCCGGCAACGATCTGCCCGCTGATGGGCGTGAGAGTGATCGTCGGTTTGGTCGGTGCGGCGCATCCGGCGATCAGACTGATCAGCACCAGCCCGCCGAGCCAAACCCAGGTACGAAAAAGACGGTTCATTGGTTTGCTCCTTGTTCCAAAGACCATGATCATCCGGCGCGGTCTCGCGCGAGACCGCGCCGGACGCTGACGGTCGTTACTGTTTGGTAAAGTTGAGCGCGCCCACGCCGCTCAACGTGCCGGACATGGTGCGGCTGTCGGCGGACACGGTGCCGCTAAACGTCTGCCCGCCGAGAAGCGTTGCGGCAAAGTGGACGACGCCGGTGGTGACGTTGAAGGAACCTTGCACGTCCACAGTTTGCGGCGCGGGCAACACCCCGTGCGTGAGTTTGCCGATCATGCCACAATCTGGTCCCGGACAACCCAGGGCTTCGGTCAACGAAACCGACCACTCGTTCGCCACCCAGGTACCGGTGACGTTGCGGCGCGGCGGCACCGGCGTATTCGTCGGCGGCACGTGCGTCGCGGTGGGTGGCACCGGTGTGTTGGTGGGCGGCACGCGCGTCGCGGTGGGTGGCACCGGCGTGTTCGTCGGCGGCACGCGCGTCGCCGTCGGCGGCACTGGCGTGGGGGGCGCGTCCATGTGGATCGTGATCGCGCCGGATTGGCTGGTCTGCCCGCGAATGTCCGTCGCCTCGGCGCGCAATTCAAACGCGCCGGTTTGCTCGGGCCGCCAACTAGCGGTTGCCGTGTAATCGCGCACCGCCGTGCGAATCGGCACTTTGGCGAGTTGCGTCCAATTGCTCCCCAGCAAACTCGTGCGATAGAACAGGGTAATGCTTGCTAATTCGGTACTGCCGAGCGCGCGCGCCTTGACTTCAAACGTCGCGCCCTGTTGAAAATGTTGCCCATTGCCGGGCGCAACCATCGAAACTTGTGGCGCCGGCACCGGCGGATCGGCGCAGTTGTTGTTAAAGCCGACCTGGTTCGAGTTGACGATATTCGGCGCGACGATCTGCAATTGCGCCCATAACCCGCCTTTCGTATTAAAGTTCGTCGCGTAAGCCGGAATCGCATACGCGCCGGCGCTGGGCGAGTAGAGCGTCAGGTTGGGCGAGTTGCCGCCGGGCCACGCCCACCGATAGGTCAGCGTGCCGATGCCGTTTGTCGTGACGTTGCCGCTGAACGTGAATTGCGCCGGACAGGTACCGGTAAAAGTTGCGGGGCTGGCGGCGGCAGTTGCGCCGGTCACGGTGAATTGCGGCGCGGCAGTCGGCGGCACCGGCGTCGGCGTCGCTTGCCCAACGGTGACGGTGACTTGCTTGGCGTTCGTGTTGTTGCCGCAGTACGCCGTTAAGGTGAACGTCGTCGTTTGATCCACGACGATATCAATGAATCCCGGCGTCGTGACCGCGCCGATCCCCGGATCGATCTTGACGAAACTCGTGTTGCCGACCGCATCCCAGGCGAGCCGCACTTTGGAACTGGGACGAATCACCGTGGGGTTCGCCGCAAAGTTGCCGATGACCGGCGTGCCGTTGCATACCGGCGTCGGTTGCGGATTCGTCGTGTTGATCACCACGTCGAACAGCACGCCGATCGGATTGTTGTTGTCGTCGAGAATTTGCCAGTGCCCCACGTGGGGTCCCGGCGCGGTGGGCGCAACCTGGTTCACGAGCAATTCGATCAGCGCACCCGGCGGCGTGTACGGCACGGCGACCCACGCCGGCGCATTCATCGCTTCGCCGCTGACAAACGCAAATTTGAAATTCTGATTCCAGGGGCAAGTGCCGTTGTTCAAAATCTTCCACGATTTTTGAAACGTCGCGCCCGCCGCAAATACCGTGCCATCCGGGATCGTTTCGTCCACGCGGATCGAATTGTAGACGCAACCTGGGATCAGCGTGGGCAACGGCGTCACCGGCGCGGGCATACTGGTCGGCACCGGCGTCCCGCCGCCCGGTGTCGGCTGAGCGAGAATCGTGACGACGATGCTCGTCGGCTCGCTCGCCGTGCCATCGGCGCGAAACGCGCGCGCGATGATCGTGTGCGGACCCACGCCCGTCGCTTTCCACGTTTGGTTGCGCGTGATGGATTTTTGCGGCGGGTCCAGCCGATCCTCTTGCACGACAATATTATCAACCGAGAGCGTGACACGGATCACACCCAGATCGTCCGTCGTCGTAGATTGCACGACGATGTCTTGACCCTCGTTGAACTGGGTGTTGCTGGCGGGCGCGGCGATGACCACACGGGGAGTGCCCCGGACGCTACCGAGCACGAACGCGATCAACGCGCCGACGCCGATCACGGCGACGATCACCAGCCCGATGAAAATCCACAGCCACATTTGGTTTTTTGCCGCATCGCTTTTGCGCCGCATCGGTAGCGGCGGTTTCGGTTGAGGCGCTAATCGGTTTTCAGACATCGTGTCCTCCAGAAGCACTGACTAGAATAGGGATCACGCACTCGGCGCATAGCCCGGTCGCACACTCATTTGGCGCGAAATGTGTTCTGCACGAGCGCGGCAGGAAATTGCGATTCCGTCGCGCCTTCGACGGCGAAGCGGTACACGGCGGCGGTGTAAATGCCGGTGAGCGTCGCGTTCAACAGCGCGAGCAGAATGAGCACGACGACGATGATCGCGATCACGCCGATCACCAGCGGCGTCAGGTTGAGCGAGAGCGCGACAAAGATGCCCGCGCCGCCCGCGAGGATGACGGCGAAAAAGAGCAAGCCGAACACCAAGCCCATCCCGGCGTTGCCGACGATTTGTTCGCCCCAGGTGCGTTTCAGGTAGGCGACGCTACGCTTGACGGCTTCGAGCGGTCCCACATTTTCGACGACCAGAATGGGGACGGCGAGGTACGTCGCAATGTTCCACGCACTGCCCAGCAAGTTGGCGACAAACTTGCCAATTTGATTTTTTTCGGAAAGCATTTGCAGGATCATGCCGACGGTGGCGGAGATGAGCGCGTACCCCAGGATCGCGCCAAGCCGGCTGAACGCGATGCTGAAACCGTCGCCCAACGTTGGGTCGCCACCGCGTAACCGGATCAACGCCGCGCCAACCAGCGCGGCATTGGCGAAAAAGATCACCGTGTAGGTTACCAGGTAGAACAGAAACGCCAGCGCGTAGCCGGCGTACTGCGCCGCCGGATTGTCCGAAGCCGCAACGAGAAAACCGGGGACCGCGAACACACCACTGACGAGCACCACACCGAACGCGGAAACGATGGGGAATACAAGCAATTCCTTGTCTTGTTGTAAAACTTGCCAAGCGGCTTGCACCAAAGCCCACGAGTTGGAAAATCCTTTGAACATGTCACTCCTCCTTGAGTAAACTAGCGCGTCGCCTTTTTACGGGGACGGCGTTTAGGTGGCACCGGCATGCCCACGTGTTGTTCCAAAAAAGCGAATAGCTCACCGAGCGAGGCAAAGTTTTGGCGCGTGCCGGTGCGCGTGCTTTCGAGTGAGGCGCGCCAAGTGGCTTTGCCGTTTTGATTGACTTGCCAAAGTCGCAGGAGGTACGAGGCGTACCCCAAGTGTGATTCGATCATAGCGCCTCTTTCATTGCAGGGCTGGCTGGTCTAAAAAAAATCGCTCCGCTGAGATCGGAGCGATGGCAACCGCGTGTCGGTTCGCTGGCGTCTCTTCGGTGGCTCGGCGATCCTAGTGTGTCGCAACTGTAGACCCGTAGCTTTGCGTCGCCGGTTTTCACCGGGTTTGCGTTTTCGGAGATATGATTACGCTTTCCTTATACCATACTCGCGTCACAAAAACGTCAAAGCATTTGATACTAGTCCCGATTCGCTATATAATGAAACCAATGGATTCGTTGACGCTAAATTTTTTGGGCACGTTTCACATCGAACTTGCCGCACACCCTGTCACACGGTTCGGCACCGACAAAACCCGGGGGTTGCTGGCGTATTTGGTGCTGGAAGCCGACCGCGCGCATCGGCGTGAAAAACTGGCAGACTTGCTCTGGCCCGAACAGCCCAACCCCGCCGCGCGCCATAGTTTGCGGCAGGCGCTCGTCCGCCTGCGCGATGCGCTGGGCGATGCCGCGCCGGCGATCTTGACGATCACCCCGGCGACGATCCGCTTTAACGCGACCACACCGCACATGCTGGACTGCGCCGAATTTGCCGGCTTGTTGCAAACCTGCCAGAACCACGCCCATCACCGCTTGGAAGATTGCGCCGCGTGCATCGCGCGTTTGCGCCAAGCCGTCGAATTATATCGCGGCGAGTTATTACAGCCCTTGTTCCTCGGCGATAGTTTGCCGTTTGAAGAATGGATGCTCGTGCGGCGCGAAGCGTTGCATCGCCAAGCGCTGGAAACGCTCTACACGTTGGCGGCACATCACGAAACGCGCGGCGAGTACACCGCGACGCGACGCTACGCCGCGCGCCAGATCGAGTTGGAACCTTGGCGGGAGGAAGCGCATCGGCAATTGATGCGCGCGCTCGCCTCCGAAGAGCAACGCAGCGCCGCGCTCGCGCAGTACGACGCGTGCCAAAAAATCTTGGCGCGCGAGTTTGGCGCGGCACCTGCCGCCGAAACCCAGACCCTCGGCGAACAGATTCGGAACGGGACGTTTTGCGCGATTGCGCCGGCGCGTTCGCAACGCGTGGCGCTCAACGTCAGCGATCCCGGCGCAACGCTGGAGGCGGCGGTGCATCCAAGCGATGACGATCTGGAAGCGCAGTGCGCCGGACTGGGGCTGACCGCCCTGCTGTGCCTGGCGCAAGGGAGGCTGGCGGAGGCGCACGACTATCAACTGCGCGCGCTCGCGCTCCAAACGCGTTTGGGGGATCGGGCGCAGATTGCCGCGTCGCATTTCCAACTCGGCGTGATCGCGCACAAGCAAAACGATCTGCCGCGCGCAACCGAAACGCATCGCCGCGCGCTCGCCCTGCGCGAACAAATCGGCGACAAGATCGGCATCGGGGCATCGTGCGCCGCGCTCGGTCAGATCGAATTACAGTGCGGTAATTTTGCCGAGGCACTGACGCACTTGAATCGCGCGCTGGCGATTCAGCGCGACGTAGGCAATCGGTTGGCGCTAGCGGCACTGCTCGCGCGAATGGGCGAGTGCGCGCGGGGGCAGGGAGACGAAGCGAGCGCGACAGATTATTTTCGCCGCGCCGCCGAAATCCAATAGACTTATCGGAAATAAGATCAACCGCAAAGACGCAAAGCCGCGAAGAAACAAACCACTGGTTTTCTTGGCGTGCTCCCTGGCACTTGCGTTCCCGCCAGGGCAAGTGTGGCGCCTTTGCGGTGGAATGCTTTATTTCTGTTGGAGTTCGCCCCCCCGCTTGGTTTTTGCTCCCGCCGGTTTCTTTTGGCAATTCATCTAAATTGTGCTAGAATCGCGCCGTGAGTGATTTAGGAATCGTCATCGTCAATTACAACACACACGCCCGGTTGCGCGATTGTCTGGCATCGTTGATGGCAAGTCGCGGCGTGGCAACCACCATCTATGTCGTGGATAACAACTCGACCGATGGCAGCGCCGAAATGGTGCGCGCCGAATTTCCGCGCGTGCAGTTGATCGTTAGCCCAACGAACGGCGGTTATGCGTACGCCAACAACCTCGCGCTCCGCCAAATCCTCGCACAAGAGCCGCCGCCGCCTTTCGTCTTGCTCCTCAATTCGGACACGGTTGTGCCGCCGGACGCGTTCGCCGAGATGCTTGCCTTTTTTGCCGCGCACCCCGAAGCCGGCGTCGCGGGTCCCAAACTCGTAATGGAAAACGGCGAACTCGATCTCGCATGCCGGCGCAGTTTCCCCGATCCGCTCAACTCGATCTACCACGTTCTGGGGCTGGACGCCCGTTTTCCCAAGAGCCGCCGCTGGGCGCGGTATAACCTGACATATCTCGATCCCGATCAAATGACCGAAGTGGATTCAGTCGTCGGGGCATTTATGTTGCTCCGCACGATCACCGTGCAACAAGCCGGTTTGCTCGACGAAACCTATTTTATGTACGGCGAAGACCTCGATTGGTGTTGGCGGATCAAGCGGCGCGGCTGGAGGGTGTACTACAACCCGGCGGTTACGGTGTTGCACGTCAAGCGCGAATCCAGCCGCCAATCGGCGCGCGCACAGTACGAGTTTTGGCGCGCGGCGTACATCTTTTACCAAAAGTATTACGCCGCGCACACTGCCCTGCCCCTGCGCGCCGCGATCATCCTGGGTTTGGCGCTCAAAGGCGGCGCGAAACTGATCGGCGAAATGTTGCGCCCTCTGCCGCCCGCTCCCAACGCGTCGGAGTTGAACCCGTGAAGCGTTATTCGCAACTCGTATTCACGATCACCCTGCTCGGCGTGGATATCGCCATGACGATGGGCGCGTTCGTGCTGGCGTACCTGTTGCGCCCGCGCGAAGCGACACCGAACCAAGTTATCCCCCCACTCGCGCATTATCTCGGCATGATGGCGTTGAGCGTGCTGGCGTTGATCGTCGTGTTTTTCTTCTACAAACTGTACCACCTGCAACGCGGCATGACGCGGCTCGACGAACTGTACGCGATCTTTTCCGCCGTGTCGATCAGCGTGATCGTCGGCGTGGCATTCACCGCGTTGGTGTACCGCAGTGACATTGATTATCCGCGCGTCATGATCGTGCTCTTTTGGTTTTGGACGCTTGTGCTCGTCGGCATCGGGCGACTGGCACACCACAGTTTGCGCGCCTGGTTGTACCAGCACGGCTGGGGTGAATCGCGCGTGTTGATCGTCGGCGCGGGCGAAGCCGGCAACATGATTCTCGAAAAAATTCGCGTGTCGCCGCAACTCGGTTACAAGCCCATCGGCTTTTTGGACGATGCGCGCGCCGGCGAAAACGTGCTGGGTTTGCCGGTGCTGGGACGCGTCGAACAGTTGGGCGATGTGGTGCGCGAGTTTGCGGTGGACGAAGTGATCATCGCGTTGCCCGAAGCGCCGCACCAAGATTTGCTTTCGATCATCGCGCGCTGTGAGGATGGGCGCGTCAGCATCAAGGTTTTCCCGGATGTGTTTCAGATCATGGCGGCGGAAGTCAACGTGGGCGATCTCAACGGCTTGCCGCTGTTGACGATGCGCGACGTGGCGATGCGCGGCTGGCGGCTCACGGCGAAACGCATTATGGATGTGAGTCTCAGCGCGGTGACGCTCGTGGTGTTCTCGCCGCTGTTCTTCTTGCTCGCCCTGATCGTCAAGTTCGATTCCAAGGGGCCCGCGCTGTACGTGCAAGAGCGCATGGGCTTGGACGCGCGCCCCTTCCCCTGCCTAAAATTTCGCTCGATGCGCACGGACGCCGAAATAGCGACGGGACCCATCTGGGCAACCCAGGACGATCCGCGCCGCACGCGGAGCGGCGCATTTCTCCGCAAGTATTCGCTCGATGAACTGCCGCAGTTTATCAATGTTCTGCTCGGACAGATGAGCTTGGTGGGTCCGCGCCCCGAGCGGCCGTTTTTCGTCGAGCAATTCCGGCAAATGGTGCCGCGGTATATGGAGCGCCATCAAGAAAAAGCCGGCATTACCGGCTGGGCGCAGGTCAACGGCTTGCGCGGCGATTCGTCCATTTGGGAACGCACCAAGTACGATTTGTATTACATCGAGCATTGGTCGCTGTGGCTCGATTTCAAAATTATCATTCTGACGCTGTTCCGCTTTTTGCGCGATCCCAGCGCAATTTAACCTGTCGGGCAATTTGCCCGACACATTTTTCGGTGGAGGCAATCGTATGACGCAAGCAACCCCGCCACGCTCGTGGCTGTGGCAACCCAACGTGATCGTGTTCGTCTCGTCGGCGTGCATCATGATCATCGAACTCGTCGCAAGCCGGATCATCGCGCCGATTGTCGGCTCGTCGCTGTACACGTGGACGAGCGTGATCGGCATCGTGCTCGCGGGCATTACGCTCGGCAACTATCTGGGCGGGCGACTCGCCGATCGTTTCGCGTCGCTGAAATTTTTGGGCATCGTGTATCTTGCCGCCGCGCTCAGTTGCGTGATCATCCTGGCAACCGAGCCGATCAACCGGTTGATTCCCGGCGACTGGCACATTATCACCAAGTTAGTCGTGCTCATCACCGCGCTCTTCTTCGTACCGTGCACGTTGTTGGGCATGATGTCACCCATCGTCGCCAAACTCGCGGTGAGCGATCTCGCCAAGACGGGCAGTACCGTCGGCAAGATTTACGCGGCGGGCACGGTGGGTAGCATTGTCGGCACATTCGCCACCGGCTATTTTCTGATTTCGTGGTTCGGCTCGTTCACCATCGTCCTGTCGGTGATGTTGGTCTTGGCGGCAATGGGCGCGCTCTTTCTATTCGGCGCGCGCTGGCAAGCGGCGGTAGTGGCGCTGGTATTGGTCGGCGGCGGCTGGGCATTGTTCCAAAGTCAAAACTGGGTTTACAAACCGTGCGTGGTCGAAACGAATTATTATTGCATCAAAATGTACGAAGAAGAAAAAGGCGGCAAGCCGGTGCGCGTGCTCGTGCTCGATCATCTCGTGCATAGTTATGTGTCGCTGGAAGATCCCAAGCACTTGGAATATCCGTACGAAAAAGTGTACGCCGAAGTGGCAGACTATCGCGCGGCAACCGACGCGCAGTTGAGCATTCTGATGATTGGCGGCGGCGGCTACACTTTTGCGCGGTACGTCGAAGCGGTCTATCCGAACAGCGAGATGCACGTCGCCGAGATCGATCCCGGCGTGACGGATTTCGCGCACGATTATCTCGCGCTCCCGCGCACGAGCAAGGTGACGACGTTTAACGAAGATGCGCGCATGTTTTTCGCGCGGCAACCGAATCGCCGCTACGATCTCGTGCTGGGCGACGCGTTCAATCATTTCTCCGTGCCGTACCATCTGACCACGAAAGAATTTAACGACCGTGTGCGCGCGTGGCTGACGGACGACGGGATGTACGTGATGAACATCATTGACGGACCCTACGGTGAGTTCGTGCGTTCGGAGTACAACACGCTAAAGAAAACGTTTCCGTACGTGTACCTGGGCGAGGGCAACGGCGATTGGCGGCACGCGACGCGTAGTTTCTTTATCCTGATCGGATCGAACAAGGAACTGGACACGCAACGGTTCGCGCAATTCGACGGCGGCGACGGGGACGCGCTCTTGTCGCGGATGTTTGTGGACCATGCCGAAATTACGCGCCTGCTCACCGAAGCGCCGGTGATTACACTCACCGACGATTACGTGCCGGTGGATCAAATGCTGGCATCCGTGTTCCGCGAAGAAGTGCCCAAATAATTCCAGCCGGGCAGCCGGCGCACAAATCCGCAGAGGCACAGCTGCGCGATTATCGGGGCAACCCAGGAATCGCAGACATCTGTGCCTCTGCCATTTGAGAGAGAGCAATTTAGCGTGCGGACGCGTCAGGCGTCAATGCCCGGCACGGGGAAACGCGCCGCGAATTGTTTGATCGCGTCGGCGACGCGCGCGTGCAACACGGCATCGTCCATGTGCGTCACCACATCCGCGATCCAATCGGCGATTTGCGCCATTTCGGTTTCGCCCATCCCGCGCGTGGTGAGCGCCGGCGTGCCCACACGAATGCCGCTCGTCACCGTGGGCTTGAGCGGATCGAACGGAATCAAGTTCTTGTTGCAGGTGATCCCGACCTCTTGCAATTTGTTCGCCGCATCCTTGCCGCTAACGCCTTGCCGCGTCAAATCCACAAGGAGCAGATGATTGTCGGTGCCGCCGGAGACAAGCCGAATCCCGCGCGCTTGCAACTGCGCGCCGAGCGCGCGCGCATTCGCGGCGACCTGGTGTTGATAGACGGCGAACGCCGGTTGTAATGCTTCGTAAAACGCCACGGCTTTGGCGGCGATGACATGTTCGAGAGGTCCCCCCTGCGTGCCGGGAAAGATCGCCTTATCCACCGCCGCCGCCAAGTCGGCGCGACTCAAGATCATCCCGCCGCGTGGACCGCGTAGGGTCTTGTGCGTCGTCGTCGTGACCACGTGCGCGTAGGGCACTGGATCGGGATGCACTTTTGCCGCGATCAAGCCGGCAATGTGCGCCATATCCACCATCAATTTTGCGCCGACCGCATCCGCAATTTGGCGCAAGCGCGGAAAATCAATCTGGCGCGGGTACGCCGTTGCGCCGGCAACGATCAATTTCGGGCGATGCGTGTCGGCGAGGCGCGCGATTTCATCGTAATCGAGCGTTTCGGTTTCACGGTTCACCCCGTAGCCGATAAAGCGATAGAGTTGCCCGGACAAGTTGACGCCCGCGCCGTGCGTCAGATGCCCGCCTTGCGCGAGTGACATTGCCAGCACCGTATCGCCCGGTTGAATCAACGCGACGTATGCGCCCAGGTTCGCTTGCGAGCCGGAATGAGGTTGCACGTTCGCGTGGTCTGCGCCGAATAATTTTTTCGCCCGTTCGATAGCCAGCGTTTCGGTTTGATCTACAAATTCACACCCGTTGTAATACCGTTTGGTTGGATACCCTTCCGCGTACTTGTTCGTCAACACTGAACCGACCGCTTGGAGCACCGCGCGGCTCGTGTAATTTTCGGACGCGATCATCTCGAGTCCTTCTTTTTGCCGACATCGTTCCCGTTCAATAATCGCGGCAACCTGGGGATCCACTTGCTGGATCACATCGGTCGCCGAGGTAAACAATGTCTGCGCCATTGCACACATATGAGCATCTCCTTTGCTAATTTACGCGCGTTTTGCCGACGCGCGGCACGAGTATAGCACAGCCGATCCGTTTGGACAAATAGCGAGGAGCGCGAACGCAAGCCACGCCTGCGCCGACGCTCCTCATAAACTGCAAGGTGCAAACCCTAACCGGCGAGCCGGCTCCATTGCCGGCTCACCGGTTAGCGCGACCATTTGGCTGGGCGAATGGTTTATCCAAAGCCCACGAGAAAACGCCCGATGACGAGCCGCTGAATTTGCGCGGTGCCTTCGTAAATCTGCATGATCTTGGCGTCGCGCATAAATTTTTCCATCGGATAATCGCGCATATAGCCCATGCCGCCGACGACTTGGAGCGCGTCGGTCGTGACGCGCATCGCCACATCGCCCGCCATCACTTTTGCCATAGACGCGGCAACGCTATTCGGTTCCTCCTGATCGAGCAACCACGCCGCGCGCCAGCACAAGGCACGCGCCGCTTCAATGTCCGTCGCCATGTCCGCCAGCATAAATTGGATCGCCTGCTGTTTGGCAATCGGACGACCAAATTGTTTGCGTTCCTGCGAGTACGCCAGCGCGAAATCGAACGCGGCGCGCGCCACGCCGACCGCACCCGCCGCAACGATGGGGCGCGAATGATCGAGCGTTTGCAGAACGATCATAAACCCATCGCCCTCTTCGCCCAACCGATTTTCCGCCGGCACGAACACATCTTCAAAGTGCACCTGCGCGGTGTGCGACGCGCGGATGCCCATCTTTTTTTCCTTCTTGCCGGCTTTGACGCCGTTCCATGCGCCTTCGACGATAAAACCGTCAATGCCGTCCGCGCCCAAACTGGGATCGCGCGTGGCGAACACGGTGTACACGTCGGCGATACCGCCGTTCGTGATGAAATGCTTGGTGCCGTTGAGCAGATACCCGCCGTCCACTTTTTTCGCCGTCGTCTTGAGCGACGCGGCATCGCTACCGGCTTCCGGCTCGGTGAGCGCGAACGCGCCGAGGCGCGGCATCCCGTCCGGCTTTGCCGTCGTCAACAGGGTGAGATATTTTTGTTTTTGCGCGGGCGTGCCGGCGATCAGGATCGGCAACGCGCCCAGCATAATGCCGCCCATCGAAGTGGCAATGCCGGCGCAACCCCAGAACAATTCCTCCTGCACGATGCAATCGGTGACGTGGCTGGTGACGCCCGCGCCGCCGTACTCTTCGGGCAACGCATAGGTGAGCAAACCCAGGTCGTTCGCTTTTTTCATCAGCGCCCAGGGAAATTCTTCCTTCTCGTCAAGTTCGGGCGCAACCGGGCGCATTTCCTTCTCGGCAAACTCGTGCGCCATTTCTTTCATGCGCTGTTGCTCTTCGGTTAGATCAAAGCCGATCATTCGTGTCCCTCCTTTGGGAATATTTGTTTTTCGTCAATTCAAAATTTTGATCACGCCGGCTTGTTCCAGCTCGCTCAACTCGGCGGCGCTCATACCCAGCCGCTGCAACACGGCGCGCGTGTGTTCACCCTGGCGCGGCGCGGGCGTGTAGGTCTTGTCCGCGAAGGCAAACACATTGCCGATTTGCCGCACGCCGCCGATGTTCGCCACGAGTCCGCGATCCTGCACATGCGGATCGTCGAGCAATTGCGCGAAATCGCGCACCGGCTCGATGCAGGCGTCGCGCTTTTCAAACAGCGCGAGCCATTCAGCCCGCGTGCGCGTTTTAAAGATCGCGGCAACTTGCGGGATCGCCGCCATGTCTTGCTGGCGCGGCAACAAATCGGGGCGTTCAACTGTCTGGCAAAACGTCGCCCAAAAGTGCGGCTCAATCGCGGCAAGCGTGAGATACTCGCCGTCGCGCGTTTCGTAAACGTTATAGCACGCCATGCCGCCGTTCAGTTGCATCTTGCCGCGCACGACCGGCGCGCCGGCGGCGTGCGTGCCGCCGATGATCGTGCCTGCCCACGCCAACGCGCCCTCGAATAAACTCATGTCGAGGTACTGCCCCTCGCCGGTCTGCGCGCGCCCCAGCAACGCGGCAAGAATCGCCATTGCCGCCAGCATCGCGCCGGAGAGGTCTGCAATCTGCACCGCCGGTGGGATCGGTGCGCGCTCGGGTTCGCCGTTCGCCGCCAGCAACCCGGCGAGCGCGATATAGTTGAGGTCGTGCCCGGCGCGATCCTTGTATGCGCCGGTTTGTCCGTACCCGCTGAGCGAGCAGTAGACAAGGCGCGGATTGATCGCGCGCAACGCCGCGTAGCCGATACCCCATTTCTCCGCCGCGCCGGCGCGAAACGACTCGACCACGACATCCGCCTCACGCACCAATCGCAAGAAAATTTCCTTGCCGCGCTTGTTGCGATAGTTGAGCGCGACGCTCTGTTTATTGCGATTGATCAGCGCGAAGGTTGCGCCAACGTCTGCACCCTGCGCGTCCTGGATGAACGGCGGGAGCATCCGCAGGTAATCGCCGACGCCGGGCGATTCAACCTTGATCACCTCTGCGCCCAGATCCGCCAACAAGAGCGTGGCATACGGACCCGGCAACAGGCGTGAGAGATCGAGAATCCGGATATTTTCTAAAGGTCGCATAGTTACCCAGTCTCAAAGTCGTCTAGTCTCGCAATCCCAAGGACTCGCCGACTCGTTGACGCCAGGGCTATTTGACATTCGCCAAGATCGCCTCTTCGAGCGACTTGGTGTCTTTGGTTTCGAGCGATTCGGCGGCGTGCAATACGTTGCCATCCGCGCCGATGATGATGATCGCGACCGGATTTTCGACGCCGAACAACTTGTAGACGGCTTGCGAGGGATCGTACAGCGCCGGAAATTTTGCGCCCATTTGTTGCATAAACGATTTCGCCATTGAGACGCTCGGCAGTTTGTACGACACGGTAATGATTTCCAACTTGTCGCGGTGTTTCACCCACATCGTCTTGACTGCGCCGATTTGCGCGGGGTCTACACGCGTGCTGGAAAAAATCAGGACGACCGGCTTTTTGCCCTTGTAGTTGTCAAAGTTGACTTCCGGTCCGGTTAGGTTCATCCCCTTGAACGCGGGGGCTGGGGTGCCCGGGGTGATCAGTGCCATTGCTCCTCCTTGAGTGTTGGGTTTATCGCGCCTGCCCCGATGAGCGCGGCGCGTGAGTGTGTGCGGCGGGGCTGTCGCAACCAGCGCAGAATGCCGGTTATTTGCGTTGCAGTCCGCCGAGCACGAGATCGGAAAAAATTGCGGCGATGGCTTGCGGCGTCAAACGCCCGTCGGGCGAGTACCACTGGTAGAGCCAGTTGCACATACCCAGGATGGCATGCGCCGCCATTTTGGGATCGGTCGCGCGAAACTCTTTGCTGGCAATTCCTTGTTGAATAATCTGTTCGAGCAAGCGCGCGTGCTTTTCGCCTTCGGCACGCACTTGGGCATGGTAACGATTGTTGAGCGCACGGCGTTCGGAAATGTAGACCGAATACACGTCGAGTTGTTCGCAGAGCGCAGTGAGGTGCGCCTGAATCGCCGCGCACAATTTGGCGGACGGCGTTTCGCTGGAGGCGATGATCGTTTCGAGTTGTTGCGTGAGCGCGCCGGTGCTGCGCTCGAAAATCTTAAAGAGGAGTTCTTCTTTGCTGGAGATGTAATGATAGAGACTGCCTTTTTGCAAGCCGACCGCATCCGCAATGTTTTGCATCGAAGTCGCGTGGTACCCTTTTTCGCGAAAGATGCGAACGGCTTCGGCGAAGATTTGCTGGTCTTTGCTTGCTACGTCTGCGCTGACGTTTTTGTGCATGGCACGCGCCCTCTAAAAAATCTACCGAACGTTTGGTAGGCAGATTATACCATGCGCGCGCGCGGGTGTCAATTCAATTTTTGCGGCTTTATTTGACCCCGCACACGCGTTCGGCTATAATGGCGGCGATGGAACCTTTCAAACGCGAACCTAAATCCAACCCGGAATCGAACAACAAGCGCGTGGCGCAGTCGCAAGCGGAGCAAAAGCCGCTTAGCGTGATCGAAACACTAGCGAGCGGTTTTGAAGCCGTGCTTCAACAGCCCTGGCTCGTGCTCATCCCGTTGGCGCTCGACTTGTTTTTGTGGCTCGCCCCGCAGATCAGCGTCAAGCCAATTTTTGAGCAAACCCTGCCGACGATGCTCCAAGCCCTACCGCCGGACGCAGCGCCCGACACGCGCGCAAGTCTCGAAATGCTCAAGCAACTGTGGCAAGTTGCCGGCGACACGCTCAACTTGTGGGGCATATTGGCAACCGGCATTCCGTCCATCGTGGGCATGCAATCCCTGGCAAAAGACGACGCGCGCACGATTGCGCTGTTGGTAGACAATCGTGCCACGTTGCTGTTAGTGTTAGGCGGGCTTGGCGGCGCCGCGTTGGCAATCACAACAATTTATCTCGAAGCCGTAGCGTGGGCAGTGCGGCGCGATACCCAGCCGCCGGCGTTTATGCCGCGCTTGGTGCGCGCCGGCGCAGACTTGGCTGTGCTCGTCGTCCTCGTTCTGATCGGGATGTTTCTGCTGATCCTGCCCCTGACTCTCGGCGCGACGCTGGTCAGTCTCGTCAGTCAGGGCTTGGGATCGTTCATCATCTTTGGCACAATGCTGTTGCTGATGTGGGTTGGGCTGTACCTAACCTTTACGATTCCGGCGATCTTTGCAGGACGGATGAACGCGCCGCAAGCAATCCTCACGAGCGTAAGTGTTTTCCGCTTTGATTTTTGGTCGGCGATGGCATTGATTTTTTTGATGTACATCATTCGCGCGGGGTTTACATTCGTCTGGCAATTTCTGGCGAGCAACCCATGGGGCATTGTCTTTGATGTGATCGCCAATGCGTTTATCGGTAGCGGTTTAATGGCGGCGGCGATGGTGTTTTACCAGGATCGCGTGAATTGGATGGCGATTGTGCGCGAGCGGCTGCGCCAACAACAGACCCGAGGCAAGAGTTAGAACAATGGCAAAAAAATCGAACGACGAAATCGAAAATATTCCGGTCGAAGCGTACGACGCCTCCAAGATTACCGTCCTCGAAGGATTGGAAGCCGTTCGCAAACGACCTGGGATGTACATCGGCTCGACCGATATTCGCGGGTTGCATCACCTCGTCTTTGAAGTGGTAGACAATGCGATTGACGAAGCCCTCGCCGGCGTGTGCGATCGGATCGAAGTGACGATTGATCCGGCAGATAGCGTGACCGTCGTGGATAATGGGCGCGGGATTCCGGTGGATGTGCACCAGCAAACCGGCAAATCCGCGCTCGAAGTGGTGATGACCAAATTGCACGCCGGCGCAAAATTCGGGCAAGGCGGTTACAAGGTCGCGTCCGGTTTGCACGGCGTCGGCGTGAGCGCGGTGAACGCGTTGAGTGAGTGGTTCGAGTCTACGGTGCGCCGGGATGGCAAGTTGTACCGCCAAATGTACAAGCGCGGCGTGCCGCAAGCCGATGTCAAACAGATCGGCAAATATCCGGCGAGCGAACGCAGTGGTACGATTCAGCGCTTTTATCCCGACAAGCAAATCTTCAAAGAGATTGATTACAAGTTCGACGTGCTCGCACAACGGTTCCGCGAAATGGCGTTTCTCACGCGCGGCTTGACGATTGCCTTTACCGACCAGCGCGTAAATCGTTCCGTGACGTTTTATTTCGAGGGCGGCATCACGTCGTTCGTCCGCTACCTCAACAAAAATCGCAAGCCGATTCATGCGCCGTTTATGGTGCAACGCCAGGCGAACGACTCGCAGATCGAAATTGCGGTGCAGTACACCGACGCGTACGGCGATTCGATGTACACGTTTGCCAACAACATCAACACGGTGGACGGCGGCACGCATCTCACCGGTTTTCGCTCCGCGCTGACGCGCACGCTGAACGATTATGCGCGCAAGGCAAACTTGCTCAAGGAGAGCGATCAGAATCTCACCGGCGACGACGTGCGCGAAGGACTGACGGCGGTCGTGTCGGTGAAATTGCAAGAGCCGCAGTTTGAATCGCAGACGAAAGCAAAACTCGGCAACGCCGAGATCAAGACCCAGGTCGAGTCGGCGTTCACCGAAGCGTTCAGCGGTTTTCTCGAAGAGCACCCGCGCGAAGCGAAAGAGATCATCCAGAAATGTTTGACGACGGCGCGCGCGCGCGAGGCGGCGCGCCAGGCGCGCGATCTCGTCATTCGCAAAAGCGCGCTCGAATCGTCGTCACTGCCCGGCAAATTGGCGGACTGCTCCGAAAAAGATTCGGACAAGGCGGAGTTGTACATCGTGGAGGGCGATAGTGCCGGTGGGTCAGCCAAGCAGGGCCGCGACCGCAAGTTCCAAGCGATTCTGCCGCTACGCGGCAAGATCATGAACGTCGAAAAATCGCGGCTCGACAAAATGTTGCAGAACGAGGAAATCCGCGCGATGATCACCGCCATCGGCACCGGCGTCGGCGATAGTTTCGATCTCGCCAACCTGCGCTACAATCGCGTGATCGTGATGACGGACGC
>CAIKBD010000459.1 GCA_903825565.1 uncultured Anaerolineales bacterium | reverse complement strand
CTTGCAACATCCAGCCCGCCGACAAATGTCGCGTCGAATGTGAGTCAGCCTGCGCGAGCTTTATCACGTGAAGCGACCGATGCCATAGGCACGTTGCCTTCAACACTCGGAGAACGTGCTGGTGCGTTTGCATCGCTCTATTCGGAACCTCGCCAACAAGCGGTCGCGGCGCGTGCTGCCGTCGATGCGTTCAACCAGGTCGGTGCGCGCGGACAGGGTTTCGCTGACCCAGGTCAACAAGGAAGTGCTTGGGATCGAGCCATGCCGCCAGTGATGGCATCGGCACGGCAAGGGTTACCGCTTGAAACAATGGCACAAGATGCTGGCTATGGAAGTAATGTCGGGGGGTATCTCGCAAATCGGATGATGGATCAACGTCCGCCGTCCTTGGATATGCCTGCCCAAGCTGTAGCATGGCATCCTCAAATGTCACCGCATGATTGGGAAATGGGAACGGCGGTTTCGACGGCGATGGGGAATCGAATCACTCAAGGCGCCGCTGCGCGAGTGTATCACGAGATTCGCTCGCCCGAATCGGGCGGCGGTTGGAATGCCGGCGCGCAGTTCGTCCAGAACGTGCAAGAGATTTTCCAACGGCAACCCGCCGACCCGATTGCGGCACTCGAAGGACGCTTGAATGAAATGGAAGCACGGGGCGTTGTATCACCACGCGCCATGACACTTTGGCGTGCGAACGCCAAGCCAAAAACGTAATGGAGAAAAAAATGCAAGCTTTGAATCGCACTCGCAACAAAAAACTCGCTGAGAAAGGAACCGTGGCGAATCGTCCTTGGCTCAGATTGCGCGGTCTGCTGGGGCGCTCTGCGCTTGAGCCACATGAAGGTCTGTTGCTTCTTGGCACAAAAAGCATTCATACCATTGGGATGCGCTTTGCCATCGATGCCTTGTTCTTGGACGTGGATCGGCAGGTCGTCCATCTGATTCACGCGCTCACACCATTCCATATCAGTCCATTTATCGGAACCTCGGCGATGGTGCTCGAATTGCCAGTAGGCACTTTAAAGGAAACGGATACTCGTGTGGGCGATTGGATCGAATTAACGCTGGCAGAGGATACGCCATCGAAGACTGAACGCGTTTGGACTGAAATAGAAAAAGTGGAATAACGTATGCAGATTCAGTTTCCTCGCCGTATTCAATTAGGCTTGCGACCCTGGTACGGTCTTACGCTTCGCCAACTCGCCTATCTGGTGATCGCAGGGATTACCGCTGGCGCGATTGTGCTTTTCGGTCCGGTCGAAGGCAGTGGCCTACTTGTCCGTGTCCTGGTGGGACTCGCCGTTATTTCGGTTGGCGTGGCCATCGCCTTCTTTCGCAAAGATGGATTGACGGCAGAGCAATGGATCGCGACCCAGATTAAATTCTGGTCACGTCCTCAAAAACGTGTGTGGACACGTGGAGATGCCGAGCCAACCTCACCGCGTGATCAAGTGGCAGAAATCGCGATTGATCCACCCGAAACGATGCAACCCAATGCAAACACCAATGCGAGCAGTGCCACCTACGGAATCGAACAGGATGGGCAAGGATTTTCACACGTGAAGTTGCTTCACCCAACGCCCCAGGCTGGTTCTCCGGCATCTGCTGTCGTTGTGCTCATTGATATGGCGATGTTGTTTTCGTTATTCACTTTTGTTCTCTATCTTTTTCGCGGTGGACTGGGTGAAATCCAGGGTTGGTTCTTTCTGCAAATGCGGCGATAGATTCTTTGATGTGGATGGAATTCGAGGTCATTACAATATATGCGTGAAAGAGGCAATGCCGAAGTGTTCTTTGCGATTGTACTATCCATTCTCGCATTCATGGGCATGGCATGGATAGGCTGGCAGGGAATCCCAGATAAAAACGGCTCAACACTTGCACCGCACCCCTTCGGGAGTGCAGGTGTTGTCCCACTATTTCCGACACCTGATCGTTCCAAGCCTTTTCAACAAGGACTGGATACGAATAGCGGTAGCGGTTCATCGGCAAACCAAATGGCACTGGCAGCGCCAACACAAATTATTTCCAAGCCCATCACGATCCCATCCCAGGTTGCAGTGACCAGCCCGATGCCAGCAATCACATCGACCGTTATTCGTTCCAGTGGAAACACGCCGACGCCTGTTCGGGTGGTCGTCAGCACGCAGAAGAAATCCTGGGTCTATTATCACGGTCCGGCTACGCCCGTTCGCGCCGATGCGTTTGCGCCTATTGCGCTATCAAGTTTTCCTCGTCCAGCGAACGACAACGGGCGGGGACTTCACTGGTTTCCGACGACGTTCCAAACAAAAGCCGTCGTAGATCGTTTCATTCCCGAATTGAAAGCGATGAAAATTCGCTGGCTCGTGGTCCTGCAAGGCATGAACGATTGGGATTGTGTAGCCAACGATTATTTGATTGACCGCCTGAATGCCGAAGGGATCATCGTCGTGATGCGCATTGATCGCCAAGTCGGCAAGATGGATTGGCAACGCCTGGGTTGGATCGTCGCGCGTTATCGTGAACGCGGGGTGCGTTACTTTCAACTCTACAACGAACCGAATGT
>CAIKBD010000458.1 GCA_903825565.1 uncultured Anaerolineales bacterium | reverse complement strand
GAGCAGAACATGATTTCGGTTGAAGAAGCTTTTACGTACATCATCCAACATTTCCAGCCGCTCGAAGCGGAGCAAGTGGATTTGCTCGATGCGTTGGATCGCGTGTTAGCGCAAGACGCAGTTTCACCGGCGAACGTGCCGCCGTTCGCCAACTCGGCGATGGATGGTTATGCTGTGATCACGGCAGACATCGCCCGCGCATCCGGCGAACAACCTGTGACGTTGCAAGTGATCGGCGATGTAGCGGCGGGGTACGTCGCCACGCGTGCCGTTGAACCGGGAACGGCGCTGCGAATCATGACCGGCGCGCCAGTGCCACCCGGCGCAGATACCGTCGTGCGGTTCGAAGATACGTCCGAGGGCACGCCAGCGCGCGGGACGGGGCAGGAGCGCGCGAGCGTGGCGATCCACAAAGCGATTCGACGCGGCGATAATATTCGCGCGGCGGGCGAGGACATTCGCGCGGGCGAGGTGGTGTTTCCGCGCGGCACGGTCGTGCGTGCGGCGGAAATCGGCGTGCTGGCATCGCTGGGATACGCGCGCGTCGCCGTGCATCGGCGTCCCCGCGTGGCGATCTTGGCGACGGGCGATGAACTCGTGGCGATTGACGAGCCGGTGACGCCGGGCAAAATTCGCAACTCGAATGAATACTCGAACACGGCGGCAGTTTTGAAATGTGGCGGCGTGCCGGTGCGACTGGGCATTGCGCGCGATAACATCGCTGACCTCACCGCAAAAATTCGCGCGGGGCTGGATGCCGGTGTGGATTTGTTTCTCACGAGTGCGGGCGTGTCCGTCGGCGATTACGACATCGTGAAGGATGTGCTGAACGCAGAAGGCGCGATGCACTTTTGGCAGGTGCGGATGAAGCCGGGCAAGCCGCTGGCGTTCGGCATTTTGCGCGGCAAAGATGGGCAAGCCGTGCCCTTGCTCGGTTTGCCCGGCAATCCGGTCAGCGCGATGATGTCGTTTGAAGTGTTTGCGCGCCCGGCAATTTTGACAATGCTGGGGAAAACGAAACTGGCGCGGCACACGGTGCGCGCCAGCGTGCAGGAAGAGATCGTGAACGATTCGGGGCGACGCAATTTCATTCGCGTCGTCGTCGAGAAACGCGGCGAGGAGTATATCGCGCGCTCGACCGGCGAGCAAGGGTCGGGCATTCTCACTTCGATTGCACGCGCGAATGGCTTGCTGATCGTGCCCGAAGATATGGCGTTGGTACGCGCCGGCGATGTGCTGCCCGTCCAATTGATCGATCTGGCAGAGTGGTAGAAAGTGCGGCAAACCCAAAGTAAGTGAGTTTACCGGCTTGACTTTTCCCAATGTGAATGATAGACTGACAGTGGGATAAGACAACGCGCTCGGCTTGCTGGGCTGACGCGCAACGATGCGGTGATAGTCGGCAGAGGAGGAAACATGCGCAAGCAAACTTGGAACGTGCTGTGGCTCGTTGGTCTCATACTGAGCGTGACTTGGCTCGGCGTGACGCAAGTCGCCGCGCAAGGTCCCACCAACACCAACCCAGGTTCCGCGGTGTATATTGACAATCAATGGCACGCCATTCCGCCCAACACCACGCTCTGGTATTTGTTCGATTACAACGGCGACCGCTCGATTATCGAAATGGTGTTGCTCGACGGATTCACCAACAAATTAGAGTTCAGCGTTTACACGCCGGATCAAATCACACCGACCAGTATCGGCACGCCGATTGGACGGGGCGCGGCACCGCAAGTCAGTTGCGATACGGGCAAATGCCCGTCCGCGCATTTGCTCTGGAAAGGTAACTTTGCCGGGCCGGGCACGTTCTTCGTCGAGGTGATCAATCGGAACGCGATCAACGTGCCACTCGGCTTAGTCATTTTGGGCGGTGGGGTGACGTTACGCGTGTCCGCGCCGCCGCCGGTTGTCGCCTCGCCCGCCGTGCCGGTGGTTGTGCCCGTGCCCGCAGTCAATATTTTGCAAGCGGCGGTTATCCCCGCTATCGCCGCGATGCGCGCGCCGCTGACGGCAACCATCGGCATCACGCCCACCATGCCGCTGTCGCCGACGACGACCATTTCGCCGACACTCTCCTTGTCGCCTGAAGCGGGCGCGGCGGGCGTATTGCCGCCGCCCATCGTCGTCAGCCCCGCGATGCCGGTTGCGCCGGCGCCCACCCGCGTGAATGTGTACTGGACGGACGCGGCGTGGATCATGGATAACGCTTGGCTTCGCCAAGTGCCGGGCAACGCCGAACGCTGGTTCGCGTTCCGGTATGCGGGAGATCGCACGCGAATCGAAATCCGCATTCCCGGCGGCAATGAAAGCAAACTCGCATTTCGCGTGTACACCTCCGAGCAAGTTTTGCGGTATCTGGAAGAAAACCGTTCGGTGGGCGATGGCACACCGGGCTTGGTGACATGCGACGCCGGCAAATGTCCCTCGAACGATCTGACGTGGACGGGCGATTTTATGATCGGCGGCACGTACTTTATTCAAGTGACAAATCGCAACCCCGAAACCAAAAACTTTCAACTGAGCGTCACCGGTTCGGGCGTAATCCTGGGTCCCTAATTAAAATTCTACCCACACAAAAAAATCCACTCCGACGGGAGTGGATTTTTTTGTGGGCTTGCAACGCGCTCGCGCGGCGGGCTGTCCTCACCGC
The DNA here is from genome assembly GCA_903825565.1 of uncultured Anaerolineales bacterium. GTDB lineage: Bacteria > Chloroflexota > Anaerolineae > UBA4142 > UBA4142 > CAIKBD01. The sequence continues at coordinate 15,546 of CAIKBD010000458.1, read as the reverse complement.
ACATTCCGCACGAGAAAATCTGCTTGCTGGCAACTCTTTGCCGCGTCGGCGTGCACCTCGCGGCTACACGCGGTGGGCTTGCCCGCCGGCGTAAAACACACATACACTTCTTGCAGAAAACGCCCCGCGCCGGAACAGTTGAGCGCCAACGCCTGCTCCGTCAACCCGGGATTAGCGGCGACAAATTCTTTTTTGAACTGTGCAGTCGTCACTCGCACCGGTTGTTCGGGCGCGCGGTACGGCGCGGGGATCGCGACCCCATCCTTCAACTGCTTCGACAAACCCAGATATTCCTCGGGCGTCAAACCGGAGCATGTGCCGTGTTTCTCCCACTCGTGATCGTACAACGTTTGGCTCGGATACAAGCCGGGGAACTTGGCTTTGACGCTCGCCGGCAATCGCACGTTCGAGCAATCGCTGGGATAGCCGCGCTCGTACTGGGGCCACAACCCGTGCAACACAAACCCCAATTTTTTGCCGATGCTACACTGTTGCGGATCGGGGTTGTCGTTCGTCGCGCAATAATCCGGCGACCACGACAACGCCAGCAAATAGAAATCGAATGGACTGGCAGAACTCGGCGCGGGCGTCGCGCTCGCCGAACGGGGCGCGCCGGGCGTGGGTGAGGATGGACGCGGCGCGCTCGACGTGACCGGCGGTTGCGCGGCAACCTGGGTCGGCGTGATGTTCGCGCCGGGCGGCGGCTCGCTCGCATTGCCCGCGCTCCAGTACTGGTAGAGAAAATAGCCGATGAGCAACAACACAATTGCCCAAGTCGGCAAGACAATGCGCCCCATCGGCGCAGATGATTTGCGATGACTTGAACTCATCTTCGTTCAGCTCCTGGGGCGCGTTCGGCGTGCGCGCGCGCCACGCCGATCACGGCGTCGAACATCGCTACGGTCAAACGCCCGGTTTGCGTGTTTTGTTGACTGGGATGATACGCGCCGATCAACGTCGGCAACGCGTCACCCAACGGATACACCGCGCCATGCGTGAATCGAACGCGCGGGATCACGCGCCCTTGCTCGCGCAACAGCCGCACGTAACCGTCAAACGCGATGCGCCCAAGCGCAACGACAACGCGAGCGCGCGTCAGCAGTTCGAGTTCGCGCGCGAGGTACGGCAAACAATTCGCTTGCTCGGCGCGCGTCGGTTGATTGTCCGGCGGCGCGCACCGGCAAATCGCCGTGATGAACACATCGCGCAGTTGCAAACCGTCGTCCGCGTGTTGCGCGGTCGGCTGGTTCGCCAAGCCGGCGCGATGTAGCGCGGCGTACAAAAAATTGCCGGAGGCATCGCCCGTGAACATTCGCCCCGTGCGATTCGATCCGTGCGCGCCGGGCGCAAGCCCGATCAAAACCAGGCGCGCCTGCGGATCGCCAAACCCAGGTACCGGTTTGCCCCAGTAATCCCAGTCCCGGTACGCGCGCCGCTTGGCATGCGCCACGCGTTCGCGGTGCGCGACCAAGCGCGGGCAGTGATCGCACGCGCGCAGCGTGGTGTTGAGCGCGTCCCAGTTTAGGCGTTGCATAGATCGCTCAACACTCGCTATGCCCGCACGAGTAACACTTGCGGCAACCCTCTTCATTCACAAACGACGCGTGCCCACATTCGGGACACAAGTCGCCGATCTTGAACAGGTGCATCTGTTTCGGGTCGGACACGCCCTCCGCTTCCTCGCGCGCGCCCAAGTCTTCCGCCAACGCCTGCGCGATCCCATCGGGCAATGACCGCACGCGTTGCGAGCCAAAGCCCATCGGTCGCCCGCCGCCAATGCCGCCCAGTTGATCCACAATTTCTTGCAAACGTTCCGTCGGCGACAGCGGCGAGGGCAAGCGCAACGCGAGCGAGATCAGTCGCCCAATCGCTTCGCTCACCGCCGCCGTATCGGAGCCGGCTTTGCCCACATTGCAAAATACCTCGAACGGTTGCTCCGCGCCGTTGCGGTTAACGGTGACATACGCTTTGCCGAGCGGCGTGGCAATTTCGTACGTCGCGCCACGCAACGCACGGGGGCGCGGCTTTTTGGGCGGCTCGTTTGCCGCAAGCGCATCGCGCGTTTTGCGGCGCGCCGTTTCTTGCGTTTCCAGCACCACCTGCTCACGCGAGCCGGCAACGTAAACGGTAATCCCTTTGCAACCCAGTTTCCAAGCGAGAAAGTACGCCTGGGCTACATCATCCGGCGTGGCGGTAGCGGGAAAGTTGATCGTCTTGGACAGCGAATTGTCCACGAACGCCTGCATCGCCGCTTGCATCCGCACGTGCTCTTCCGGCGTAATGTCACTGGCGATGACGAACGTCTCGCGGATTTTTTCCGGCACGAGATCAACCTCCTGGCATGTGCCAGTCTCGCGCACGCGTGCGACAATTTGCGCGCGCGTTGCCGCGTCCACGTGCGCGGCTTGCAAGGCGCGCTCAAACAGCGGACTCGTATACTCGAGTTGCAAATCCTTGCCCTGATCGTTGACGTGGCGTGTGTAGGACAGCGCAAACACCGGCTCGCAACCGTACGATTCAGTGCCGGCGACAGTGGCAATGGTGCCGGTCGGCGCGACAGTCGTTTGCGCCGCGTTGCGAATGCCAACTTGCTTGATGCCGGCGACGATGCCCGACCAATCCAGCGGCGGTCTACCCCAGTCCTGCGTAAACGGTTCGATGGGGTTAGGCGGCGTCCACCTTAAATTTGCCGGATCATAGATCGAACCTTTGATCGCCGGAAACGCGCCGCGCATCCGCGCCAATTCGATGCTCGTCCGCATCGCATAGTAGCGCACAAACTCCATCACCTGTCCGGCGAAATCCTCGCCCGCGCGCGAGCCGTACCGCACGCCGAGCGCATACATCGCGTCGCCCAGCCCCATAATGCCCAGCCCGATGCGGCGCGCCCGCTGCGCGGCTTCGGCAAGTTCCGGCACCGCGGGCACGTACTTGTTCGCGTCCACGACATTGTCGAGGAACCGCGTCGCCAGTTCGACCGTCTCACGCAATTTCGCCCAATCCATTGCGCCGTCGGGCGTCACGTGTGGCGCAAGATTGATGGAGCCGAGACAACAGTTCTCGTATGGACCTAACCATTGCTCGCCGCAAGGATTCGTCGCTTCCAATTCGTACAAATGCGGCACCGGGTTTTGCCGGTTTGCCGCGTCGAGAAACAACAAGCCCGGCTCGCCGTTGTGGTGCGCGTACTTGACAATCTCATCGAAGAGTTCGCGCGCGCGCACGGTGCGCCACACGTGACCGTCGCGCGGGTTGATGAGTTCAAATTCGTCGTCTTGTTCCACCGCCGTCATAAACGCGTCGGTGATGCCGACCGAAATGTTGAAATTGCTCACCGCGCCTTCCATCACCTTGCACCGGATAAAATCTTGAATGTCCGGATGGTCCACGCGCAACACCGCCATATTCGCGCCGCGCCGCGAGCCACCCTGCGCCACCTCGCCGAACGCCGTGTCGTACACGCGCAAAAAGCCGACGGGACCCGTCGCCACGCCCGCACTCGTGTGCACACGATCTCCACGCGGGCGCAAATGCGAAAACGAAAAGCCGTTGCCCCCACCGGTCTGTTGAATCAGCGCGGCGGAACGCAAGGTGGAAAAAATGCCGCGCGAGTCCCGCCCCATATCATCGGCGATGGGCAACACAAAGCACGCGGCGAGTTGGCCCAAAGGCGTGCCCGCGCCGGTGAAGGTAGGCGAGTTGGGAAAAAAACGAAGCGAGGTCAAGAGCATATAGAATTGTTCGCGCGCCGCCGTGGGGTCGCCGCTGTAACGCGCTTCCGGCTCGGCGATCACACGCGCGATGCGGTCAAACATTTCTTCCGGTGTCTCGCTCGGCTTGCCGTCAAGCCCACGGCGCAAATAGCGTTTCTCTAACACCACGCGGGCATTCGGCGTCAAGTTGATGGGCGCGCGCGCCGTTGTTACAGACGCAACCGCCCGCGGCGCGGCGTCCAAGTGTTGATCCATTCGTCGGCTCCTCTTTCGAGATGAATTAGAAATTTTTGGTAACACTCAAAGGCAAGCGCAGGCAAGCCATCGCTTTGGCGGCGAGGCGTACCGCACCTTTCCAAATCCGGGTTAGAGCAAATTGACGGGGAGTTTGAAAATGAAAAACAAACGAGGTTGGCTTAGAGCGCCATCTTGACTTGCAAACGCTCTTCGGCTTCGCGTTGCTTGCGATCTTTTAGGCGTTGAATTTCGACAGCGAGCGAATCGAGATCGGCAAAGCGGCGGTAGACCGAGGCGAACCGCACGTAAGCAACGTCGTCCAACTTGCGGAGGCGCTCCATCACCATCTGTCCGATCTTTTGCGAATCCACTTCGGAGCGCGCCAGCACATGCAATTCGAGTTCGATTTCATCCACGAGGGTTTCAATCGCCTGCATCGAAACGGGGCGTTTCGCGCACGCTTTAACGATGCCGCCCATCAACTTTTGGCGATCAAACGCTTCGCGCCGATTGTCCTGCTTGATCACCATCAAACTCGTTTGGGCGATACGTTCGTAGGTCGTGTACCGCTTGTGGCACTTGGCGCACTGACGGCGGCGGCGAATCGAATCGGTAGATTCGCGCGTATCAATCACTTTGTTATCGGCGTGCGCGCAATACGGGCATTGCATCCGGTCCCCCCCTGATTCGTTCGTCCGAGTGAGGCGCAAAACAGGGTTTGGAAAAAAAGCCACGCGCTATTTCCCAAACCCCGCCTGTTGTGGTAACCCATTCAAGACACTACAACGTGTGGTGTTGAGAATAGTGTAGCACAAGTTTCGCTCGGACGCAAGCGCACCACCTTAAAAATCGGCAAAGGTTACGAAACTTTAACATCACAAAAAAACCGCGCGCGAGTCGCTCCCGATGAACGACTTGCGCGCGGTGAAACAGTTGCCGATCACGCGCCGGTTTATTGTTGCTCGCGATTACATTCCATCCAGTACACCGGCGCAGTCCCAATATATTCCCAATAACCAAAGCAGCTGCGATCCCCAATATTGCTTGCCGAAGAGGTTAGGCGATATTGGATCGTCGCGCCGCTGGCGTTCGTCACGCGCGCCAACCAATCGCCGCTCGAACGCCAATGCCCGCCGCCCCAAAGCAACGCGCTCGTGTTTTTCGATTCGGTGCCGCGTCCAATCGGACGTTGATAATCGCCCGGCGCAAACACATCTAAACTAACAGCGTTGAGGATGCTCGCTTCCAATGTCACTTCCATGCGCTGTCCACCTTTGCCCACGCGATGCCACACGCTCGCGCCGCCGTTCAGCGCGCGCCAATTGCCGTCGGTGTTGAGCGGACTCAGCGGACTTTCCCCGTTGCCGGTGGGTGCAGGCGCAACGGGCTTGATCGCCACAACGCTTGGTGCCGGCGCGGGCACGCTTGCCGGCGCGGGTAATGCCGGCGGCGCCGCCATCACCGGCGCAACCACCACCGGCGCGGGCGATGGCACAACCACTATGGCTGGCGCGGCAAGACTCCGCGCAGCCGGCGCAACCGGCGGGACAGAGGTCGGTGTGAGCGTGGGCGCGGGCAACGCGCCCGGCGCAAACGCCTCACCCGGCTTCAAGGGGCGCGCCGTGGGCCACGGGGTTTGCATATTCCAGGGCAAGCCGCCGGGCACAGGGTCTTGCGCGCGCACGGGGATCGCCGCGAGAAATGCCACGAGCCACACGCCGACGCCCACGAGCATCACACGGAAAATTTTATTCAGTTGCATACGCTCGCCTCCCACGAACGCCGCCGAGCAATTTGCTCTAGCCGCGTTTTCGCAAGAATGCTGGAATGTCGAGTTCTTCGTGATTGATCGCGCGCGCGGGCGCTTCGGGACGCACTGGAAATTCAATCGTCTTGCGCGCTGGCGCGGTAACAACGTTGCCCACGGCTTGCCCCGCGCCGGTCTGCCGTTTGGCAACTGCGCTAAAACCCGTCGCGATCACCGTGACCTGAATTTCATCTTTGAGCTCGGGATTGATCACTGCGCCAAAAATCAAATTCACGTCGGGGTCGGCGACGCGGCGCACAATGTCCGCCGCTTGGTTGACATCGTTGAGCGTGAGATCGTCGCCGCCGGTGATGTTGAGCAAAACACCTTTCGCGCCGTCAATCGTCACATCGAGGAGCGGGCTTTTGATCGCAGACTCGGCGGCGGCAACCGCGCGATTCTCGCCCGAGCCGCGCCCAATCGCCATCAACGCCGCGCCACCCACGCCCATGATCGTTTTCACGTCGGCGAAATCGAGGTTGATCAAACCGGGCACGGTGATCAATTCGCTGATGCCTTGGATGCCTTGCCGCAACACGTCATCCGCCGTGCGAAACGCGTTTTGTAGCGAAACATTTTTCGCCGTCACTTCGAGCAAGCGATCATTCGGGATCACGATCAACGTGTCCACTTGCTCTTTCAATCGCGCCAGACCGTCCTCGGCGACGGTGCGGCGGCGCGGACCCTCGAAGGTGAACGGCTTGGTGACGACGCCAATCGCCAGCGCGCCGGCTTCCCGCGCAATGCGCGCGACGACTGCCGCCGCACCGGTGCCGGTGCCGCCGCCCATCCCCGCCGTGACAAATACCATGTCCGAACCGACGAGCGCATCGTACAAATCTTCGGACGATTCTTCCGCGGCTTTTTCGCCCACGCTCGGATCGCCGCCCGCGCCTAAACCGCGCGTCAACTTGTCGCCGATGCGAAGTTTTTGCGGCGCGCGCGAATGGAGCAACGCCTGCCCATCCGTGTTGACCGCGATGAAATTGACGCCGCGCAAGCCCTGGTCAATCATGCGATTGACCGCATTGGTGCCGCCGCCGCCCACACCGATCACTTTGATCTCGGCAAAGTTTTCGGTACCCACTGTGTTGCTCTGTTCTGCTTGCATGAGTCCCTCCCCACACGTTAAATAGACGCGTGGCTGAATATGGTTGTTACATTAACACAACTTGCTCTATGTTCGTCGAGACCGATCTAGTTTTGGATTGGGCGAAACGTTTTTCATTTCGCGCGCGCGACGCCAAGCGCTTCGCCCCCCGCCCTACCCAGGCAAAAACGCTTTCATCCAGCCCGGCAAGCCCCGGGCAGAATTGTCTTTGCGCGCATTCTGCCGCGCGGGCATTACCGCGGCTTGCGCGCCCTGATCGCGCCAACCCCACTCCAACAAGCCGACACTGGTCGCAAACGCGGCGGACGAAACACGATCCACAAATCCTTCAATGTCGCGCGGCACGCCCACGCGCACCGGCAGTTGGAGCATTTCGCGCGCGACAGTTTTGATCCCCGACAGTTCCGCCGTGCCGCCGCACAACACGACGCCCGCCGGTAACAAGTTGTCATAGCCGGAACGCTTCACTTCGGTCAGGATCAGTTGGCAAATTTCTTCGACGCGCGCGCCAATGATCTCGGCTACTTGGAGACGCGACACGGCACGCCGCCCTTCATCGCCAAACGCGTTCACATCAATCAAGTCCGTGTCCGAAACCTGGGTCGCGTCCGCGTGTCCGTACTTGACCTTGAGTTCTTCTGCCGCGTCGAACGGCGTGCGCAAGCCGACCGCGAGATCGTTTGTGATATGGATGCCGCCGGTCGGCAACACAACCGTATGCCACACACTGCCATCCATAAAAATCGCCACGTCCGTTGTGCCGCCGCCAATGTCCGCCAACACGACGCCCATTTCTTTTTCCGCCGCCGTCAACACCGCGTCGCCTGCGGCAATCGGTTCGAGCACCAGTTTCATCACCCGCAAGCCCGCCCCTTCGACGGCTTTGACTACGTTTTGAATGGAGGGCGCGGCGCCGGTCACAACGTGCGCTTCGACTTCCAGGCGAAAGCCGACCATGCCGAGTGGATCCTTGACGCCGTCCTGCCCGTCGAGCGTATAGCCGCGCGGAATCGCGTGGATGATTTCGCGGTTCGGCGGCACGGCAATCGCTTCCGCCGCTTCGAGCGCGCGCGCCACATCATCCTGGGTCACGCCGCGTCCCGAATGAATCGCCGCGACGCCGCGCGAATTGGTGGATTGGATGTGCGCGCCGGCGATGCCGACGTACGCCGCCTCAATCGCCAAGCCCGACACGCGTTCCGCCTGCGCGACCGCCTCGGCGATGGCTTGCGCCGCTTCTTTCACATCCGTGACGACGCCTTTCCGCAAACCGCGCGACGGCGCAACGCCGGTGCCGACGATGCGAAACGCCCCCCCTTCCGTCATCTCGCCGATGAGCGCGCACGTTTTCGTCGTGCCAATATCCAAAGCCGCAATAGGTGATGGCATATATCCTTCCTGAATGACAAATGGGTAAATGACAAATGAACAAATGAACAAATGAGAAATGAGAAATGAGAAATGAGTGAATGGGTGAATGGATGAATGAGCAAATGATTGGACGACGCGCTTTGTCATTGGCTCATTGGTCATTTGTCATTCATTCATTTGTCATTGATAGTACGGGTCCCCTTTACCTAGATCGATGAACTTGATGCGCGCATTTTGCGCGACGAGTTGCGCGGTCAACGCGCGCAACACCACAACCTTGCCCGGCATTTCGCGCGCGTCGCCGAGATAAATTTTCCAGCCGCGTTCGTCTGTGAACGCCAAACCCGCCGCCTGCGACCACTCGAACGTGCGCGGGCTGATGGGCATTGCCGCGCGCAACGCCGTCAACGCGGCGATGGCTTGCGGTTGTGCACGCTGCCCCGCTTGGAGCGGCGTCTGATCGAGATCACGGATCGCCGGCAATTGCGGCAACGCCGCGCGCGCGCGCATAAACACGCCTTCCGCGTCCACCCACCACACCTCCGTGCCGCGTTGCCACACGATTTGCGGCGTGCGCTCGACTAGTTCGATGCGCACGCGATTCGGCAATTGCGAGGTCACGCGCACCGCTTGCACTTCCGGCAATTTCGCCAACGCCCGTTCGACCGTGCGCGTCTCGAAAAAGAAAATGCTGTACCCCAGCGTGCCGCTCGCCTTTTCGATTTCGGCGGTCGTCAAAAATTGCGTGCCGCTAATCTCAAATTTGAACACGTAGAAATAGTCCGTGTTGAAAAACAATGCCAACGCGATCACGCAGCCCAGCAGGCAAACGCCCGCGACGATTTTGGAACGCGGGATGGATTGCAGACTATCCGTCCACGCCGGCGACGCCGTCAGCGGTTGCGTCATCGCCGCGGCAGTATTCATCCGCCGCCGGGTCGTGCGGCGAGTCGTCATCGGTTTTGTGGTGCGGCGCGGTAAGAGAGCCATATCAATTCGCTTCGTACGTCGTTTTGGATTTACGTTTATCGGCGTGCCGCTCCAACGCCAATTGGATCAGGCGATCAATCAACGCCGGGTACGGGACGCCGCTGTGCGCCCACATGCGCGGGTACATCGAAACGGCGGTAAAGCCGGGAATCGTGTTGATCTCGTTTACCAGCAACCGATTCGTCGCGCGTTCGAGAAAGAAATCCACGCGCGCCATGCCACTGGCGTCCGCCGCCTTGAACGCGCGCACCGCCAAGTCTTGCACCTGTCGCGCTAATCCAGGCGGCAAATCGGCAGGCACAATCAATTCGGTGCCGGAATCGTTCGCATATTTGGCGACGTAATCGTAAAATGCGCGCTGGGGAATAATTTCGCCGGGCGTGGACGCGAGCGGATCGTCGTTGCCCAGCACACTGCACTCGATCTCGCGCGCGTTGCGCGCGGCGCGCTCCGCAATCATCTTGCGATCGTACTGCGCCGCAGTCGCCAACGCCTGCGCCAGTTCATCCCAATTGCGCGCCTGCGTCACACCCACACTCGATCCCAGGTTCGCGGGCTTGATGAAACACGGATAGCCGAACGCACTCTCGATGCGCCGAATCGTCTCTTCCGGTTGCGATTCCCACTCCCGCCGCAAGATCGTGATCCAGTCCACGACCGGCAAATCGTGCGCGCGAAAGAGCGCTTTCATCAGCGCCTTGTCCATCCCCACTGCGCTCGCGGCGACGCCTGCGCCGACGTACGGAATATCCGCCAATTCGAGCAAACCCTGCAGCGTGCCATCCTCGCCGAACGTGCCGTGCACGAGCGGAAACGCAACATCAATCGTGGCAAGCGGCGATGTGTTTGCCGACGATGGCATACCCACCGGCACGAGTTCCGCGCTGGAGAGCGATTCGCTCGTGGCTTCGCCGGACACATCGTCGCCGGGCGCGAGCAACGGCGTTGGGCTGGCGGCGGCGAGTTGCTTGAGCGCGTGCGCCCCGGCGATCCAACGCCCTTGCTTGGTGATGCCGATCAGGATCACCTCGTACTGGGTCGGGTCTATCGCGCGCGCAACGGACTGCGCCGAGGCGAGTGAAACTTCGTGCTCGCCCGACCTGCCGCCAAAAATAATTCCGACGCGAATTTTTTTATCCATTTCAAATTTTCGATTTCCGCTTCTTGGTTTTCAATTTTCAATCGCGGTTCCGCCCAATCGAAAATTGCAAATCAAAAATCGCAAGTGCTATCCCACGATCTCGATCTCTAATTCCAGTTCGACGCCCAAGTGCTCATACACACGCGCCCGCACCAAGTCGATCAATTGTAAAACGTCATCCGCCGTCGCGTCGCCGCGATTGACGAAAAAGTTGGCGTGCACGGGCGACACCTCAACGCCGCCCACGCGTTTGCCTTTTAGCCCGGCTTGCTCGATCAAGCGCCCTGCCGCATCGCCCGGCGGATTTTTGAACATCGAGCCGACGCTGGGTTCGGTCGGTTGCGTGCGCCGGCGCTGTTCAATATATTGGTTCATCCGCGCGACACACGCCGTCGGATCGTCGCGGCGCATCGTAAAATCGGCGCGCAAGATGATCGCATCGTGCGCATGTTTGAAGCGGCTCGTGCGGTACGCCAACCCCAAATCCGTCTTGGGTAACTCACGCACCGCCCCGCTCGGATCGAGAATCGTCACGCGGATCAACGAATCGGCGATGCACCCGCCGTGCGCGCCGGCGTTGCCAACAATCGCGCCGCCCAAAGTGCCTGGCACACCAATCGCCCATTCGAGACCCGCCCAGCCCTGCCGCGCCAACCGGTTCGCCATTCCCGGTAGCGGCGCGCCGGTTTCTGCGCGCACAATGGCTTGCGCCGAATCGGCATCTTCCAGCGAGAATTGATCGCACCGGTTCTCGATCACCAAACCGCGCACACCGCGCGCACGCACCAAAATATTCGAGCCATTGCCCAAGATGAAAACCGGAACGCCGTGTGCGCGTGCGAGGCGCGCATATTCGATCAGGTCTTGCACCCGCCGGGCTTCTATCAGCAAATCGGCGCACCCGCCCACGCGAAAGGTTGTGCGCGGCGCGAGCGGCTCGTTGACGCGCACACGCGTGCCCAGTGCAGCGCGCAAAGCGGCTAACGGCTCAGACACGTTCGACCATACTGCCTTTGGCTTTGGGTGGACCACCGCCGCCGGGCTTGCCACCACCGCCGCCACCACCGCCCGCCGGTTTGCCGCCACCACCGCCGCCACCACCTAACGTGCCGCCCTCCAAGACCAAGCGATTGAGCGCAAGCAACATTCCAATCACGCCCCACGCCACTGCAAACGGCACATTCTGCGGTTGCGTCAGCCCCACGCCAAATTGCGCGAGCGCGTCCACGATGTAACTGAACACATTCGACGCTTCGCGCGGAAACATGAACAGCGAGACCAACGCCGCCTCGATCACCGCGCGCCAAAACGCGATCTTGCTGTGCCACCCTTCGCCGGCGAATGTGAGCACGAGCATCAACGCCATCATCAAGAAATATGCCGACGCGGGGTTGTCCACAAACATGCGCAACGAGTTGAGGATGGGCAAACCAGACAACGACACGATGTGCCCTTCGATCCGCAACACGACGTAGATCATGAATAGCACGACAAAATCATCGAACCAGGCGGACGATTTGAGCGCGCGGATGTACAAGAACACGACGACGATCAGCAGGATCAGCCCGAACAAGATAGCGATCACCCACGATTGCACGGCAAACGTGCCCACAGTCAAAAACGGCGTGTTGGGATTAAATTTGACCGTCGTCCGCAAATAATCCGCCACCCCATCAATCCACGAATTGAGACCGGGCAAAACGTTAAACGGAATCTTGTCCGCTGTAAAAGTGCCGGAACTTTTCAGGAACTTGGCAAACTCTTTCAGCGCCTCTCGGATGAATACACTTGCGCTGAGAATGCCCCACCAGTACAGCATACTGCGCGCGTTGAAAATTTCCGCCATACTTATCCTCGCGTTTGGGCAAGCCACTGCCCAACCCGATTCACATCGCCTGCGCCGAGGGTGATCACGATGTCGCCGGCACGCACCTGCGCCGCCAAAAATTCCACACACGTCTCCAGCGTTGGAATAAAACGCGCGTCCGCGTGCGCCATCTGATCGACGATGAGCGCGCCGGAAATGCCGCGCACATTTTGCTCGCGCGCCGGATAGATTTCGGTGACAAGCACATGGTCGGCGTCGTCGAACGCGCGCGCGAACTCGGCGCTCAAAGCAAGCGTGCGCGAAAAAGTGTGCGGCTGAAACACCGCCCAGATGACGCGCTCCGGGAAACGCGTCCGCGCCGCCGCTAACGTCGCGCGAATCTTGGTCGGGTGATGCGCGTAATCGTCAATGATCGTGACGCCGCCCAATTCGCTAGTGATCTCAAAACGGCGCGCCGCGCCGCGAAAGTTCGCCAACGTCGCGCGCACACCGTCCCAGTCCAGATTCAGTTGCCCGGCGACGGTGATCGCGGCGAGCGCATTCAGCACATTGTGCGCGCCCGGAATTTTCAGCGCAAATTCGCCGATGTGTGTTTCGCCGCGCCACACGCGAAACGCATTGCCGCCGTCCGCCGTCGGCGTCACGTTATCCGCGCGCCAACTATTGTCGTCGCCGAAACCATACGGCACGTACCAACGCCCCAGCAACTCGTCAAATTCGTGGGCGACGAGCGGTGAATCGCCGCACCCCACAATGATCCCGTCGTGCGGCGGCACGAGAAGCATAAAGGCGCGAAACGCGCGCGCCACTTCCTGCACGTCCGCGAAAATATCCGGGTGATCCATTTCAATGTTCGTGATCACGGCGATGGTCGGTTGCAGACCCAGAAAAGCGCGGTCGTATTCGTCCGCCTCGATCACGAAATACTCGCCCTGCCCGGCGCGCGCATTGCCGCCCAGTTCGGGCACGATGCCGCCGACGATCACATCGGGATCGCGCCCGGCGTCAATCAGCAGCGCCGCGATCAGCGCGGTCGTCGTCGTTTTGCCATGCGTGCCGGCAATCGCAATCGTTTTCTTGCCCGCCGTCAATTCGGGGAAAAAATCGTACCGTTTGACGACGCGCACCCCCCGTTGCCGCGCGGCGATCACTTCCGGGTTCTCCGCCGGCGCGGCGGAAGTGACGAGCACGAGTTCCGCGTCACCCAGGTTTTCCGCGCGATGCCCGATCGCGATCTGCGCGCCCAAGCGCGCGAGTGCGTCTGTGATCGGCGACGCCGTTTGATCGGAACCGGACACGCGCACGCCGCGCGCGAGCAACAAGCGCGCAATCGCCGACAAGCCGATGCCGCCGATGCCGACCAAGTGCACGTGTGCCGGAATCATTGCCGCGCCTCGCCGAGTGACTGCAACAAAGCCGCCAACGCCTCCGCCGCGTGCGGTTGCGCCAGCGCGCGCATCGCCACGCGCATCGCCGTTAAGGTGTCGGGTGTGTCGAATAATTTTTGGATGGTCGGAATCATGTCGCGTCCCAAATCCGCGTCGTTGATTTTCAGCGCCGCGCCGCGCGCCACCAGAAAATTCGCGTTCGGCTCTTGAAACTTGCCGGCAAAAGGACCCGGCACAAGCAACGCCGGCACGCCGAGCGCGGGAAATTCGCCGAGTGTCGCCGCGCCCGCGCGCGCGATCACCAAATCGGCGGCGGCAAGCGCCTGCGGCAAATCATCGTCGAGATAACCGAACACGCGCACGCGCGCGCGCAATGCGGTTGGCAACTGGGCAACGGCGTGATTCACCCACGCTTCGTCCGCTCGCCCGGTGAGATGAATCACCTGGGCAACCTGGGTCAACACCGCCAGGTTTTCGACCGCCGCTTGGTTGATGTGATGCGCGCCGCTACTGCCCCCGAAAATGGCGAGCGTGGGCGCGTGCGGATCGAGTTGCCAGTGTTGCCGCGCACGCACGGGATCAGTTTGGAAAAATGCTGCGCGCACCGGATAACCGGTGACGACGGCTTTGCCGGGCGCAAAGTGTTGCGCCGCTTGCGGAAACGACACGGCGACACGCGTCGCCCACCGCGCCGTCGCGCGAATCGCCCAGCCCGGTTCGAGATCGGGCAAGTAGATCACGCTGGGAATTTTTTCCGCCGCGCCCGCCCACACGACCGGCGCGCTCACGTATCCGCCGGTCACGAAAATTGCGGCGGGCTGAAACCGGCGAATCAGCGCGCGCACCGCGCCGACGCTCCGCGCCATTTTCCACACGCTGGCGGCGGCGACCCAGGGCGCCTTGCCGCGAATCTGCCCGGTTTCGATGGCGACAAATTCGATGCCGGCTTGCCGCGCGAGTTTTTCCTCCGGGCTGTCACGGCGACCCAGATACAGAAAATTATTTTCGTGCGCGGGTAATGCGGCTCGTTTCCGCATCGCGGCGATGACGGTCAGTGCGGGGTATACGTGGCCCCCCGTCCCGCCCCCCGAGATCAAAAGGCGCATTCGGTTCCTCTGCCGGCTCACTGCGCGAAATGTTGAGCAGGACGCCGACCGCCGCGAGCGACGCCACGAGCGCCGAGCCGCCGTACGAGATGAACGGGAGCGGCACGCCGGTCACGGGAATCGTCGCGGTGATGACGGCAATGTTGATGAACGCTTGAAAGATCAACCAAAACGTTAGCCCTGCCGCCAGCACCTGCCCAAACGGATCACTCGCTTTCGCGGCGATGCGAAAACCGCGATAGACGAGAAAGAGATACAACGCCAACACCGTCCACGTGCCGAGCAAGCCCATCTCTTCGCCGAGCAACGCAAAGATCGAATCGGTCGAAGCGGCGGGCACGTACCCAAATTTGAACAGCCCGGTGCCCACGCCGCGCCCGAACAAGCCGCCGGAAGCGAGCGCGATCAACGTTTGCAAAATTTGATACCCTTCGCGCCCGGTCACGGTGAGCGGGTCTTGCCAATACACCATAAACCGTTCGAGTTGGTACGGCGTTTTCAGCACGACGATGACCGCCGCGACGCCGCCGATGATCGCCAGCAACAGCAATTGCACCAAGTCTGCGCCGGCGATGAAGAACATGGCGAGCGCGCACAACGCGATGATGACTGCCGTGCTCAAATTGGGTTGCAACAAGATCAAACCGCACACGACGCCGACGATGATTGCAAACGGGAGCAAGCCGTAGGTCACGTTCCGCAATTTCTCGCCTTTCGACGAAAGCCATTTCGCCATGTACACAATCACGGTGAACTTGGCGATCTCGGACGGTTGCACCGAACCTTCGGCGTACCACCGGCGCGCCCCGTTGATCGCCGGCATGAACAGCAAACCGACGAGCGCGATCAGCGTG
>CAIKBD010000457.1 GCA_903825565.1 uncultured Anaerolineales bacterium | reverse complement strand
GCGAACGCGAGATCGCTCGCTTGGAGAAAAGGGCAACCAAGCTCGGTTACACCCTCGCGCTCGTTCCCGTGCCCGCCTGAGTGAGGGTGTCAAGTTTCTGGGTAGCGGAGCGAGAAGTCTCACCCGATGGCAAAAGCGAGATTTCTCGACGCAAAACCGGCGTCTCGAAATGACAAGTTGGGCTTGTCAATAGACTTTGCACCAGCCCTGCCAGGCGAGGCGGGCGTCAAAATTTGGGATAGACGAGCAACGCACCGGCGGGCGTTTTGACAAACGCCCCTACCAGAATTTGGGTGCATACCCCGTCAGGTCTGCTAACCCAGCGCCGCGATTTGTTGGAATTCGTTTTTCAGCGCGGGATATAGCGCGCGATAACGCGGATACTGTTTGGCGTAAACCGATTTCGCATCGCTCGGTTTGTTGCTACTGGTTGTTTTAATCACCGCATCGCACGCCGATTCGACATCGCGATAAATTCCTGCGCCAACGCCCGCGAGCAATGCCGTGCCATACGCCGCGCCTTCGGTGATGTTCACCGTAACGATTTCGGCATCGAACACGTCGGCGAGAATTTGCCGCCACAGTGGACTGCGCGCGCCGCCGCCCGATGCGCGAACCTGGGTCGTCGTGATGCCGAGCGCACGCATCAATTCGAGCGAATCGCGCAAACCGAAACTCACGCCCTCAAGTACGGCGCGTGTGAGATGCGCTTTGGTGTGGCGCACGGTCAAGCCGATAAACGCGCCGCGCGCATTCGGGTCGGGATACGGCGTGCGTTCGCCTGTGAGATACGGCAAGAACAACAAACCCTCGCAGCCTGCGGGCGCATTCGCCGCATCCTGGGTCAACACATCATACGCATCGCGATTCGTTTGCTGGGCGATTCCTTTTTCGTGCGCGCCGAGCGCATCGCGATACCAACGAAAACTGCCCGCCGCCGAAAGCATCACGCCCATCAAATGCCATTTTGCTGGGACGGCGTGACAAAATGCGTGCAAGCGTCCCTGTGGCTCGATGCGATACTCGTCGCTCTGCGCGAACACGACGCCCGATGTGCCGAGCGTTGCCGACACAATCTCAGGTCGCACAATCCCGGTTCCCACCGCGCCCGCCGCTTGGTCGCCGCCACCGCCAACCACAGGCGTTCCTTCGACAAGACCCGTCGCGCGCGCGGCATCGGCAGAAATTTTTGCGCTGACGATGGGCGACTCTGTGACCTCAGGCATCCACTCGCGCGGAATGTCGAGCGCGCGCAACATTTCATCCGACCACGTTCGCTTGCCGACATCGAACAAGGATGTGCCCGACGAATCGGAAACGTCGCTGAAAAATTCGCCTGTCAATTTATAACGCGCGTAATCTTTTGGCAAGAGAATGTGCGCGACGCGGCGATAAACTTCGGGTTCGTTCTCGCGCACCCACAAAATTTTTGGCGCAGTGAATCCTGTGAGCACGGGATTGCCCGTGAGTCGCAAAACTTTTTCTTTGCCAACGCGTGATGTGATTTCATCGCACTGCTTTTGCGTGCGCTGGTCGTTCCACAAAATGCACGGACGCAATGGTTCGCCGTGTGCGTCGAGCAAGGTCGCGCCGTGCATTTGTCCTGTCAATCCAACGGCGACAATATTTTTGGCATCGACGCACGATTTTTCCAACACGCCGCGAATGCTTTGCATTGTTCCATTCCAGAAGAGCGCGGCGTCTTGCTCGCTCCATAACGGATGCGGCGTCTCAAATGGATATTCGGTTGCGGCAACAGCGACGACTGCGCCGTGCTCGTCAATCAACAATGCTTTCGTTGCTGTTGTTGAAACGTCAATGCCTAATAGATAATGCGTCATTGATTATCCTTTGGGCGTTTTGTGACTATATTGCCCGCTTGCAAACCTTTCAATAATTTATCGAACGCCTTATTATACTTTGCCGCATCCTTGTCCCAGTCACTAAAATCACCGACGACTTTGCGGAGCACATCCACTTTGCGTTCGTGTTCCCATTTGTCGAAGATATAATTGTCAATGCGAATAGGGAACAAGACGCCTTTGGATTCCTTGTCCTCACGGACTAGCGCACGTTCTATCTCACGGTTGACGGGACCGCTTTGTAGAGAATTCTCAGAACATACAACGATGAGTTTGTCATAGACCTTGATACTGTGATCAATCTCACCCCAGACTGTTTCACCCCACTTGGCATCTTCTGGAAAATACCACACGCGCACACCTTTGGATTGCAAGTCTGCATAGAGTCGTTCGCAAAAGCGTTTGTCTTTGGCGCTGTGGCTGATGAAACAGGAGTAATATGCTAGGGGTTGCTTCTCCAGAGAGCGAGTAAATGCTATCATTTCTAGTGGAACACCGCATTTCTGAAGAAAATCCTCGGATATTTTCCCCTTTGAACGATAAATGGTATCTATCCCGATTGTTGATGGCCCAATATGATTTACTGTGTCCAAATTTCTCGCGTGATCCAAAGCCACATCATCAAAGGTTGTTCCATTAAGCAAGGCAATCTCAAATTCTGTTTCCAGGAATATTGCACTTGTGAAATTTGCTCTCGCCAGATTTGTTCTTCCAAGGTTCGTTCTGCTGAGATCTGCGCAATATAGAGTTGCCCCCTCAAGATTAGCACCTTTCAGGTTTGCGTGGGAAAGCACCGTCCAAGTAAAATTAACTCCTCCCAGATCCGCGTTTCGCAGATCGACTCCTTGAAGCAATGTCTCGTTCTGTTGCAGTCCGCTCAAGTCTGCATTTGGAAGTTTGGCACAATTTAGATTCGCTTTTCTGAGATCCGCCGAACGGAATTCTGATCGACTAAAATTAGCTTGGCTTAGATTTGCCGCGCTAAGATTGATATGACTGAAATTTACCCCGCGAAGATTTGAATTACTCAAATCAATCTTTGCTTTGGGATTCTTTTCTCTCCAATTGTTCCACGTCTTTACACCCTTTTTTAGTATTGCCAACTGTTCTTTATTTGCCATCTTATCTTCCTCACATCTCCATCGAATAGTCTTCGTACATCGCTTTGGCTTGCTTCATTATGCTGACGAGAATGAATTGCTCGGCTTTGATTTGGACTGCTTGTAAAACTACGCGAGCGAGGTCGCACAACTAAACACGCGTCGCGCGACAACTCGCATTTGTCTCGTCACCTCGAACGAGCCGTTCAAGCGAATGTCTTGCGATGAACTGCCAACCATCACCTCAATCACTCAATCACGAACCCAGTTGCGCGATTTTTTCGTCGAGCGTCGTTCGCGCCATCAAATCCTGCACGCGCTCGGCGATGGGGCGCGCGGCGTCGCGGTAAATGGGTTTCTCGTTCATCTGTGTCTCCAATGCTTGATGACCGCAGACCGCCGACCGCAGACGGCAGATTCACAGCGGTCAGCGGTCATCCGTCGGCGGTCGTTCTATCGCACGCCCATCAACAGATCGAACACGAGTTGATCGAGCCGCTCGTACTGCATTCCGCGATTGCCCAACGCGATGCGGTTGAACGCGTGTTGCTTGAGCGCGCCGGCTTTTTCGCGCGAATACGCGCCGAGCAACGGCGCAACGCCAGCGTCGTCCGCGTGGATTTCGGCGAGCAATGCTTGAATTTCCGGATCGGCGTTGAACTGCGCGGCTTTGGCTTTCAAGATGAGATACGTCCGCATACACCCGCGCGCAAAATCCTTGACACCCTCGGCGTCTTCGGTGCGGTACGCGTGCGCGTCGAAATGGCGTGAGCCAGCATAGCCCACGTCTTCCAGGAATTTCACAAGGAAGAAACTCTGCTTCCAGTTGTGCGAGCCAAAACGAAAATCCTGGTCGTAGCGGCAGAAATTCTGGTCGTTCAAATCAATGTGGAACAACTTGCCGGCGTCCCATGCTTGCGCGACCGCGTGCATAAAATTCAGCCCCGCCATTTGCTCGTGCGCCATTTCAGGATTGACGCCGACCATTTCGGGATGATCGAGCGTGGCGATGAATCCCAGCATCGCGCCGGTGGTCGGCAGATAAATATCGCCGCGCGGCTCGTTCGGTTTCGCTTCGAGTGCGAATTTCAGATCGTATTTTTGATCGCGCGCGTACTCGCACAAAAAGTTGAGCGCGTCGCGGAAGCGTTTGCCGGCGTCGAGCGGATTTTTGCTCGCGTCGCTTTCGACGCCTTCGCGCCCGCCCCAAAAAACGTACACTTGCGCGCCCAGTTCGACGCCGAGATCAATCGCGCGCATCGTTTTTTGCAACGCATAGGCGCGCACCTGGGGATCGTTTGCGGTGAATGCGCCGTCGCGGAAAACCGGATCGCCGAACAAGTTGGTCGTCGCCATCGGCACGCCAATCCCAGTTTCCTGCAACGCCT
The DNA here is from genome assembly GCA_903825565.1 of uncultured Anaerolineales bacterium. Classification (GTDB taxonomy): domain Bacteria; phylum Chloroflexota; class Anaerolineae; order UBA4142; family UBA4142; genus CAIKBD01. Next base: position 13,651 of record CAIKBD010000457.1, on the reverse strand, counting down.
GCTTGAACTCGGCGACGATGCGGTCGCGTTCGCCGGGCGTCGCGTCAATCGGCACCAGATCGTTGTCGTGCAAGTTTACGCCATACGCGCCGACCTCGGCGAGCACGCGCACGATTTCGACGGGCGAGAGTTTGGCGCGGACGGCTTGCCCGAATGCGTCGCCGCCCGGATTGCCCACCGTCCACAAGCCAAACGTAAATTTGTGTTCGGGTTTGGGTTGATAGTTTGACATTCGATCACCTCATCGGTTGTGTAAAAATTTGCCGATCCGTTTTACCACTTGGCATAGCCCTCGCTCATGCCGCGATATTCCAAGAACGGCTCGTTGATGATTTTGGCGGCGACGGCGATCTGGCACGATTCTTCGAGCGTGGACGACCAGTGAAACGCTTCGTCGAGCGTTTGCCCGATGGCGAAACTGCCGTGGCCGCGCAACATCACGATCTTGTACTGCGCCAACGTTTCCGCCAAATGCTTTGCCATTTCCGGCGAGCCGGACGCAAACTCTTCCCAGATCACCGGCACTTTTTTCAGCAAGTACGATGCCTCGTTGTCAATCGGCACAATCTCGTCGCGTGAAAGTGAAAACGCAATGGCGCTGCGCGGATGGCAATGCACGATGGCGAGCGCCGGCGTCATCTGGTAGATCGTGCGATGAATCAGCAACTCGGTTGAAGCGAGCGCGACGCCGCTATCGTTTTTCTCCAAACCGGTTTCGATCAAGTCGTGCGGCTTGAGCCGCCCCAACATCGCGCCGCGCCGTTTGATGACGACGCGATCACCCAGGCGAATGCTCATGTTGCCGCCATGCGAACTCACCATATCCGCGACGTACAGGTCACGCCCGATCTCACGAAACATTTCATAGATGCGTTCGTCCATTGAGTTACCTCGTTGGTTAGTGTGGTTCGGTAGTTGAGTAGTTGGACAAACTAGATAACTACCCAACCACTCGACTATTGAACCACGCAACTATCCAGTCCCAATTCCTTCAACTTGCGCGGCTTGGGCACACCCTGCGCGTCCCAGCCGCGCACGCGATAATACTCTTGGAGCATCGGCTCCAACTTGGCGACCCAGCCCTGGCTCGGACCTTCTGTCACCGCGTCGTTCAGCAGTCGCGGCGGGAGCGTGTCGTCCGCGCGCGTGAATCCTTCGCGCAAGTTGTAGAGCCGCTCCAAATTCCACACGCGTTCGCCCACGCGGATCAATTCGCCGGTGGCGTACGGGATGCCGGTGACCGCTGTCAGCACGCGTGCGAAATATTCTTCGGCGACGCCCATGTTTGTGAACTTGCAGATCACCAGCGAGTCAATCGCCGCCGCCGAATTTTGGTGCAGGATCACGAACGACGATTTGCCCTGCACCTGAAAGCGATCAATCAGTTTCGGCAAGCCGAGCACTTCCAAGCCGAGCATGTTGCCGCGCATGTGGCACGCGCCGCGATTCGACGTGGCGTACAACAAACCTTGCCCTTGCATTCCGCGCGGATCGTACGCCGGCATTTCCAATCCTTTGACGCTCATCGAAAGCTCCGGCGCGCCGAACTGTTTCGCCAAGCGCGCACTGCCGTCCGCTAGCTCCGCGCCGATGCCGCGCCGCGCGCCCATCGCTTCGAGCGTGGGGGCGAGCAAATCGGCGCGTCCGAAACGCAAATCCGAGTCGAGCAAGCCGCGCTCGGTCAACTCCATCGCGCACCCAATCGTCGAGCCAGCCGAAATCGTGTCCAGTCCCAGATCGTTGCAGATCGAATTTGCCTCGATGATCGCCGGCAGGTCGTCAATGCCGCACTGCGCGCCGAATGCCCACAGCGTTTCGTATTCGGGGCCCTCGCCTTCGCCGCGCGCGGTTTTGCTGATGCGCGTGCAACCAATCGGGCACGCCCAGCACGCCGCATTCTTGACGAGATATTTTTCGGTGAGCGTTTCGCCGGCAATCGCCTCGGCGCGCCCCGCCTCAAATTGGCTCTGCTGAAAATTGCGGGTGGGCAACGCGCCAATCGTGTTGACGATATTCATCACGACGGAGGTGCCGAATTCCGGCAGGGCTTGGCTGGTCAGGGGACTCGCGCGCAAAAGTTTGCGCGTCTCGTACAGCATAAACTTGAACAATTCCTGGTTGACGATTTCAGGACGCGTGTTGCCCTCGACGACAATCGCCTTGAGATTTTTACTGCCCATCACCGCGCCGGCTCCGCCGCGCGCGAGCGCGCGTTCGCCGTCGTTCATGATCGCGGCGATGCGACTGCAATTTTCGCCGGCAGGTCCGATGCACAGCACATTGCGCTTGTGATTGTTTTGCCCTAACGCGTGTGTCGTGGCGCGCACGCGTTTGCCCCACAACGTTTGCGCGTCGTGAAACGTAATGCCGCTGGGCTTGATTTCGAGGTAAACCGGCGTCTCTGCCCGCCCGCGCACGATCAGCGCGTCGTACCCGGCGCGCTTGAATTGCATTCCCCAGTAGCCGCCGGAGTTGGCGTCGAGAATTGTGCCGGTGAGTGGGCTTTTGGTCGAAACGGAAAAGCGATTGCTCGTTTGATAACCCGTTGCGGTCAAGGGTCCCGTCGTAAAAATCAAAACGTTTTCCGGCGACAAGGGATCAATGCCGGCACCAACCTCATCCCACAACAAGCGCGCACCCAGCCCGCGCCCGCCGAGAAACAAGCGCGCGCTGGTTTCATCGAGCGCGCGAGTTTGGATCGCGCGTGTCGTCAAGTTCACATCGAGAATTTTTCCAGCCCAACCGTGCATCTCGTCATCCTCTCGAAAACCCAGTTTCAGCGTTGCGCCAATTCGCGTTCTGCGTACTCTTTGATCGCGTCCATAAAAGCGATGCCGACCGGCGCATTGTGTTGCAAGCAAAAATAATCCCACACCGCGCCCAGGGGCATTGCCTTCAGTTCTTCCAACAGCGCGAGGCGCGTCGTGTAATCGCCGGCCACGTCGAGCACGCGCAGGCGGTCGCTCGGTTCGACGAGCGCGCCCAGCAGCGCGCGGAGGGTGTTGCGCGCGCCGATGACCCAAGCGGCGATGCGATTGATGCTGGCGTCGAAATAATCTAGCCCGATGTGGACGCGCTCCAAGTAGCCGCCGCGCACCAACTCTTGCGCGATCAATTGCAACTCGTCGGAAAAGGTGACGACGTGATCGCTGTCCCAACGCACGCCGCGACTGACGTGCAAAAGCAGTTCGGGCGCGTAAAGGAGCACCGCCGAAATTTTATCGGCGATAGTTTCGGTCGGATGAAAGTGCCCGGTGTCGAGCGTGAGCAAAACGCCCCGCGTCAACGCATAGCCCAGATAAAATTCGTGCGAGCCGACGACGTAACTTTCCGATCCCAGCCCGAACAATTTGCCTTCGACTGCGTCAAGATTGTACTGGGGATCGATCTTTTCCGCAAGAATTGTGTCGAGCGAGTGGCGCAACAATTCGCGCGGCGTGCGCCGATTCGCCGGCGTGTCCTTGAGTCCGTCGGGGATCCAAATGTTCGTGACGCAAGGCGATCCCAGCGCGCGCCCGAACGCGGCGCCGATGTGACGGCAAGCGATACAGTGTTCGATCCAAAAATTGCGAATGCCTTTATCGTAACTTGCCAGCGTAAACCCGCTGGCGGCTTGCGGGTGCGAGAACAGGGTGGGATTGAAATCGAGTGCGTGGTGGTTTGCCTGCGCCCAGGCGATCCACGCCGCGAAATGTTCGGGGCGCAGTGCGTTGCGCTCGACCCGCTTGCCATCGGTCTCGGCGTACGAGGCGTGGAGATTCAAGCGATGCGTGCCGGGAATGAGTCGGTACGCCAAATCCAGATCGCGGCGCAGTTCGGCGGCGGTGCGCGCCTTGCCCGGGTAATTGCCGGTGGTGGCGATGCCGCCGCCCAATTCCGCGCCGGTGTTTTCAAACCCGCCCACATCATCGCCTTGCCAACAGTGCACACTCAACGCGATCCGTGCGAGCGCGGCGAGGGCGCGGTCAGTATCCACACCCATTTCCGCATAGTGGTCTTTGGCAATTTGATAAGCGGCGTGGACTCGATCATTCATGTGTGTCTGCCTCCAACAATTTTTGCAAGCGCGCGTAGGCGGCATCCCAGCCCGCGCTCTCGGCTGGCTCCAAAGTGTGCGTGGCGAACGATTGCGCGCTGAGAGCGCGCGCCTCGGCAAGCGAACGGATGTGACCCAGGGCGATGGCTTGCACCAGCATGTTGCCCAGTGCCGTGGCTTCGACGGGACCCGTCACGACGCGTCGCCCGGTGGCGTTGGCGGTGAATTGGCTGAGCAGTTGGTTTTGCGTTCCGCCGCCGACGATGTGAATCGGTGCGAGTGGATGCCCGATCATTTCTTCGAGCCGTTCCAGTACGTAGCGATATTTGAGCGCGATGCTTTCCAGCGCGCATCGCACAAATTCGCCGGGCGTGGCAGGCGCGGTTTGCCCGGTGCGTTCGCAGTACGCGCGAATCCGGGCGGGCATGTTGCCGGGTTTGAGAAAGTCGGCGGCGTCCACATCCAGCACCGCGCCGAACGATTTGGCTTGCGCCGCCAACTGCGTGAGTTCGGCGTAGGACATTTCGGCGGCGGTGCGCGCCCATTCGCGCCGACACTCTTGCACCAGCCACAGCCCCGTAATGTTTTTGGAAAAGCGAAACGTGCCGCCCACGCCGCCCTCGTTTGTGAAATTGTAACGGAGACTGGCGGGTGTGATCACCGGCGCGGCGAGTTCTGCGCCCAAGATAGACCATGTGCCGGAACTGATCCACGCAAAGTCGGCGTTGCGCGCGGGCACGGCGGCAACCGCCGAGCCGGTGTCGTGGCATGCCGGCGCGATCACCGTGACCGGCGTGTCCACGCGTTCGGCGACGTGCGGCAACAACGATCCCAGGATCGTGCCGGGCGGAATGATTTTGGGAAAGAGGCGGCGCGGAATGTTCAACGCGGACAAGAGTTCGGTTGACCACTCGCCACGGCGCGGATCGTAGCATTGCGTCGTCGTTGCGTTGCTAAACTCGCACGCGATTGTGCCGGTGAGCCAATAGTTGAGCAAGTCGGGGATCGTGAGGAGAGTTTCCGCGTGACTCAACGTGAGCGGATCGTGAACGACCTGCGCGCACAATTGATAGAGCGTGTTCAGCGGCATGAACTGGATGCCGGTCAGTTCGAAAATTTTTTCGCGCGCGATTTTGGCGAACGCGTGCGCGAGCATGCCATCGGTGCGGTTGTCGCGGTAATGGTACGGATTGCCGATGAGCGCCCCGCGTGCATCCAGCAAGCCGAAATCCACGCCCCACGTATCCACGCCGACGCTGAACGGTTGCGCGCCACATTCGCGCGCGGTGAGCGTGAGCGCGTGCGTCACGTCCGTCCACAGGCGCAACATATCCCAGTGCCAGCCGTCCGGCAAGCGCACGGGCACATTCGCAAAGCGATGAATTTCGGCGAGCGTGAGTTTGCCGGCGCGAAGCGTGCCCAGCATCGCGCGGCCGCTTTCTGCGCCCAGATCAATGGCGAGCCAGTGAGGCGACATGGATGCGCTCCTTCAATCGAGGTGAAAGACCTCGGTCAATTCGAGCATACTTTCGTCGGCGTGCGCGCCACCCAGGTTTTCGAAATAGGGCGCCATCATGGCTTGCCACTGGGCGTTGATCGCTTCCCGACTCATGCCGGCGAGCGCGGCTTGGAAACTGTCCGGCGTTTCAAAATAGCCGAATAACAACCCATCGTCGCGCAGGAACAGCGAATAGTTGTGCCAGCCGGTGCGGCGCAACGCATCGAGCATTTCTTGCCACACGTGTTCGTGCTGTGCCTTGTACTCGGCGATTTTGTCTCGCCGCACTTGAAGTAAAAATCCGACGCGGCGCATAAATCCCTCTCCATTTTTTAATTCATGAATCACGCGAATCTTTATTTTACGTTCTAGTCACCCGACACTTTGGGGCAATCGGGTAATTGGACGCGGAAAACGCGGATGTACGCGGATTTTTTCCTCACTATCCGCGCTTGTCCGCGTCCAATTTCTAAAACTGTCGGGTAACTAGTTTTACGTCCGCGTTATTCGCGGATCGCTTGCAAGTACTCGGTGAGCAACATCAAGGTCAGCCCTTGACCGTACAACGTGGGATAGCGGGAGAGTTGGTTATAGTCTTCGATGGCGTTCATGATCGGCGTGCCGCCGGAAACGCTTACGACTGCGCCATCGGCTTGCACCATTTGCAGTACGCCGCTCAACGCCCGCTCGACCATCGGCAGGTACGCGGCGTCGAGAAGATTTTGGTGGACGGATTTCAAGATGCCACATGCGATGCCGGCACTCCCGGATGTTTCCTGATAAAAATCCGGGCGATCCATTACCGTATGCCACAAGCCGTTGCTTGCCTGGTATCGTTGCAAACCGGCGACGAGGCGTTGGTATCGTTCTGTGAGTTCCGTCGGCACGGCGACCAGCGCGCCGATTTCGGCGAGGATGAGCGGCGCGCCGATGGTGATCCACGCATTGCCACGCGTCCAGCGCGCGCCCGATTTGTGATGTTGCTCCGCGCAGAAATAGCCGTGAAACAAAACGCCGGTTGCCGGGTCTTGCAGATACTGAATGTGCCACAGCAATTGTTGCAGCGCCTGTTGGGCGATGTTTTGATCGTTCGTCAACTTGGCGAGGCGCGCGAGAAACAGCACGACCATAAAAATCGTGTCCGCCCAAATCTGCTCGGTGAGTTCGCCGGCGTGCTGAAACGCGCCCGTCTGAGTGCGGATCGAGTTTTGCAAAATCCACTCGCCGTACTCGAGGGCAGTGTCGAGATAGTACCGGTTGCCGGTGCGGCGATACATCGCCGGAAAGATGGCGAACGGGACCATTTTGTTGACGTGTTGAAATTTGATCGCCTTGTGCCGGTTGCGTTCGATCCACGCGCTCAGATACGCAAGCACATCCGGGCGTTGGCAAAAATCATAGTACGCTGAAATGGCGTTGACGCCGACGCCGGGATTCCATTCCCAGTCGTCAATGTTCATTCCCCACGCGACGCTGTTCACGTCGTGCGGGTTCAGCAGTTCGGTCGAGCCAGCGTGTTCGGCGATCATGAATTGATAGACGCGTTCAGCGGTCGCCAGGGCTTGCGCGCGGTCAAGGATTGTGCTCATGCTCACCTCATAGTTTGCCCGGCGCGGGCTGAGCGCTCGCCGCGCCGACGATGATTTCGCCGTCCGCAAAATTTTCGACGCTCTTGGTTTTGGTGTGAAAGCGCGGCGCGCCCGCCAAGATGCCATCGGTCGTGTAAAATGGATTGCTCGGGGTGAGCGGCAGGGGCACGGTTTCCCGAAACGTGCCGGCGTAATAGATGGCGGTGATCAGTTCAATCGTGCGCCGCCCGGCGTTGCCGTCAATCAGCAACTCTTCGGTGCCCTCCAGCGCGGCGAACAGATTGGCGATTTGCCCGGTGTGCCCTTCATAAACCAGGTCGGGCAATTGGGCGTACTGCGTTTGGATTTCCTCCGCCAGCGTCGGGTCGGGTTCGGGAAACCCGTTCTCTTTTTGGCGCGAGGCGATCACTTTCCACGGCGCGGCAATCGTCGCGCGTTCGCCCTGAATCACAAATTGTTGTGGCTCGCCGTGGTGCAGCAGGGAGGCCGTGATTTGCCCGATGCCGCCATCCGCGTACCGCAAAATCGCGGTCGAAAAATCCTCGACCTCTGAATTGGTGTGCGCGACGTTGGCGATCACCGCTTGCAATTCAGTCGGCATTCCCACGATCCACTGGAACAGATCGATTTGATGCACGGCATGATTCAGGGTGCACCCGCCGCCCTCCTTTGCCCAAGTGCCGCGCCACCAGAGGTCGTAATAATTTTGCCCGCGCCACCAGAACGAATCTACTTGGGCGTGGACGATGCGCCCGATGAGGTTGCGCGCGACCATTTTTTTCAAATTCCAATTCGATGTCTTGAACCGATTTTGCGCGACAATCGAAAGCAATTTGCCGCTGGCGCGTTGCGCGCGCAAAATCTGATCACATTCGGCGAGCGAGGTCGCCATCGGTTTTTCGAGGAGCACGTTTTTGCCGGCGGCGAGCAAATTGATCGTGATTTCGGCGTGGACGTACGGCGGCGTGCACACCGATGCCAGATCGAAATTGCCTTCGCGCAACAAGGCGCGATGATCGTCGTAGATTTGCGCGTTCAATCCGTACTTGGCGTTTTTCTGCGCGGCTTTTTCGGGATAAATGTCTACGAGCGCGACGATGCGGCATTTGTCTGGAAATTGTAGATACGCTTGAATGTGGCTGTCCGAAATTCCGCCCGTGCCGATAATGGCAACTTGGAACATGCTGATTTACTCCTTCAAAGGATGATCTCGCGCAACGCGAATCTTCATGAATGAAAAAACAAAATTCGCGTAGATGCGCGTTACACTTGCCCTGGCGGGAACGCAAGCGCCAGGGTTCGCGGATTATTTCAAATTGCCCAAACGCTGTGCCTTGGCTTCGGCTTCAAGCGCGAGTTGCGAGGCGAGAAACACGTGCGCCTGCGGCATTGCCGTTTCGGTGCGGTGCAACACATCGGCGATGAGGTTGCGCCCGTACGGCAAATCGTGTTGACTGCAGTCGAGGTACTGAATGTCTTTTTGATTGACGAGGAAAAGATGCTCGCCGCCCGGTCGCCCGGCGAGGTCAATGTATTTGCGAAGTTCGATGTAACCGTCCGTGCCCAGAATCGTCATGCGTCCATCGCCCCACATGCCCAGCCCCTGCGGCGTGAACCAGTCCACGCGAATATACCCGGTCGCGTGATCGCTCCGCAAAACCATGTCGCCGAAATCTTCCAAGCCGGGAAATTCCGGGTGATGCCAGTTGGCAACCTGGGAAGTGACGACCTCCGCGCGCGTCGAGCCGGTGTAGTACAAAAACTGTTCGACCTGATGCGAGCCGATGTCGGCGAGGATGCCGCCGTACTTTTCCCGTTGATAAAACCACGCGGGGCGCACGGGCGGGTTGACGCGATGCGGTCCCAAGCCGACCGTCTGAATCACCTTGCCGATTGCGCCGGCGTGGATCAACTCGCCGGCTTGAACCGCGGCGCGCACTTCGAGCCGCTCGCTAAAGCAAATCGAATAAATGCGTTGCGTTTCGGCTTGCACGCGGCGCGCCTCGGCGAGTTGTTCGAGCGAAGTGAACCCAGGTTTGTCGCTCATAAAATCCTTGCCGTGCCGCATCGCTTGAATGCCGAGCGGCGCGCGCTCGCTGGCAATGCCGGACGTGAGGATCATCTGAATCGTGGGATCGTCCAAAATTTCCTGCGCGCTTGCGGCAAGCCGTGCCTGCGGAAACGCCGGCTGAAATTCCGCGACGAGTTCCGGCTCGGGCGCGTAGAACGAAACGAATTCTGCGCCAGCGCGCAAGAGCAGCCGCGCCATGCCGTAAATGTGATTGTGGTTGATGTTGATCGCGGCAAAACGAATCGTGGATTGAGCCATGGTTTACTCCAATCATTTCTATTGGACGCGGACGAGCGCAGACAAACGCGGATTAATTCTTTTTTATCCGCGTCCAATTATTCCGTGAACAAAATACATTGGATCGCTTGTCCCTCCGCCACGACGTAGCGCACTTGCAAGCAGTCGTCGCGCGGCTCGACGTGGAACTCGCACGCATTGCTTTCGACGCGCACCGTCAGTCGTGGCAAACGCCACACGGCGCGCGTGAACTGTTCGGCGCGCGCGCCGGGCGCGTGGACGAGAAACGCGATCTCGCTCGTCGTCGAAATGTCCAAGCGATTTTCACTTGCGCGCGCATCCACCGGTTCGAAATAAACCAAGCGCGCCCAGCCAACCTGGTTTTCGTCCACGCGCCAGTGAATCGTCCCCGGATGAATTTGATCGGATTGCGGCGCGGTGCGGCTGGTGAACTCGCCGCCGATCATCCGTTCCGCGCCGAGCCAGGCGGTTGCCACGCGGCGTGGCGCAGCGGCAAGCATCTGTTCGACTTGGCGTTGTCCGCGAAACGCGATGAAATGTTCCAGCGCGTCGCCCGGCACGTTCGCGCCGAGAAACGCGGCGAGCGGCACAAAGCCGATGTCGTGCGCGTGATCGTATGGCTGATCCGTGTCCGGGAATGGCGCGCTGATTTTACTCGTGGCGAGCCGCATCCAAATTCCAAGCACCGCCACATAACGCGACATATCCATCCCGTAACTGCGGTCATACGGTCCGGCGAGATTGCGTAAACCGGCGTGATAAAATTGCGCGACATGGCGCCAGAGTGTCGCTTCCATTTCCGCGCCGAGTTGCGCGAGCAACGGCGACAGCGCGGGGAACGAACGCCACAGCGCGAGCGCGTAAAAATCCACGCCATAGTACGTCGGCGAGTTGTACTCGCTGAACGCGTCGTGTTGCTTAAAGAGCCGGTACACCTCGCGCGCCATACGTTCGCCCTCGGCGTGCCACGCTGGGTTGGCGAAACGGTCGCCGGCAAAACACAGCATGAACGCGTGCATCAGCGCGATGTTGGTGTACGTCGCGCTCAAGCCGCGTGCGAGCGCGCCGACAACTGCGCGCTGGATCGCCGCGTCCAAGCGCTGCGCGAGCGCGGTGGGCAAACGGTTGGCGTACGCGCTCAAGATTAACGCGATGGTCGTGATGATAAACTCGCGCCAGTTCGGATCGTAATCATGCCAGATGCGCGCCTCATCCGGCGGGTCCGGTTCTTCGGGGGCGCGGAAGAATGTGCCGTGAAAAATTTTGGTCGGCGCGTCGAATTGGTAATCGAGCACGCGCGCGATGGCGCGCAACGCACGCGCCTCGTCGCCGGGTTGCTGGCGCATCAACAAGCCCAGCGCGTACCACATGCTCCCGCGAACCGAGTGATGCGGCGTGGCGTGTGGCGCGTCGCCGGCGTCCCACATCAAGCCGGTGGCATCGTCCCACAAATTATCTGCCCAGCGTAGCGAAGCGGTAAATAGCTCGCGCGCATTGGCGTCAAGCGAATTGGAATGGTGAGTCATCATCGAGGAGACCTTTGACACGCTCTATCTTTTGTCCTATACTCTACGGCGAAATCTTGTCCGGGTTTAGTTTAGTCTAGTTTCGCCGGCGCGTCCTCTGTTTTTGGGACATTCATTCGAGATTTTGGAACAGAATTATCCGCGTCGCGGTTGGCAGTCAAGCCCATGTCTGATTCTTCTGCGCGTCCACGCGTGACGATTGGCGTCATTCTGGATAACTTGTCGGGCGACTCGCGTTCGAGTTTGTGGCCCGGCATTGCCGATACCATTCAAGCTCAGGGCGGCAATTTAGTTTGCTTCACTGGCGGCTATTTGCTCGACGCGTCCGATTTTACCCGGCAGGGAAACGTCATCTATGAGATGATTGATCGGCGCGCGCTTGACGGTCTCATCATTTGGACTTCGTCCTTGTCCAGTTACGTCGGGCAAACCAGCATTCGCAATTTTTGCGAACGCTATCGCCCCCTACCGATGGTCAGTATCGGTGTGGCGCTGGACGACATTCCCAGCGTTTTGCTCGACAGTTACTCTGGGATGCGCCAAGTCGTGACGCACTTGATCGCCGTTCACGCACGCCGCCGTATCGTGTTCATTCGCGGACCGGCGGGCCACCGCGACGCCGAAGAACGGTATCGCGCGTACTGCGATGTGTTGCGCGAGCACGGCCTCGCCGTAACGCCCGAATTGGTTTCGCCGCCGTTCAAGTGGTTTGATCCGGCGGCTAAGCAAATGTTGAGCGATTTGGCGCGCCGCCAGATTCCGTTCGATGCCGTGATCGGCGTCAACGATAGCACGGCGGTCGAGGCGCTGGAATTTTTGCAGATGCATGGGCGACGCGTGCCGGAAGATGTGGCGGTGGTCGGTTTCGACAACACTCCGCTCAGCCGCGTCGTCACCCCGCTCTTGACGACCGTGCCCTGGCGAATGTACGAACGCGGTCGCCAAGCCGCCAAGCTAATCCTCGCGCGACTCGCCGGCGAGCCGGTGCCGCCCCAGGTTTTGTTGCCGACGCAACTCATCGTCCGCCAATCGTGCGGCTGTCAAGACCCGGCGATTGTTCACGCGCGCGTGGAATTGTCTTTGCCCTTGCCCGGCGCGCCGCTGGATCGCGCGCAATGTCTTGCCGCGTTGGAGTTAGCCGTCGAGGAAAAGGAGCGCGCGCCGGAAGCGTTGGTCGAATTTCTCGACGCGTTTCTCGGCGAACTGCGCGGCGGCGGCGCGCGCGCGTTTTTGCCGGCGCTGGAAAAAATTTTGCGCCAAGCCGTAACCATCGGCGGCGATATTTCGGCGTGGCAAACCGCCGTCTCGACGTTGCGCCACCAACTCTTGCCGACGCTGCTGGACGATCCGCACACGCTCCGCCGCGCCGAAGACTTGTGGCATCAGGCGCGCGTAATGATCGGCGAACGTTCGCGCCGGTTGCGCGCGTACAAGGAATGGCAAGCGCGGCAACAGTCTTTGCATTTGCGGCGCATCAATCACGGGCTAACGATGACGACGAGTGTGCCCGCACTGATGGACGTGCTGGCGGAAGAGTTGCCGCAATTGGGAATTGCCGATTGCCAACTCGCGTTGTACGAGGACGCGTCTCAGCCAACGCAGGGTTGCCGGCTGGTGCTAGCGTTCGACGAAACGGGGCGCGTGGATTTGGGGCGCGAAGGGCGGCGCATTTCCGCGCGCGCGTTTGCGATGGGGAGCGATCTGCCGCGCGAGCAATCATTTCACATTCTCGCTATGCCGCTCTACTTTCAGGACGAGCAACTGGGACTCATTCGTTTTACACAGCAACCCATCGGCGAAATGTACGAGGTGCTACGCGGTGAGATTAGTACCGCGCTCAAAGGGATTTTGCTGGCGGAGGAAAACGCGCGCCTGTACCAACAGGCGCTTGCCGCCGAACACGCGGCGCAGGTCGGCAGACAAATGGCGGAGCAAGCCGATCAACTCAAGAGCAGTTTTCTTTCGATGGTGAGCCACGAATTGCTGACGCCGCTGGTCTTGCTCGTGGGCTTGAGCGAGATGATGTTGCGGAAGAGCGCCGGCGATCAACTGCCCTTGCCCGAACCGTACCGCTCGGATTTGGCGCGGATTCATTCGAGCGCGCAGAACTTGGGCAACCTGGTGCGCGATGTGTTGGATTTGGCGCGCAGTCAAATGGGGCAACTGAAACTCGTGAAGAAAACGCTCGACCTGGGCGAGCCGCTACGCGCGGTGGCTTTGGTCGGCGAAGAGATGGCGCATGAAAAGGGTTTGGCGTGGCAGGCGCAGATTCCAGATCGCTTGCCGCCGGTGTATGGTGACGCGGCGCGTTTGCACCAAGTCGTCTTGAACTTGGTGACGAACGCGGTCAAGTTCACGCCGCGCGGTTTTGTCAAATTGTTGGTCCAGGCGCAGGATGAGACGATCACAGTGAGTGTGAGCGACAGCGGGCCCGGCGTGCCGGCGGAAGAGCAAGAAGCCATCTTCGACGAGTTTCGCCAATCGGAACGCACTATGGCGCGCGGGTATGGCGGGCTGGGGATCGGGCTTGCCATTTGCCGCCAACTGGTGGAATTGCATGGCGGGCAAATCGGGATTCGGTCGTCGGGCGAAGAGGACGCCGGTTCGACGTTCTATTTCACCTTGCCCACGTTGGGCGAACCGGCGACGGCGCAAGCCAGCCCCGCGATCCTT
>CAIKBD010000456.1 GCA_903825565.1 uncultured Anaerolineales bacterium | reverse complement strand
GCATTTCTCCGACGTGATCCTGTTTCAGGCAAACGCCGCGTTGAAGAAATTATTGAACTCAGCGGTTCGGTCGAACAAGGGAATCGCATCTTGAATCAACCGATATTTACGAGAGACGGGGAGCGCGGCGATTTGATTCGCACACCGTATCCGTTGGCGCGCGCCGACCGCTTGCGGGATCTTGGGGTTGATCCAGCCCCATTCGCGCCAGCGCCGCGTCCCATGGGAACACCTGAATCCTGGGCAAGGAGACGACAGTAGATGCTGTACGGTCCGAATGTTTTATTTGCTTTCATCGGCGCGACGGGTGTCTTGGTGCTGGTCTTGTCTATCATGGCAATCCCGCACTACCAGATTGCCAAGGATGAAGAAGATACGAGTTTCCTGGGACGCTTGCAGCGCAAACTCGACCAAGCGGATCTCAACATCACGGCGATGGAGTTTCTCAAGACCTCGGTCTTTTTGGGAGTGGTTCTCGGCGCAGTGGCGTTTGTGTTGACGAATGCGATTGCGGCGGCGTTCCTGGGTGCGCTCCTGGGGTTCTTTGCCTATTGGACGTATCTCGAAGACCGTCGCGAGAAACAACGCCGTGAATACCAGGAAGCGCTTCTCGAAGTGATCAATATTTTGCAGGAAGGTTTTTCTTCAATGCGGAGTTTGGAGATGGCAATTGCCACCGTAGCAGAACATGCGCCTGAAATTGCACGGGCGGATTTTGTCGAAATTGCCACGCAGATGTCACTGCAAGCGAGTCTTGAAGAAGTGCTGATGAAAGTCGCCAAGCGCCGCCGCGATATGATTTTTGATCGATTGGTCGAAGCGTTGATTGCAAATCGACGGACGGGTGGACAACAACTCGGTCCAGTGCTCGCCGCCTTACGTGAGAGTGTGCAAGCACTGGCATCGGGACGGCGTCGTGTCGCTACTGCTCAAGAACGAATTCGTTGGGAAGCGCGTATCGTGTGTCTCGCGCCGTTTACGTTCATCGTCATCTTGCGTCAGACAGCACCTGATCTGCAGGGACCTTTCTATGCCAGCATCTTTGGTCAGTTTGCGATTGTAGCGGTGGGCATTATGTCAGCCCTCGCGTACTACCTGATGAATCGCATCGGTTCGCGCGCCGTCCAACCGCTGGAGAGTGCGGGAGTCAGCGCATGACAATACTGCTTTCCTTGATGGGTGGTGTGGGGGTGCTCCTGATTTGGATGGGCGTCACGCATCCGTTTGTCGCACGCATCGGTAACTCGCGCCATCGGGTTCAATTGCGCGCCGATGAAAGTGAACACATTCAATTGTCGCCGCTGTTGGATCGAGCGTTTGGTCCACTGCTCGACAGCGCCAGTCATGCACTTGCGCTGTTACTGCGACGTGAGGACAAGGATCGTGAACTCATCATTGCCGCTGGTTATCCACCGCGCTATCGCACCGTTTACAACTTTTATGCGTGGAAAGTTTTCATCGCGACGATGCTCTTTCTCGTGGGACTCTTCAATGCGATTGCAATTGGACCTGGCTTTTTGCCTGTGGCACTTGGTCTAGGCATCCTGGGACTCTATTTACCTGACTTTCACTTGCGGCAACTGATTCAGAAACGCCGTGAGATGATTCGGACCGAGATGGCGTTCGTCTTGCATCGGCTCGCGATTCAAGTGGCGGCAGGGCAAGCCTTGCCCCAGGCGCTTGAACAAATTGCGCTCAAGCCTGGCGGCCCGTTCGTGCAAGAGTTGCGCCAGGTTTCCACCGACATTTCAACCGGGCATACGCTGACCGAGGCACTGGATGGTTTTGCCGAACGTGCCTCGGGGATCGATGAAGTGCGACGCTTTGTCGATCTGCTTCAGCGTGCGCAACAACTGGGTAGTCCGATTGCCGAAGCGCTGACGAGTATGGGGCGCATTATGCAAGACCGCGTCCAGCAAGACATCGAAGCGCGCGGGATGGCGGCATCGGTGCAGATGGTATTACCGATTGGGTGTCTCATCTTGCCCGCGATTGGCATTGTCGTGATGGGACCTGGGATTTATCTCGCGGCACAGTATTTCTTTTTGAAATAAAAAACAGTTGGCAGTTCACATCAGGAAAGGTACGACTGATCGGGTGGCAAGAAAGTGTTAGGGTGAACTGACGACTGCATCGAAAGGAGGAATTGCGGGGAACGTTCCTCCCGAAAAAATCGGGATTGGTTTGAAAGAGAGAGGCGGGATGGCTCCCCACCATACCCCCTCTCGTCTGAAGAAGGAGTGAACATGAAAAATCTCATTCAAGCGTTGTTGGCATTACAACAATTTCACAAGTCGGAATCAGGACAGGACATCATGGAGTATGCCATCATTGTGGCTTTTGCGGTCACAGTGATTGCTGTCCTGGCTTTGCTCTACAACACGATCAAGGATGTCTTGCGCAATGCGAACTCTCAATTGCAAGGCATTCGTTAGGTCAATGAACCAATTAGCCAATTGCCCAATAAACCAAGTGAGGACACAGCGAAATTTCCATTTGGCTCATCGGCTCATTGGTCGATTGGTTCATTGTCACGACGATGAACGCGGTCAAGACCTGGTTGAATGGACCGTTGGACTGCCAGTCTTTCTGATTCTCTGCGCGGGCATCGTGTTCTATGCGTGGATGTGGTGGAACCAGGTGGTCGCCGCCGCCGCCGTGCATGACGGTACGTATCTTGCAGCGATGCGGGGCGGTGATACTGGTGCTGGCTATGCCAGGACTCAACGAATGCTACGTTCTGCCGTAGGTGGATTCGCAAGTTCGTACAGCATCACGCTTGGCTCGGATACGGCACGACGAAGCGTATCTGGGTCGGTGCGAAACAGTAGTCTGTTCAGTTTGCCATACCTGGGTGCATTACCCTTGAATATCCAAGCGCAGAGTTTTCAACGATTGGAGCAATTCTATGGCGGTCCGCCGCAAGGTTGGTGGTGAAAGACCAAGTCAGAAGGCAGAAGGATGAAGGATGAAGAGAAAACAAAAACGCAAAGAAGAGAAATCGAATTCTGTTTTTCATCCCTTATCCTTCATCCCTCTGCCTTCTGAAAGAGGACAAGCTTACATTGAACTTGTGATGGTCTTGCCACTCTTTCTCATTGTCATCGCCGCGCTAATTTTGTTTGGGCGCGTGCTCTACGTCAAGATTGCACTGGATATGACAAGTTATGATGCGTGTCGCGCGGCAGTCGAGGCGTTACAACCTGGGGATGGCGTATCCCAGGGCATGATTGCAGGTCAAACTACCTTGCGGGGATTTTATCTGAATCCCAATGGCGCAAATATTTCTATCTCACCTGCCGGGGGTTGGACGCGCGGAACACCAGTGCGCTGTGTCGCCGCATATGATCTGTTCGTCGGCGACATCCCAGGTCTATCGGACATTGCGGCGGGGTCTGGTGTGCCATTGCAGTCAACGACCTGGTCGCGCGTGGAATTGTGGCGCTCCGATTGGCGATAGCGGAGTTTACGCGCGTATAAAAAATGCTTAGTGTGAATCTTTTACATGTTCGATTTTTATACGCGCGTACATTACCTTCAAGCGAGAGGTCACCGTTTTGCTGATGCTGAAAACCAGATGGCGAAATTTGCGCCAAAGTTGCCGACGATTCTTTCGCCGCTCCAACCGAGATGAACGAGGACAATATCTTGTTCAAACGGTCATCTTGCTTCCAATGATGATGATCTTAGTCGGACTCGTGCTGGATGGCGGATGGATGTATTGGCAGTATCGCCGCGCCGAAATTACGGTGAATGCTGCCGCCCAAGCCGCCAGCCACGCCATCGATGTGGATTATTTCCGCGAGACAAATCAAATCCGACTCGACCAGGGCGAGGCGTGGAGTGCCGCAAGTGGCTTTGTCAATATCAACCAACGCGGTCAGATGCAAGTGAGCGGAATTTATATCGGGAACAACCAAGTAATCGTGAACGCGAATGCGCAAGTGCAAACCATTTTCTTTCGACTGGCTGGAATCTCATCGCTCTCGATGCGCGTTGAAGGACGAGCGTATCCAGCCTTCGGAATCAACCGGGAGGGACAATGACGCTCAAGGGCAAGTTCATTCAAGAAGACACATTGCGTAATCGCAAGCGACTGGGACCGCTTGGTTGGATTGTGGTTTTTATTTTGGTGATGTTTTTGCTGGCATGTGTGTTTGGAATGTATCTATTGGCCACGCGTAACGTCTCACCACTCGTCCCTGGTCCAAAAAGCAGTCCAACCCAGATCGCGGCAAACGTTACCATCACGACGAGTTCAATCACCTTGACGCCAACAATTCAAGCGACCCCGGTGGTTACGTGGACGGTGTGGGCGATCAAGAATCCACTGGGGCAGACCGTCTATGACGGTCCCCAGGACATCAAAGCGTGGGTGATCCGCGATTATCAAGCCGCGCAAAAGTGGAAAATGGATCACCTTTTTGAGCGTGATTACTTACTCGCACACTTGGCAGAATATTTTACCGACAAGGCACTCACGAAAGAACGACTCGACATCGGGGACAGTTTCGATAGTTCGCTCAAGGTAATTTCTGCACCGCTCGCATTTCAGCCGCGACTGCCATCCCCGATGGACAAGCCGGCATTCAATGCCTTCTCTGCCGATGGACTGCAGATGAACCTGTCTGATTTTAGTGGCGTGGATTGGAAGATGTACAGCACACAAACGCGCAAGCTGATCAGTGCTAAAGCGCACAGGGCGACCTGGGGGTACACCCTCGAATTTGATCTGAAAGATAAACGTTGGAAAATCTCACGGTTCACAATGCAGTATGACCTTGACGATGACAAGACGCTCTACTCGGACGATTTATTCAGGGTGATTCGATGATCTCGCCGATCAGATACAAGCGGATTGTTCTCGCCATTATCATCGCCCTGGTGTTGATCTG
>CAIKBD010000455.1 GCA_903825565.1 uncultured Anaerolineales bacterium | reverse complement strand
CGAAGGGACAGCCCTGCTCGCGCGCGAAAAAGCGGACGAATTGCGCGCGCGCGGTTTCTCGGACGCGTTCATCACGCTCGCGCAACATTTTTTGCGCGCGCCCGGCATCAGCGTCGTGCGCGAAGCGTTGCTCGCCGCCGACCAGCACCTGGCGACCGCGATGCACGATCCGACGGAAGGCGGGATCGTCACCGGCTTGCGCGAACTCGCGCACGCGTCCCAGGTCGGTTTGGAGATTGATGCCGGCGCGATTCCGTTTTTGCCGGAAGGCAAGGCGTTGTGCGCCGCGTTCGAACTCGATCCCCTCGGCGTGATTGCGTCCGGCGCGTTGCTGATCGCCACACCGCAAGCCGCGCGTCTGCGCGAGGTGTTGCGCCAAGCCGGGATCGCGAGCGCGGTGATCGGGCGTGTCGTGCCGGCGGAACAAGGTCTGACGCTGATCGAGCGCGGGCAACGGTGCGAGTTGCCGCGTTTCGACGTAGACGAAATTACGCGGGTGTTGTAAAAATTCCAGACGCAAAAAATACTGAGGTCTTATGGCACAATTGTTTGATCACGTCGCGTTGCATCTCAATCCGAACGACAACGTGGCGATTGCGAAAACTGACATCGCGCCGGGCACGCCCATCACCATGTTCGACGAACGCATTCTGGCGATCCGCGATGGGATCCCGGTCGCGCACAAGTTCGCTCTGCGCGCGATTGCGCCTGGCGCGCCGGTAACGCGGTATGGCTATCCCATCGGCGTGGCGACGCAAGCGATTCAACCGGGCGAGTGGGTGCACACGCACAACGTGGCGGTCGGCGAGATTTTCAAAGAATACACGTTCAATGTCATGAATGTTTCGCCGCGTGCGCCGTCGCGCCAAACATTTCTCGGCTATGCGCGCGCGGACGGACGCGCCGGGACGCGCAACTATTTGGCGGTGATCGCGACGGTGAATTGCGCCGCGCATGCGACGCTGGACATTGCGCGCGCGTTCAGCCCCGAACGGCTCGCGGCGTTTCCGAATGTGGACGGCGTGATTCCAATCGTGCATCATTCCGGGTGCGGGCACGTGGCGGGGAGCGTGGCGGATCGCTATCTCAAAAATGCGCTGGCGAATGTCGCGCGCAATCCGAACATCGCCGGCTATATCGTGGTTGGTCTGGGTTGCGAAGTGAACTTGATGGAAGATTGGAGCGGCATTACGCCGGCGCACACGTTCGATGCGTTTCCGCCCAATGGCTTTGGGATCAACATCCAGGATCGTGGCTATCGCCAAACGGTCGAGCTGGGAATTCGCGCCATCGAAAAAATGTTGCCGCGCGCGAATCAGATCGCGCGCACGCCGCAACCGATTTCGGAATTGACGATGGCGTTGCAATGCGGCGGCAGTGATGGTTGGTCGGGTATCACGGCGAATCCGCTCGTCGGCTTGGTGGTGGATCGGCTCGTGGCGTTGGGCGGCGCGGCGGTGTTGTCGGAAACGCCGGAAATTTTCGGCGCGGAACATTTATTGTTGCAACGCGTGGCGAGCGAAGAGGTTGGGCGCAAATTGATCGCGCGCTTTCAGTGGTGGAACGACCAAGCGCAAAAATTCGGTTTTACGGTGGACAATAATCCCGGGCCCGGCAACAAACGCGGCGGGCTGACGACGATTTTTGAAAAGTCGTTGGGCGCGGCGGCAAAGGGCGGCAGTTCGCCCCTGATGGAAGTGTACGAGTACGCGGAATCTGTCACTGGCAAGGGCTTGACGTTTATGGATACGCCCGGCTACGACCCAGTTTCCGCGACTGGGCAACTTGCCGGCGGATGCAACCTGATCGTGTTTACGACCGGGCGCGGATCGGTGTTCGGCAGTAACCTTGCGCCGTGCATCAAGATTGCGACGAACAACGCGCTGTACGCGCGGATGCGCGCCGATCTGGATTTCAACGCGGGGCAAATTCTCGACGGCTTGCCGATGCGCGACGCGGCGGATCAATTGTTGGCGCAAGTGATCGCGGTGGCGTCCGGCGAAAAAACGCAGAGCGAGCAAAACGGTTTGCCCGACTGCGAGTTTGTGCCGTGGACGCCCGGCGCGGTGGTGTGAACGGGGCGCGGGCGAGCGCCGGAAAAATGGATGGAGCCGAAATGATCCCAGTTGTTCTCATCGTCGTGGATGGTTTGCGTCCGGACGCGTTGACGGCGGGCAAGCATCCCAGTTTCGACGCGTTGCGCGCGAGCGGCGCGGTGGCGCTGGCGGCGACGAGCGTGCTGCCTTCGATCTCGTTGCCGTGCCACGTTTCGATGTTTCACAGCGTCGCGCCGAACGATCATGGCATCACCACGAACGTCTGGCAACCGCTGCGCCGCGAAATTCCGAGTGTGATCGATCTCGCGGCGGCGGCGCGTTTGCGGGTTGCGGCGTTTTACAACTGGGAGCCGTTGCGCGATCTCAGTCGCCCGGGCAGTTTGGCGTTCGCGTACTTTCGCGACAATTTGCGTGATGTGAGCGGCGATCAGATCATTGCCGAGCAAGCCGCACGCGTGATCGCAAACGAACAGCCCGATTTCGCGTTTGTCTATCTCGGCACGCTTGACATTGCCGGGCACGATCACGGTTGGATGAGCAACGCGTATTTCGAGCAGTTGCGGCGCGTGGATTACGCGCTCGGCGTTTTGCTGAACGCGTTGCCGGCGCATTTCGCAATTATTTTGCAGAGCGATCACGGCGGACACGATCACGGTCACGGAACGGATGCGCCGGCAGATTTGACGATTCCCTGGATCGCGCGCGGGCAAAACATCCGGCGCGGGTATGCGCTGCGCGCGCCGGTCTCTTTGCTCGACACTGCGCCGACGCTGGCGCGCTTGCTCGGTCTCGCGCCGCACGCGGAATGGCAGGGGCGCGTGATCGAAGAAATTTTTGAAACGGCATAAAAAAAACCGACCTCGCTGGAGGTCGGTTTTTTCGTCTACACACCGGTTATAATCCCATCAACGCCGCGCCATACGCGCCCATCAATTGTGGATGTTGCGGCAAAATTACCGGCGCGCCGGTTTCCTCTTCGAGCATTTTGCGGATCGCCGGATTTTGCGCGACGCCGCCGGACAGCATCAGCGGCGACACCAAGCCGACGGTACGAATCATCGCAACGATGCGCTTGATCAGCGAGCGATGCAAGCCGCGCAGGATCGCTTCGACTGCCGCGCCGTGCGCGACGAGCGAGATCACTTCGGATTCCGCGAACACGGTGCACGTGCTTGAGATGAGCACCTCCGCCGTCGTCGCCAATGCGACCGGTCCCATTTGTTCGAGCGGCACATGCATTCGGCGCGCGGTGTTTTCGATGAATCGCCCGGTGCCGGCGGCGCATTTGTCGTTCATTGCAAAGTCGAGCACGTCGCCCTGCGGGTCGATCGCGATCACCTTGCTGTCTTGCCCGCCGATGTCCACGAGTGTGCCGCCGTGCCGCAATTCGCGATAGACGCCGCGCGCGTGGCAGGTGATCTCGGTGACGCGGCGCGTCGCCTGCAAAACGAGTCCGCGTCCGTAGCCGGTGGCGACGAGCGGAATTTTTGCGTCCGAAGATTTTTCGCGATCCGCGATGTCGAGCAGGCGCGTGACTTGGTCTTCAACGCGCGGCTCCGCCGGTTCGAGAAGATGCCACGCGAGATTTCCCGCCGCGTCCACGCCAACGATTTTTACGGTTGTCGAGCCAACGTCAATGCCGAGTGCGCGAATATCTGTCACCAATGATCACCTCTTATTGCTGATAGCGTATGGCATATGGCCAACGCCGTAGCAATTCAGTCATTTGTCAAATTGCATTGGCGGAAACTTTTGCAGGTCGTTGTACACCACATCGCCTCTTGGTGTACGGGTGTATGTGAAAAAGCAAGTGAACCGATTGCAAGGGACATTGAAATCAGTTCTATTTGCTAGGTCGGTTATATAGTTCGATGAATATATCCCTAGAACATACTGGCTGTAACTCAAATTGTATTTATTGACAAGCTCATTAAGAGTTCTCTCCCACCACTTTGACGGGTCTGCCTTTTTATCGGCAGTGTTACCACCTTGCCCAAATTCGCCAATTAAAACTGGATGAACTCCTATTAGAAATCGCCATCTTCCGAGAACTAAATCCCAATCCGAATCGGGGATTACAGTAATCGCACTTCCAGCAGGTGTCGGCGACATATGTTGAACGCGGTAAATCAGGTTTGAATCTGGAAGCGGCGGAAGAAGATTTAGAAAAGTAAAGTCACTCCCCCATCCAACTCCCGTGACCGCAATTATCACTTGGTCGTTAGCTGCTCGGATTGCTTTTATTGCTTTTACATATACCTCGTAAGTTTCTCTCTCGAAGTTGTCAAGTGCATTTGTTGGCCGGAGAAAACTTCCAGCAGGCTCATTCCAGATATCTAGAATCACGTTGTTGTATGGCTTGAGCTCCCGCGCGAGTATCACTAATGCATCTATCACCTCGTCATTCAGCAAAGGAATATCATTGTAACCTTGGTTACTGCCTTCTGAGCCAAGCCCGCTTCCTGTAATGACGACGTACATTCCCTGTCTCTCCGCTTCTTCTATAGTTTGCTTGGCTTCCGCCATGTAGGGTTGCACCCGACGCGCCCGAAAAAACAATTGAACATGGTCAGCGCCCCATTGTTTGGCAACTTGAACCAAGCCGATAAAATATCGGTTGTCTTTTGCCCATGGCGCTTCTAAGAAACTAGGGATTTGCATACCCTTGAGTTGCACAACTTCCCCCGTGTCTTTGCGCTTGATATCCTTGCCATCCACGTAGAGTGGTGGGAGAAGATTGTATCTATCAAGTTTCGTTAGTTTGCCACTGGCGTCAGGGACGTATCTAACCAAAGTTCCGTCAGTTTCGGCAATGACTTGGGTTGGCTTGTCGTTCTCAATAATTATCTTGAACGGTGGTTGCGTTGGATATAGTCGAATTAGTTCTAGACGAATGTTCAGTATCCATCTTCTTAATTCATTATTCTGGTTGAAACGTGCAACAGTACTTGTGCGCAAATTCTTCTGCGCGTTGGCATCTAACTTGATGAGGTCTTGGTCTGTAACAATCGCCAAGCGCAATAACACATAATCGGCGTCAATCGCTTTATGATGTTTGTAGTTGATTGCCCCAACAAGTGGATACATCATTTGCGGATTGACCTTGCCACTTGCATCGCTCGCCCACGCAGTCGCTACAATAGGCGGTAACGTTGGAGTTGGCGTACTCGTAGGCGTTGGTGTTAAAGTCGGCGTAGAGGTCGCCGTTGGCAAAGCAGTTGAAGTAGGTAAAGAAGTCGCCGTTGAAGAAGGCATCGCAGTTGGGGTTGCTGTCGGCGCAGACGCGCAAGCGGTCAGTAGAACAAACACAATCGCAATCGCTAGTGTACGTTTCATTTATCGTGATCTCCTTTCGACATACGTTCTACGCAATTCGCAATTCGCTCCTCGCTCCTCGCCCCTCGCCCCTCGCTACTCCAACATCTCCACAAACGCCGCCAACCGCGTCGCCGCTTGCTCTTCGGAAAATGCGCGCGGGTCGTTGTGATCGGCTTCGAGCAACAATGCTGGCACGCCGCGCCCATCCGCATCGCGCAATAATCGGTCGCGCTGATCGATTTGCCCAATCGAGTACGGCTTGCACGAACGGTCGTTGTGCAAAATCGCGCCATCCAACGCAAACTCCTTCACCATCCGCTTCATCGTTTCCAGTTTGTATCCCGTGCCGCGATTCAGAATCGGATGCAAGTACGTGCGCGCGCCCGACTCGAACGGATTCTGTGGGTCGAACATCGGCGCGAGTTCCGCCCACGCATTCGTGTACGTTGATGCAACAATCGCCACGCCGCGTTCCGCCAAAAACTCGGCGAGATAACGCAAGCGATACCAGATCGGCAAATTGTCCCACAGCAATCGCTTGCGTTCCTCTTTCACCGATCCAACACCGCGTGCAATTCGCTCATCGATTTCCTTCAGCATATCCGCATAAAAATCAACCGTGTACGCTTCGCCGCGCATCTCGACAATCGGTGCCATTTGAATGAATTGATCGAACACGGAAATCGGCGCGGGACGATGTTTGCCGCGTTCCATCACCTGGCTCCACAATTCCGATGCCGTCTTGCTCAATCGCGTAATCTCTCGAAATTTTTTCTCGTCGAATTTTTTGCCCGCGACTTTTTCGGCGATGGGGACCGCCTCTTCCATTTGGCGTTTCACATACGCGACCGCGTAATCGGTTG
Organism: uncultured Anaerolineales bacterium; assembly: GCA_903825565.1. GTDB lineage: Bacteria > Chloroflexota > Anaerolineae > UBA4142 > UBA4142 > CAIKBD01. Next base: position 22,635 of record CAIKBD010000455.1, on the reverse strand, counting down.
TCTCGGTGTAAATGAACGGCGTGTCGATGATGATGAGCGGGACGTTGAAATGATGCGCGAGCACGCGATACCACAACAAGACGGTCTGACAAATATTTGTGCAAGCCAGGAGCAAATCGGGCTTGGGTAATTTGCCCACAGGTGTTTTGCCTGAAAGCATTGCGCCAATGTCCGTGCGCGCGTACGAGCAAATATCGCGCGAATAGCCGACGTTTTCCGCTTCCGTCGAAATGTCTTCCACTCGCCGCGCCGTGCCGCACACCGCCGCGTGATTCTCTGGATAGAGTACGTAAAAATCCATCGCTTTAAGAAATTCCGTCGGCGCACCCGATGTCGCCCACGCGACCTTGCGATGCGCGTTCGCGTTCGCGTACTGCCCTTCGAGGTAATGCCGACCGATCAATTCCTTGGTGCGTGGCGCGATTTTCAACTGCGGCGCAAGATAATCCGTTTTCCAGCGATTGCTTGCTTGCCGTTCCGCCTGCCACCGCACCGCACGCAATGCCGCCTTGCCGATGGTTGTGTTGACGCGATAGTTGATTTCGTTAGAGAGAGACATATTCAATCCTCGACCACCGACAACCGACTGCCGACCGCTGTTGTCATTCTGAGGAGCGGTTTTTGCGACGAAGAATCTCTCCCATCCGACTAGAGAGATTCTTCGCTCCGCAATCCTTCGACTCAACTCCGCTACGCTCAGGATGCTCCGCTCAGAATGACAAAGGCGGTCTGCCGTCGTCCGTCCGCCGTCATCCCAGCATCTCGATGAACGCTTCCACGCGCGTGCGGGCTTGTTGCGAGAACGCATCGTTCAAATCGAATTCGATCACGGTGGACGGAATGTGGCGTGCTTGCAAGCCCTGCCGTAGCGTCGGCAAGTAAAATAATTCCGGCTCGCAAAATTTTACATCGTAAAAAACGATGCCCTTGGCATTCGTCGTTGCGACCAAGCGCGCGAGATGTTCGAGCCGTTCGGGGATTGCACCGCCGCGCGTCGAATCGGGTGGCGCGTTGAGGATGCGTTCCGCCATTCGCACGAATGGATCGGCGCTTGTGCCGCGCGGATACAGCCGGCGACCGCAACTTGCAAGATCATCTGCGATGACGACGGCGCGCATTTCGGCGAGCGCATCGAAAATCACCATCGGCTCTGGGACGATGCCGGAAAGAATAATTGGTACATTCTGTCGGGGCGACCCTGGGTGGTCGCCCTGTGCGGAGTAACCATGCAGGGTTGCCCCGACAATCTCAATAAACATTTCCGCTGGCAAATACTCACGCGAACGAATGAGGCGATACAATTCGAGTTGCGTCATCGCCAATTCGTTGCGGCGGCGATGCAATTCGGCGAGCAGATCGTCGGCGTGTTCTTCACGCGCGTTGCTGGCGAGCAATTCGGCGTCCGCTGGCGTGCAGTGCGTGATTGCGGCGAGCGCGCGATAGAGCGCGCGAAATTCGTTTGCGAGAAATTCCAGATCGCTGGGGCGATTGCCGCGCGGCAAATAGATGGGGAGGACGGGTTGTTTCGGCTGGATAAAATCCACGAGGATGCTGGCAAACCCTTGGAGCGAGTCGCAGGTGTGCGGCACGATGACGACATCGGCGACATCAAGTTCGCCGGCGAGGAGGAACGCGAGCGCGTTGCGAACGAGCGAGCAGACGTAGGGTTGCAGGTGCGCCGCGCCGGGGCTGGGATCAATGCGTGGCGGTCCCCACACTTCGACCGGCAAAATGTCGAACGCGCGTAGGAGCGCGCGCGGGTAGTGAATTGGCAGAACGGCGGCGATGCGACCGCCGTGTGCCTGGTGCGCGCGAATGATTTCGGAACGACGCGGAAGCGCAAGGGTGGACATTGACAACTCCTGATGGTCTGCGAAAATTATAACGCAGAAACCCATTTTCGCCAACGGTACGTGAGATGTGAATCGTCCAGGAACAGGGGTGTTCCGAATACCGTGTCAGGGTGTAGTGATCGCCGAGAAGGGGAATAAAAAAACCTCGCTAAATGCGGGGTTTTTCGTTGTGATCCGCCAGGGACTCGAACCCTGAACACCCTGATTAAGAGTCAGGTGCTCTGCCAATTGAGCTAGCGGACCGTTCGGACGGAGCATAATATAGCACGATTGGTAGACTTTGGCAAATTTTCACGCTCTTCTGCCAGGGCGAAACTCGCGCGGCGCAGAGGCGCCGCGCCGGCGCATCTCAAACTCGTTTTCCCGCTAGAAATTTGACAGTCGATCCCAGTTGTGCTATAAGAACAGCGTGAGGATTTTCTAGAAAGATGATTCCTGTGTTCGCTTTCGATAACCCAACCTGTAATCCGAAAATTGACTGGCGCTTGCCAGCGCGTGTAGACACGCGCGCATCGCTCCAGCAAAATTTGCTTCCCGCGCTGATAGCCAGATAGCCGCTTCCGTTTCTATTCGGGGTTTATCTCCAAGGCAGAATGTCGGCTCATTGCTTCAGCGCGAAGGATAATTAACCGCCTTCGCGTTTTTATTTCCCGGCGCTGCGCGCGAAGACGAGTGATGTCGCCTTCGCGTTTTTTTTAGCGCTCTCTCTGCGCGTTGGCTAACCGTTGTGCCGCCGGGATAAATAGGATTAGGGCGATGGTTCCCGTACTGATTCTCAATGCTTCGTACGAACCGCTGCACGTGATCGATCATCGCCGTGCGCTGGCGTTGATCGCGAGCGACAAGGCAGAGTTGATCGAGCGGGCGCGTGACGGGCGCGAAGTGCGTTCGCCGAGCACGCGTTTGCCGGTGCCCTCCGTCATTCGGTTGCGCCGGTACGTCAACGTGCCGCAACGCGGCGCGACCTGGTCGAAAGCCGGCGTGCTGGCGCGCGACAAGATGACTTGCGTCTATTGCGGCGCGGCGCTGATGCCCAAGACCGCGACGATTGATCACGTCCTGCCACAGTGGTACTGCAAACGTCATCACATTCCCGCCAACACCTGGGCGAATACCGTGACCGCGTGCCGCGCGTGTCAAAGCAAAAAAGGCGGGCGGCTCTTGCACGAATCGGGGATGAAGTTTTACGATCCGAATTACGAGCCGCGCCGACCCCGCGCCAACTACCTCGTGCTGACCTGGAGCGCCAATTCCGAATGGCGCGAGTATATCCCGCTTCCGTAAGCAAACCTTGCAAGGTGAAAACCCTTGCAAGGTTTTTTGATCTGTCGTCCAAAAATCGTACAATGCAAACGTGAAAAATAGGAGGAGCGGATGACCGATTCCAAACAAACGCCTGCGCCCGCCGATTTACCCGTCTGGACGTTTCGCGGTTACGCGATGAAGCCGAGCGAATTCAACACGGCGATGGTGCATTTCTATCGCGCGGAGATTCAACGCGCCAACACCTGGCGCAACCGGCTCGACGCAACGACGAACTGGGCGATCATTACCGCGAGCGCGGCGATCACATTTGCGTTGAGCGACAGCACGCACGATCACGCCGTCTTGTTGATCAACCTGGTTTTTCTCGGCGTGTTCTGGTTTATCGAGGCGCGGCGGTACCGGTACTTTGAGCTGTGGAGTTATCGCACGCGGCTGATGGAAACCGATTTTTTTGCGGCGATGCTTGTGCCGCCGTTCCAACCGTCGCCCACGTGGGCGGAGGCGTTAGCGGGTTCGCTGTGTAAACCCAAATTCTCGATCAGTCTGCTCGAAGCGCTTGGGCGACGCTTGCGGCGCAATTATTTTGCGCTGTTCGGCATTCTGTTGTTGGTGTGGGTGTTCAAAGTAGCCAGTCAACCCCAGCCCGTCGCCACCTGGGATGAGTTTGTGATCCGCGCCGTCATCGGACCGGTTGCCGGCGTTTGGGTCTTGTTCGCGCTCGCCGTTTTTTTCGTGGCACTCGTTGGGCTGGCGGTGGGCACGTTGGGTTTGCAAAATGCGAGCGGCGAAGTGCTACCGTCTTTGTGGCGCGATGCGACTTGATGATGCTGGAATCGTCACGCCGTAAACTGTTCGTACACGATCCGCGACAAGTTGCCGAGCAACACGCTCGCCTCATTGTCCGGCGTCCAGCGTAAATCCGCGCACCCTTGGCTCAGCAACGCGATGACGTAAGTGAACGTTGGCGTGTAGACCAAGCCGACGTTGTTGCGGACGCCGCGCAGTGAGCCGGTCTTGTGCGCGACGACGAGCCGTGGCTCGCCCTCTGCTGGGCGCAACTCGTCGTACGGCAAGCCGCGCGCAATCGTGCTTGCCGTGTCCACCCGCTTTAAAATCTCTACCACTTGGCGCGAACACTCCGCGCCGAGATATTGCCGCGCCTCGATCACTTGCAACAGCCGCGCCATTTCGCGCGGCGTCGTCGGCGCGCGTTCCCCCTTGCCCGTCGGCGTGTCGGTGTGCTGGGTCTGATCGATCAGGATTTTGCCGGTGACGCGCGACTCGCGCAACCCCAAGCGTTTCAGCGTGCGGTTGACGTTGGCGATGCCGACGTAATCGGTCACGATGTTCGCCGCGGTGTTGTCGCTGATGCACATCATCAAGAACGCCAAATCGTACAGCGTGAGGCGCGCGCCGGCGCGCAAGTCCTTGAGCACGCCCGAGCCGATCACCTTGTCGGCGTCGCGGAGCGCGATGCGCGTGCCGAGCGTGACGCGTTGCCGATGCACTTGGCGGAACAGTTCAAACAGCACCGGCAGTTTGACGACGCTCGCCGCCGGAAAAATTTCGTCGGCGTTGTACGCCAGTTGCGCCCCGGTGTCGAGCCGCTCGGCGTAAACGCCGACTGTGCCGGAAAATTTTCGCGCCAGTGTTTTTACTTGAGCCGTAAACGTATCCATCGTTTTCATCCTTTGCCCAACGCGGTTTCCGAATTTGGGGCTAGCCCGTGTTGCGTAACCCTGCGGCGATGCCGTTGATCGTGATGCGGATCACCTCGCGCAGATCGTCCGCCGCCGCACCGGCCGGATCGGCGAGCGCGCGCAGGCGGCGCAACATGTCCACCTGCACATAGTTGAGCGGGTCCACGTACGGGTTCCGTAATTGCACCGAGCGCTGAATGATCGGATCGGCTTGCATCAACTCGGCGTGCCCGGAAATTTCGAGAATCGCGCGGCGCGTGCGCTCGTACTCGGCGCGGATCGCGCCAAAGATGCGCGCCGCCAATTCCCGGTCGGGCACGAGCGTGACGTACAGCGCGGCGATCTCCATATCCGCTTTGAGCAAGGACATTTCGGTGTTGTCAAGCAATGTGCGGAAGAACGACCACTCGGCGTACATCTCGCGCAACCTGTCCAAGCCCTCCGCCGTCGCACTGTGTTGTTCCAGCGCTGCGCCGAGACCGTACCAGCCGGGCAAATTAAAGCGCGCTTGCATCCACGAGAACACCCAGGGAATCGCGCGGATGCGCGCGATTTGCACAGCGTCGCCGCCGCGCGCCGCCGGGCGCGAACCTAACGTCAGGTGGCGAATTTCGTCGAACGGCGTTGCCGCGCGCCAAAAGTCTAAAAAGCCGGAGGTGCCGTAAACGAGCGTGCGATACGTTTCGTGCGCGGTCGCCGCCATCGGCGTGAGCGCGGCGCGCCACGCCTCGCGCACCGGCGGCGTACCTGGGTCGGGCGCGGACGCGAGCAACACTGCGCTGACAATTTGTTCCAAGTGGCGGTGCGCGAGTTCGGGGTTGGCGTACCGCGCCGCGATCATTTCGCCTTGCTCGGTCAAGCGAAAACGCGCGTTGACGGTGCCCGGCGGTTGCGCGCGAATCGCGCGGTTCGCGGGACCGCCGCCGCGCGCAATTGTGCCGCCGCGGCCGTGAAACAATGTGAGGTTGACGCCGTGCGTGCGGCACACCTCCGCGCATTGTTCCTGCGCCTGATACAACGCCCAATTCGCGGCGAGATACCCGGCGTCCTTGTTGCTGTCCGAGTAACCGATCATTACGATTTGTTGCGCGGCGCACGTTTGCAAATGCGCGCGGTACGGTTCGAGCGCGAACAGTTCGGCGAGCACACGCGGCGCGGCTTGGAGATCGGCGAGCGTTTCAAACAGCGGCGCGATTTGCAGACCGGCGTCGCATCCTGCCCAGCGGGCGAGCAACAACGCGGTCAACACGTCGGCGGGTCCGCGCGTCATCGAAATGATAAACGCGCCGAGCAGATCGCGCCCGTAAATTTCGCGCGTGCGCGCGAGCAGGCGAAAGAGCGCCCAGGTTTCCGCGCTTGCGCTCGTGACGCCGGGATGCAGGGCGAGCGACGCCGGACGCGTTGGTTGCTCGCGTAGCAGGCGCAGGAGAATTTGCGTGCGGACGGGATTACTTTCGTTTTCAAACGTCGGGTAGATGTTGAGTCCGCGCAACACTTCGCCGAGCGCGGCGGCGAGCCGCGCGGATTCTTCGCGCAGGTCGAGCCGCGCGGCGTGCAAGCCGAAAATTTCGATTTGCCGACGCACGGTTTGCAACTCGTCGTGGGCGATGCGCGCCGGCATCGCGTGCGCGACGAGGTCGAGCGGCGCGCGCAATTCGGCGACGCTGACGCGTGCGGTGTGCGGCGCGTCTTCGAGCAGGTGCGTCGTCATATCATCCTGGGATGCGGTTTCAAGATCGGATGCGAGCAGGGAGACGATCAGGCGGTACGGCTCATCGGCGTACCGGCTTTCGAGCAGCGCGGCGCGCGGCGGGAATGGGCGGCGCGCTTCGACCCAGGTTTGCAATTCGGGCGAGAGCGGCGCGCGCGAGGCGGACATGCTCAGCCGGCGCGAGAGGTCTTGGAGCGCGGCGCGATGCCGCTCGACGGCAAGCCCGCGATGCAGGCGCAATGTTTCGGCGGTGATGGGCGTGGTGACGTTGGGGTTGCCGTCGCGGTCGCCGCCAATCCACGAGGCGAGGGTGAGCCAGCGCACGGGCGCGGCGATTCCCGGATAGTGTTCGTGCAACGCGGCGGCGAGGTCAGCGGCGATGCGCGGGAGCGCGTTCCAAAAAATCGCGTTCACGAAATACAAGCCGGTGCGGACCTCGTCTGTGACGGCGGGGCGTGCGGTGCGCGTGCGCTGGGTGAGCCACAAGCCGGTAATTTCGGCGATCAGCGCGATCTCGTGCGCGGCGCGTTCGCGCGGCAAGGGATCGGCACGATACAGCGCGCGCACGATTTCGGAAATGCGCCCCAGTTTCGAGAGGATCGTCCGGCGTTTGGCTTCGGTGGGGTGCGCGGTGAGCACGAGTTCGATCTGCAGATCGCGGACGAGCGCGGCGATCTGTTCGGCGGACGCGCCACGGCGTTTGAGCGTGGCGATTGCCCACGCAATCGAATCGGTGATCGGCGCGGGGTGTTGCGCGCGTTCGCGTTCGCGGAGCGCGTGCGCGCGTTCGGCTTCTTCGGCGAGGTTGACGAGATCGAAATAGAGGGTGAACGCGGAGGCGACGACGCGCGCGGCGTCGGGCGCGAGTGCGGCAACGCGTACGGCGAGGCGTGCGGCGGCGGTCGCATCGCCGGCGCGATGCGCTTTGGCGTCGGCGCGGATCGCTTCCTCGACGGCGAAGAGTGCGGGCGATTCTTGCTCGCTGATGACGCGACCCAGGATTTCGCCAAGATAGTGAATGGTGGATGAGAGGTCCATGCGCGGGTTTCCTTTGGCGGCGATTATACTACGAAAATCGTCACGCGCCCAGTGAAGGGCGCAAGCCGTGCGCGATCCTTTTGGCAATTTGGCGAAAATGCGCTACAATGAATCGCGGGCAACGATAGCCGGTTGGCAGTTGCCCGCGTCAAGATTTTGCATCAGGAGGATTGGCGTGGCAGAAACCGCGCTCGCATTTTTGCTCGCCGGCATCGCGACGGTGCCGGCGGTTTTGTTCGTGCCGCGCGCACGGCAATCGCCGATATTTGACCGTATTTTGTGGGTAGGCACCTGGCTCCTCGCCAGTGTCGGCGCGTTTGCATTGCCCCGCAATCTGGGTCCCGATTCGCCGCTTAACGCGCCGTTGATTCTGCAAGCGCCGGTGCTGGCGAATTTCCTCGGCGCGTTGCTGGGCGCATTCGCGCTCAACCTCGTGCTGTGGCTGATGGATCGCATGAACCCGGTCGAGCCAGCGGACGACGATCCCGAACCGCCGGCGCAAACCGATTGAACGCGTCAATCTTGTGGTATAATGCGCGCAGGAGTTTTGCACATGCCTCGCCCTAAAAAACTGGTCTGGGATTTTGAAACGGCGCTCGCGCATCTGCGGGATGCGGACGGCGCGCTTTCATCTGCCGCGCTGGGCGCATTGACCGGCGCAACCAAACAAAACCTCGTCGCGTTCGCGCGCACCTGGAGCGATCTACCGGCTGAACGCCGCCGCGCCGCCGCGCAAGAAATGGTCGAACTGGCGGAGCGCAATTTCGAACTCGATTACAATTTGCTCTTTCGCCACTTGCTCAACGACGAAGACGCCCGCGTGCGGATGCACGGCATCGAAGGGTTGTGGGAAGATGAAGACCCCACGCTCGTCAAACCGCTGATCGCCTTTCTGCGTTCCGACCCGGCTGCCCCGGTGCGCGCCGCCGCCGCCGATGCGCTGGGGCGTTTTGTGTTGCTTGCCGAGTACGGGCGTTTGCCCGACGCGTCCGCCCAACTGATCCGCGAAGCGTTGCTGGCGACGACACGCAGTACCGCCGAAGACCTCGTCGTGCGGTGTTGCGCGGTGGAATCGCTCGCGTATTGGTCGCACGAAATTGTGCGCGATGTGATCACCGCCGCGTATGCGGATGACGCGTCCGAAATGCGCGCGAGCGCCGTCGCCGCGATGGGGCGCAGCGCCGATACCTACTGGCGCAAGATCGCCGCCGCCGAACTGGACTCGCCCGACGCGCAAATGCGTTTTGAAGCGGCGCGCACCGCCGGCGAACTCGAAAACCGCCAAGTCACGCGGCGGTTGATCGAACTGCTCGACGATTCGGATCGCCAAGTGCAGGGCGCGGCGATCACGGCGCTCGGACAACTCGGCGGCAAGCAAGCGAAAGAAGCGTTGATGCTCGCCGCGCAATCGGACGACGAAGCGCTTGCCCCGCTCGCCGAAGAAGCTCTGCAAGAACTCGACTTTATCAGCAACTCGGAACTCCTACTCTTGGATGTTGACCCCGCCGCCGAAGCCGAAGCGGACGCCGCGTTGGACGACGACGAAGATTGGGAGGAGGAATCTGACGCGTAACGCGTCCCCCATCAAAACTTATGGATCTTGCCTCACTCGCCTCCATTCTGATCAACATCATCGCACCGATTGTGCTTGTCGCCGCTATGGGGTTTCTCCTGGCGCGCACCAAGGGTTTGGAAGCGCGACACTTTTCGCGCGCGATGCTGTATTTTTTCACCCCGTCGCTCGTGTTTACTTCCGCATACAAAACGAAACTCTCCGGCGATTATGTCTCCATCGCCATTTTCGCGCTCGTCATTACTGCGCTGATGGGCGCGATCACGTTCGCGCTGGTCAAGATTTTGCGCGTGGACCGGTTGACCGCGAGCGGCTTTGCGCTCGGCGTCCTGTTCGTCAACGCCGGCAACTATGGCTTGCCGCTGATTCTCTTTGCGTACGGTCCCGAGGGCTTGGCGCGCGCCGCGTTTTATTTTACGATGAGCGCGATCCTGTCGCAGACGCTGGCGATCTTTATCGCCGCGCGCGGACGGGCGAGCGCGCGCGACGCGTTGCTCAACGTGTTCAAGATGCCGCTCGTCTACGCCGTCGCGCTGGGCTTGCTGTTTAACCAAACCGGGATCGCCGTGCCGGAGCCGCTGATGAAATCGCTCGACCTGGCGAGCAATGCCGCTGTGCCGGTGATGCTCCTCATCCTGGGGATTGAATTGGCGCGCGCGAACGCCGAACAGGATCGCCCGCTCATCGGCTTGGCGACGTTCGTGAAATTGGCGCTCACGCCGCTCATCGCCTTTCCGCTCGCCGGGTTGATGGGCTTGGTTGGCGTGACGCGCGCGGTGTGCATCATCGAAGCGTCTATGCCCACGGCGGTGATGGCGTCCATCGTCGCCGTCGAGTTTGACGCGAAACCGAAATTGGTCACGGGGATTATTTTTGTTTCGACGCTCGCCAGCATTTTTACGTTGACCATCCTGCTGGGAATTTTGAAATGAGCCGAGCGCCGGCTGGCAAAACCGGCGCGGGCTGACACAAGGGAGCCGCACGTGAACGATCTGTTTTTCGATCTCGAAACGCAAAAATCGTTTCAAGAAGTGGGCGGACGCGAGAACTTGAAATTGTTGCGCGTCTCGGTTGCCGTCACCTTTGCAACGGCGACGAACGCATACACAACGTACACCGAAAAAGAAGCGCCCGCGTTGATCGCCGACTTGAAAGCGGCGGATCGCGTGATCGGGTTCAACCTTTTGAATTTCGATTACCCGGTACTCAAGGCGTACACCGCCGAACGGCTGAACGATCTCCACACGCTCGACCTGCTCGACGATCTGTACAACAAACTGGGTTTTCGCGTCGGGCTGGATGCGCTGGCGAGCGCAACGCTGGGCGCGAACAAATCGGCGGACGGCTTGCTTGCGATTCAATGGTTCCGCGAAGGCAAGCTCGAGCAACTGGCGGCGTATTGCCGCGACGACGTGGCAATCACCAAGCAACTGTTCGAGTTCGGGCGCGATCACAAATTCGTGTTATACCCGGATCGCGCCGGGCGCAAGCGGCAGGTCAATGTCAATTGGCGTTGAGTATGGCGTCGCGTTGCCAGTTCGCATCCCACGGCTTTTCAAAAGTCGCTTGACATCACCCCTCACCCCGCTCACGCGACATCCGTGCGGCGTCCCGCCGCGTTACGGACGCGCTAGCGCCTCTCCCCGATGGGGCGAGGGAATTTACCCCTTCTCCCTTTGAGGGAGAAGGTTGGGATGAGGGTCGCCTGACTTTTGAAAAGCCCTGGTTCGCATCCTCGCTTTTATTGCGTCGAACGTCATTGGGGGGTATAATATCGGTAGAAGAATTTTCTTCCTCGCACGGCTCTACTCCCCGCTGATGCAGATCATTACCGGAAACCCATATCGAACGAGAGGAGGTGATCGCGCGAATTTTTCTTCATCACCCATCGGTTCGAAGCCAAGATTCAACGTTCAAGGAGGAGTTTGAAATGCGTAAACTGTTTATGTTGGTTGCCTTGTTGCTGGTGGTAGCCGGCGTCGCCTGCACCGCCGCGCCGACGCCCGCGCCCACTGCGGCTCCGCCGACCAAAGCGCCCGCCGCGCCCGCGTTCCGCGTGGGCTTGGTCACGGACGTGGGCAAGATTGACGACAAGTCCTTCAACCAATCCACTTGGGAAGGCGTGCAAAAAGCGTCGAAGGAAATTCCCGGCGTCACCGAAATCAAGTACATCGAAACGACCGACCCGAAGGACTATGACAAGAACATCGCCCAGTTTGCGGACGCCAAGTACGATGTGATTGTCACGGTCGGCTTTGCGCTGACCGACGCGACGTATGCCGCCGCCAAAAAGTATCCCAGCACCAAGTTCGTCGGCATCGATCAATTCTTGTCGAAAGACAAGGATCACCCGGATTGGCCCCTGTCCAACCTCGTCGGCGTGACGTTCGATGAAGACAAGGCGGGCTATCTCGCCGGCGCGCTCGCCGCGCAGTTGAGCAAGACCGGCACGATTGGCGCCGTGCTCGGCACGGATGTCGTGCCCCCCGTGTGGCGGTTCGGCGAAGGGTACCGCGCCGGCGCGAAAGCGATCAACCCCAACATCAACATCGTCGTCGTGTATCACAGCGATGTCGGTTTCGACAAAACCTTTACCGATCCCGAATGGGGCAAGACAACCGCGCTGTCGCAAATTGACAAGAAAGCCGATGTGGTCTTTGGCGCGGGCGGCAAGACCGGCAACGGCGCGTTGCTTGGCGCGGCGGAAAAGAAAGTGTTTTGCATCGGCGTAGACACCGATCAGTACCTGACCGTGCCGGAAGCCAAGGGCTGTCTCGTTTCCAGCGCGATGAAGCTGTTGACGCCCAGCACGTTCAACATGATCAAAGCCGCGAAGGATGGCGCGTTCAAGGGCGGCTTGTACACTGGACCTGTTGGGCTTGCGCCGTACCACGACCTGGACGCCCAGGTACCCGCGGCAGTCAAGACCAAGATTCAGGAATTGGACAAGGGTTTGCAGGACGGCACGATCAAGACAAACGTCGCGCCTGCCAAACCGTAGCTTTTCGCAAAGTGCAACTTGGGGGAAAGAGGCATTGTCCTCTTTCCCCCTATTATGTCGTTAGGTGGTCTTATGGCTCAATCGTCCGAGTCTCCATTCGCACGACGCGCGCTCAATCTAGTTCGGCTTGGGTTCAACGAGTTGACGGTGCCGGTGCTCGCGGTGGTGACGGCGCTCGTCGTAGGCGGGTTGGTGATGCTCGTTGCCGGCGGCGATCCTTTGCTCGCGTACCTGGGTTTGTGGGAGGGCGCGTTCGGCGACGCCAAGGCGATTAGCGAAACATTCGTGTGGGCGACGCCGTACATCTTCGCCGGGCTGGCTGTCGCGCTCGCGTTCAAGGGCGGGCTGTTCAACATCGGCGCGGAAGGGCAGTTGGCGATGGGGGCGGTCGTCGCCGCGTGGATCGGTTACGCGTTGCCCGGCGTTTTGAAAATCGAACTGCCTGCGTTCATTCACATTCCACTGGCTGTGTTGGGCGGCGCGTTTGCCGGCGGCATTTGGGGCGCAATTCCTGGTTGGCTCAAAGCGAAAACCGGCGCGCACGAAGTCATCAACACGATCATGATGAACTATATCATTTTGCTGATCGCCAGTTTTCTGTTGAACGGCCCGATGAAAGATCCAAACCCGCTGAATGTGATTGCGCGCACGCCCAGCATCGCCGAAAGCGCGCGCGTGCCGCGCCTCTTGCCCGATTTGCGCGTTCATTGGGGTTTTGTCTTTGCGCTCGGCGTGGTGGTCTTGGTCTGGTGGCTATTGTACAAAACCACCGTTGGGTTTGAAATTCGCACCGTCGGCACCAACCCCAACGCGGGGCAGTACGCGGGGATGAACGTCGCGTGGATCACCGTTCTGACGATGGGCTTGAGCGGCGCACTGGCTGGCTTGGCGGGCACGATTGAAGTCACCGCGCTGAATTACCGGCACGAGTTGAGTTTTTCGCTCGGCTACGGCTTTGACGCGATCACCGTCGCGCTCCTCGGCAAGACGCATCCGGTCGGCGTGGCGCTTGCCGCGATTTTGATGGGCGCGATGCGGAATGGCGCGACGCGCATGCAATTCTTGACCCAGGTACCAGTGGATATTGTGTCGGTGATCCAATCGCTCATCCTCCTGTTCGTCGCCGCCGACGTGATCGTGCGCTTTCTCTTCCGCATCCGCACACCCAAACAAGGCGATGCGATGATGACGCGCGGGTGGAGTTGAGTCGTTCGATAGTTGGGTAGTTTGTTAGTTCGATAGTTGGGTAGTTTGTTAGTTTGGTAGTTAGATCGTTGGCGTGTTGAGCAATCAGACCGCAAACCAACTATAACTATTCAACTACCCAACTACCTAACTCATCTACGCGTTCAGGAGTCTCAGCGTGTCTTTACCCCGTTTTGCATTTATCTTGCTCACCGTCGGCGCGATCATTGCGACGGCGGTGGTGATTGGCGGCGCGCAGTTGCCCGCCGCGCTCATCCTCGTGAGTATGATTCGCACGACGCTCCAAGTCGCTACGCCGCTAACGCTGGGTGCGCTGTCCGGCGTCTACTGCGAACGCGCCGGCGTCGTCAACATTGCGATTGAAGGGATGATGTTGCTGTCCGCGTTCTTTGGCTTTGTCGCTTCGATTTACACCAACCAAGCGATTGCCGGGACCGAGATCACGCCGACGAGCACTGCGCTCAGTCTGATCGTCGGCGTGACGGTGGCGATCCTGATCGGCGGGCTGAGCGGCGCGTTTCACGCCGCGCTGTCCGTCACCTTTCGCGTCAACCAAATCATTAGCGGCACCGTGATCAACATTCTCGCCATCGGCTTGACCGGCTATTTGAATCGCCAACTGTTTTTCCAGGGCCAAGTGCCGCACGCGCCCGGCGTTCTGCCGACCATTCACATTCCCGTGCTCGCCGATTTGCCGGTGTTTGGCAAAATTTTTGAACAGCAACTGATCGCCATCACGGCGATTGTGCTCGTCGTGCTCACGCATTTTGTCTTGTTCCACACGCCGTGGGGCTTGCGGACGCGCGCCGTCGGCGAACACCCGCGCGCGGCGGACACGGTGGGGATCAATGTATTCAAGATGCGTTACGCGAACACGATCATCGGCGGGATGATCGCGGGCTTGGCGGGCGCGTACTTTACGCTTGAATCCGTGCCCAGTTTCGAGCCGTTGATGACGAACGGGCGCGGGTTTATCTCGCTCGCCGCGATGATCTTTGGCGGCTGGACGCCGTTCGGCGCATGGGCGGCGTCGCTGGTGTTTGGCGCGGCGCAGGCGTTGCAGATCAACGCGCAGGGGTTCGGCATTCCCGTGCCGTCGCAATTCGTCGGGATGTTGCCGTACATCCTCACGATGATCGCGCTCACCGGCATCGTCGGCAAAACGTCTGCGCCCGCGGCGGATGGCATTGCGTACGAAAAGACCGGCGGATGAGAGAATAAAAAATAAAACGTAAAGCATTGCCCGTTTTACGCTTTACGTTTCACCCTTTCCACAGAGTTGCCTATGGAAACGAACGCGCTCGAACTCAAAGCAATTACGAAACGTTTTCCCGGCGTTTTGGCGAACGACCGCGTAGATTTTCAACTTCGCAAAGGCGAGATTCACGCGCTCCTCGGCGAAAATGGCGCGGGCAAAACGACGCTGATGAATATCGTCTACGGGTTGTACCACCAAGACGCCGGCGAAATTTTGGTCAATGGCGCGCCGGTCGCCATTCGCGATCCGAACGACGCGATTCGCCGCGGGATTGGCATGGTGCACCAGCACTTTATGCTGATCCCGGTTTTCACCGTCGCGGAAAACATCATCCTGGGAACCGAAACCGTGCGGCACGGCGTCGTGCTGGATCGCCAAACGGCGAGCGCGCGCATTCGTGCGCTCTCGCATCAGTACGGCTTGGACGTGAATCCCGATCTGCTCGTGCACGATTTGCCGGTGGGCGTGCAACAACGCGTCGAGATCGTCAAGGCGTTGTACCGCCAAGCCGATGTTTTAATTCTCGACGAGCCAACCGCCGTGCTCACGCCGCAAGAAGCCGGCGATCTCTTTCGCATTATGCGCGAACTCACCGGGCGCGGCGTCTCGATCATTTTCATCACACACAAACTCAAAGAGGTGTTAGAGATCGCCGACCGCATCACGACGTTGCGCGCCGGACGCGTGGTGGGCACGGTGACGCCGGCGGAAACGGACGAGCACAAACTGGCGGCGATGATGGTGGGGCGCGAAGTGATCCTCACCGTCGAAAAGCAACCGGCGCAACCGGCGGCGGAGGTGTTGCGCGTTGAACACTTGCGCGTGCTCGACGAGCGCAAGGTGCCGGTCGTCAACGACGCGTCGTTCACCGTGCGCGCCGGCGAGGTGCTGGGGATTGCCGGCGTGCAAGGCAATGGGCAAACCGAACTCGTCGAAGCGTTGACCGGGTTGCGCGCGGCGACGGGCGGCAAAATTACGTTGCTCGATCAAGCGGTAACGAACCAACCGCCGCGCCCGATCATCGAGCGCGGCGTGGCGCACGTGCCGGAGGATCGGCACAAGCATGGCTTGGTGTTGCCGTTCCCGATCAGCGACAACCTCGTGCTGTGCACGTACTACCAAACGCCGTTCGCGCGCGGCTGGCAAATGGACTATGCCGCGATTGACGCGAACGCGCGCGAGCGCATCCGCGATTTCGACGTACGCACCCCCAGCCCCTTTATCCCGGTCGAAAGTTTGTCCGGCGGCAATCAGCAAAAGGTGATCGTCGCGCGCGAATTTTCGCGTCCGATCAAACTGCTGATCTTGAACCAGCCGACGCGCGGGTTGGATGTCGGCTCCATCGAGTACATTCATCGCCGCGTGATCGAATGGCGCGACCGTGGGTGCGCGGTGCTACTCGTATCCGCCGAACTCGACGAGATCTTGTCGCTCGCGGATCGGATCGCGGTGATCTACAAAGGGCGCATCCTCGAAACGTTGAACGCCGTGGACGCCACGCGCGAACAGTTGGGGTTGTTGATGGCGGGGGTAACGCAAACGCCTGCCGCGCAGTGAGTTGTTGCGCGCGGATGTGATTCGATACAAAACCCAGCCCGTGCCGGTTTTCGGCGGGGCTGGGTTTTTGCGTTCAGGCGGCGCGGAGCAGGCGGGCGATGATCTCGGTGAGCGCATGCAGGTTGAGCGGTTTGCTCAAATAGTCGTTCGCGCCCGCCGCGAGCGCCCGTTCGCGGTCGCCGGGCATTGCCAGCGCGGTGACCGCGAGCACCGGGATTTGCGCGAGCACCGGGTTGCTCTCGCGGCGCAAACGCCGCATGGCTTCCAAGCCATCGAGCACGGGCATTTGCAAATCCATCAAAATGAGCGCGGGGCGTTCGGCGCGTACCGCGTCCAGCGCTTCGCCGCCGTGCCGGGCGATAGAGATTCGATAGCCCTTTGCCTGGAGATATGCAGACAGCATGAGAATATTGGCTTCGTTGTCTTCGGCGATCAGGATGAGCGGCGCGTCTGCGGCGACCGGAGTGACGACGGGCAAATCGGGGATGACCGCGGCGCTCGGTGTGGTTTCGGGGGCGTTGGTGTAGGATTGCATAGCGTCGGACCAGGGCAGAGTGATCGTGAATTGACTGCCGACGCCGACCTGGCTTTCGGCGGAAACGCTCCCGCCGTGCATTTCTGCCATGCGGGCGACGAGCGCCAAGCCCAATCCCGTGCCTTCGTACTGCCGGGTTAGACTGCCATCCACTTGGACAAATGGCTTGAACAAACGCGTCAAATCCTCCGGCGCGATCCCGATGCCCGTGTCCTGCACCGTAAACTGCACCGTTTTATTTTCGGCGTGCCCCTCCACCACCAGTTTGATGCGCCCGCCCGCCGGCGTAAACTTGACGGCGTTGGTGAGCAGATTGACCAGCATTTGTTTGAGGCGACGTTCGTCGGCGGCAACCCACTCGACGGTTAGATCGAGCGTCGAGGTGACTTGGATTTGTTTCTTGAGCGCAATCTGCCGGATAAAAATGAGGCTCGCTTCGCAAATGGCTTGAGTTGAGACGGGCGTTACATCCAGCGTGATGTTGCCGGCTTCGATCTTGGAGAGATCGAGAATGTCGTTGATGAGCGCGAGCAAATGCCTGCCGCTTGTTTCGATGGTTTGCATGGCGTCGAGCTGGCGTTCGTTGAGCGGACCGAATAGTTGGTCCATCAAACTTTCGGCAAATCCCAGGATAGCGTTCAGCGGGGTACGCAGTTCGTGGCTCATGTTCGCCAAAAATTCGTCCTTTAGTTTGGAGGCGCGCGCCAGTTCGCGGTTGGCGGCGTTGAGCGCATCGCGGCTTGCCCGAATTTCGCGTTCGGCTTTTCTGCGCTCGGTGTTGTTGAACACGGTCGAGCGGCTCATGATAAAGCCGCCCCGTTCGTCGTACACGGCGGTGCGGTTGACGACCGTGGGGAAACTGTCGCCACTTTTGCGGATAAATTCGTACTCTTCGTCTCTAGTCTCGCCGAGTTGTTTGAAACGCGCAAAGTTGGTTTGGAATGTGGCGGCGCTGGGCGGCGTCAAAAAGTCTGTGATCGGGCGACCAATCACTTGCGCGCGCGGATAGCCCAGCCAATTCAACTCGGTTTGATTCATCAAAATGATCTTGCCGTCCGCATCCACCGAGTGATAGCCGGCGGGCGCGTTATCGTACAGGTCTTGCACTTGGGCGGTGCGCTCCTTCACGCGCGCTTCCAGGTCGGCGGTGTGCTGTTGGATTTGCTCGCGCATCCGCGTTTGCGCGATGGCAATGGCGAGCTGACTCACCACTTCGACGAGGATTTCGGCGTGTTCGGCGGTGAATGCGTGTTCGGCGCGCGCAAAGAGGCGAATGCCGCCGTAGATGGGTCCATCCATTTGCATCGCCGAGTGGGCGAGCGATGCGTACCCGGCGGCAAGGATTTGCCGAGTGAGTGGGTCGAGGTTTGGGCGGCTGGCGGGATCGCTCGTCACCCAGGTGCCGGTTTGTTCGATCACGCCGAGCATGCCGGGATCGATCTGTCCCCGTGTGCCGACGGCGTACGGGACGGTGGGTTCGCCGCGCATGGCGACGAGCCATGCCTCGGAGCGCTCGCGATCAAACAGCAACACGACGCCGAGCTCGAACGGAATGATCGGGGCGATGAGTTCTAGCGCCTTGTTCGAAATGCAATCGGGCGGCTCGTTTGCCAAGATCGCCGAATCGAGTTCGTGCAAAATTTGGATGCGCGTGGCTTGGCGGTTGCGGAGTTGCTCCGCTTGTTTGCGTGCGGTAATGTTCACGCTGACGTTGGCATAGTGATCCGGCCCGACCATAAAGACCGAGGACAAGTATTCCTGTTGGTTGGATTCAAAGTAGGTTTCAAAGAGTTGGGCTTGCCCGGTCGCCAACACCTGGCGCGCGCGTTCAAAGTACGGCGCCATGACTTGCGCGCCAAACAGTTCGGTTGCGCGTTTGCCGATCAAGGCATCGGCGGCTTGCCCGATGCTTGCCGCGCCAAGCGGGTTGACATCGCTGACCTCCCAATCCACCACCTCGCCGTTGGCGTCGCGGATAAAGCGATAGATGATGGCTTGGAGCGGCGCGTTATAAAACAAGGTGTTGAAGCGTTCGGTGCTGGCGCGCAATTTCTCTTCGGCTTGCTTGCGTTCGGTCACATCTTGCACGATGCCGATCATCCGCACGGGTTTGCCGTCTGCCGCGTACGTGACTTGGGCTTGGTGGTGGAGCCAACGCTGTTTGCCGCTGGCGAGGGTAACGCGGTACTCGTAATCCAGGTCGGAACGTGCGGCAAAATAGTGCTGGTCGAGCGCGCGCAACCGCGCGCGATCCTCGGCGGACATCATCTCGGCAAGCGTGTGCTTGGTGATCGGTGCGTCGAGCGGCAGTTCCAAGATGCGATGCAATTCGGCGGAACAGATCAAGTTCGGATTCGTCGCCGACCATTCCAAGTGCCCGATTCGTCCAACGCGTTGGGCTTCGGAGAGAAGCGCTTCGCTTTGGCGCAACGCCGTCTCGGTTTGCTTGTGCTCGGTGATGTCCAGCCCGATGGATTGAAATTCGGTGAGTTTGCCGTGGGCGTCGAAAATGGGTGTGTCAATCCATTGATAGTGCCGCACCTTGCCGTCTTCGGTGGTGACGGGATGTTCGTAGTTCACGGTGCGCGGAGCTTGCGCGAGCGCTTGGTAAAAGTGTGCCGTGTTCGCACGCGTTTCGGCGGGCACCAAGTCCAGCCATTGGGTTCCAATGGCATTGTCGTGAATGCCAAAGATGCGGCGATATCTTTCGTTGGCAAAGGTGAGCGTGGTGTCGGGCAACCAGCGGCACAAACTAATATCCAGCGAATTGACTAGGGTGCGGTACCGCTCTTCGCTGCGCCGCAACGCCTGCTCCGCTTGCTTGCGCTCCGTGATGTCGCGCACGACGCTTTGAATGTGCACGGGGGCGCCGTGCGCGTCGCGGATGAGTTCGACGTTGATCTCGACCGGAAAGACGGTGCCATCCTTTTTGCGAAAGAAGCGTTCGTACAACGGCACATGTTCGCCGGCGACAAGTCGTTCGATGACGCGGAGACTTGGTTCGTTCTCCGCCGAAACGTCGTGCACCGACAGCCCGATAACTTCGGCGGGCGGATAGCCCAACATGTCGGCGGCGCGTTGGTTCGCTTCCAAATGCCGCCCCTGCAAATCCAAGATGAACACGGCGTCGTGCGATTGTTCGAACAACGCATAGTAGCGCGTATTCGCTTCTTGGAGCGCTTGCTCGGCGCGCTTGCGTTCGGTAATGTCTACGCCCGATGAAATGATGCACGGCGCATTGTTCAGTTCAATCGGCTCGAACGCGAAAAGCAAGGTGCGAGCTTCGCCCGACTGTCTTTGAAACTGGATTTCGATGTCGCGCACTTGCCCGCCCGCCCGCAAGGTTTGGATCATTTGTTGCTGTTTGTCCGGTTGGATCCACAAGCCGAGTTCCTGGGTGGTGCGTCCGAGCGTTTCTTCGCGCGAGTAGCCGGTCTGTTGGCAGAACGCTTCGTTCGCGTCCAAGATGCGCCCGCTGGCGGCGGCGACGATCAATTGGACGGCGGGGTTGGAATGAAACGCCCGCGCAAAGCGGCCCTCGCTTTGGTGCAAGGATGCTTCCATCTGCCGGCGTTCGGTCACGTCGTCCATCACGGTTAGCAACAGCGTTTGATCTTGCAGGCGCACGAATTCCGCCGAAAAAATGCCTTGGCGCACGTCGCCGGCGTGCGTGCGTACGAGCACGGGTTCGTTGCGCAAGTATCCCTGGCGTTGCATCTCTTGCAGCAACGCCGTGCGCTGTTGCGGATTGACAAAGAGGTTCAGTTCGAGTGCGGTCTTGTCGAGCACTTGCTCCCGCGAATAACCCAGGAGGCGCAAAAAAGTTTCGTTGACCGCGATGTATTTACCGGTGCGGGTGTCGGTCAATGCCATAGGCGCGGGGCTGGCGTGAAACACTCTGGAAAATTTTTCTTCCGATGCCTTGATCTCGGAGAGGTCTTTGGTCACGCCAAAGATCACCGGTTGTTCGCTCCATGTGCCTTTGACGACGCGCGTTTCAACTGAGAGGTGCCGCCCGTCTTTGGCGACGAGCGGCACCGGGCAATAGTCGGCGGTGCCTGCTAACATTTCGCCAACGATGCGTGCGGCTTCGGCGCGGCGCTCCGGCGGGTGCACCTGCAAAACACTTTGCCCGCGCAACTCGTCGAGCGTGTACCCCAGTTTGCGCGTGACGGTGTCGTTCGTCAACAAAATGTTACCCTGCGCGTCGAGCACAAACAACAAGTGATCAATCGTGTTGAAAAAAGCGCGGAGATTTTTTTCATTCTCGACGAGGGGCAAGGCGTCTGGGGCGGTCGTGTGTGTGCCAGCGTGCGCCGCCAATTGTTTTTTCAATTTTGCGATGCGGCGGCGTAACGCGACATTCTCTTGCGCGAGCGTCGCTTTGGTTGGCATGGTCATACATCTTCTCCAGCCCGGAAGAATTGGGAAAGGAAAACGTCAGGCAACGAATCCAGTTTGCCCCATTATAGCATAGATTAGCCAACCGCCCGGATCGAACGGGTGTGCGTCACAGTTTTGGATCGGCACAAAAAATCGGACGCAGACGAGCGCGGAGAAATCAAAAAACCTTCCGCAACCCCAGGTCTGTTGGGAAGGTTTTTTGATTGGCAAGCGTGCCGTCTGTTAATTGGATGCGCCGATTACAAGTTCATCGCGCGCGTCGCGTTCGCGCAACTCGCGCGCGCGTTCGCTCGGCGCGCCGAACCCGCCGCCGCCGGCGGTTTCGATGGTGACGATCTCGCGCGCGTCGTCGAGATGAATCACGCCGGTGCTCGAGGTGATTTCTTCGCGCGACAATTCCTTGCCGTTCCAAATGATGCGCGTGCGTTTCCCCGGCTCGCCGCCGACCAAACCTTCCGGCGGTACGACCTGGCGATGGGGCCACAACATCACAAAGAGCGAGCCAGCGTAACTTGGCAAGCGCGAAATCGTAACGCGTTGTCCCAGCCCGCCGCGATGTTTGCCCGCGCCGCCGGAATTTGCCACGAGTTCTTTTTCGTGCACGAGCACCGGCACGGCGACCTCGAATAATTCCGTCGGCACATTCGAGGCACTGCTCGGAAAAATTGTGGACGATGCACCGTCGCCGTGCGCGTTGCCGCCGAGTCCGCCCGCGTTGAACAGCCATGCGTTGAACGTGGACTCGTCTTGCGCGATGCCGTACACTTTGTAACCCGTCATCAATCCACCCGAAGCCATGACCTGGTTCGGCACGACCTGGGACAGCGCGCCAAAAATCAACGGCGCGAGATACCAACCGGTGCGCGTGCGATTCGTCACCGACGCGGGTGATTTGCAATTGACGACGCTTCCCTCCGGCGCGATGACGTGAATCGGTTTGTAGCAACCCGAATTGCTCGGCACGTCCGGCAGAAGCGCGCATTTCAACGAGTACGCCGAATGCGCGAGCGTGTACGTCAACGTGCAGTTGATGCCGCCGCGCGGATGTTGCGGCGCGCAACCAGAATAATCCACCGTGATCTCGTCGCCGTGAACCTGGATCGCAACTTGAAGCGGAAGCGGTCCATCAAGTTCATCGAACGTGAGCGCGCACGAGTACGTCCCATCGGGCACGGCGCGAATCGCGTCGCGCATCGCGGCTTCGGAGCGCGCATGAATTTCGTCGGCGATGCCATCGAGCGAATCCAGGTTGTACTCTTCGAGCAATGCCAATGCTTTCGCCGCGCCGACTTGCGCCGCGCTCACTTGCGCGTGAATATCGCCGATCACCATGTCGGACACGCGCACATTCGCGCGCACAAAATCGAGCACCGCGTCAATCGGTTTGCCATCGGCGTACAAGCGTGTCGGCGGAATGAACAGACCTTCCTCGTACACTTCGTGCACCGCATTCGAGTCGAGCGCGCCGCCAATGTCCGCCATGTGTCCGATACTCCCGGCGAATCCCACGCGCTTGCCGTTGCGAAAGAACGG